>NVVX01000008.1 GCA_002733545.1 Alkaliphilus sp.
TTATTAGAGAAATTGATTAGTCAAGTATCTGCTGATGAATTAGTGAGTTTGACTCGCAGACTAGTTTCAATTCCAAGTCATTGCAATGTTCCTACTAGAGAAGAAGAAGTAGTAAGAGAATTATGCAAGTTTTTGGAAGAACATGATTTATCCTATAAGCTTCAAGAAGTAGATGGCGAAAGGTCTAATATTATAGTTCGACTTCCTGGCACAGGAAGTGGTAGAAGCTTAGCATTAAATGGGCACCTTGACACAGTACCACCGTATAACATGAACTTTGACCCATTTGCAGCAGAAGTAAAAGACAATAAGATTTTTGGTAGGGGTACAGTTGACATGAAAGGTCCTATTGCTACAATGATTATGGCGATGCTGGCCTTTAAAAGAGCGGGTATAAAGCTAAAAGGAGATCTTTTTTTACAGGTGTGTTGGCCGAGGAAACAACAAGCGATGGATGCGAAATGCTTATTGAATCAGGATTTAAAGTGGACGGAGCAGTTGTAGGAGAAGCATCCAACAGAGAATACGCCATAGCACATAGAGGATTAGAGTGGTTAGAAATAGAAATTATTGGTAAAACTGTACATGGCGGTGTTCCAGAAACGGGAATAAATGCTATTGTTAACGCTGCCAAATTTATATTGCGAGTTCAAGAAAAAGTTATGCCTCGTCTTAAAAATTTCACGCATCCACATATGGGACCATCGGTAATGAATTTCGGTCGAATAGAAGGGGGAACACAGCCTAGTACAGTTGCAGGTAAATGTATAATACAACTTGATCGAAGATATACTCCAGCAGAAAACCTAGAAGATGTATTAGAAGAATACGAAAACATCTTAAAGGAACTATCTGAAGAAGACCCTGACTTTAAAGGTGTAATGAGGCGAATGCCATCTAATCTTATGAAAAAGTATGATCATGTACCGTTAGAAACATCACTAAATGACCCAATAGTTTCTGCCGTTAGAGACTCAATAAAAGAAGTAGCTGGAGTCGAACCCAGATTAAATACAAAACACGGGTGGACAGATGCAGCAATACTAAATTATTATGGAAAAATACCTGCTGTGGTTTATGGACCTGGAAACATATCGCGTGCTCATGGGCCAAATGAGCATATTACAGTTGATGAACTGGTTGAAGGGTTTAAAACATATTGTATGATTGCCATGAAATATTGCGATTTGGACTGATTTTTGTTGCTACTCAATTTATGTGTTCACTCCCATAGGGGTCAGACTAGAACACGTAAAATCTATATCAAAGAGCAATTTTCTGACTTTACGTGTTCTAGCCTGACCCCATGTCTGTGTGTCTGCTTGATTAAGGAGGATTTGATGTACGATATAAAGATAATACAAGCTAGAGTTGTTGATTTTGTATCAAATACTTTTAAAACCTGTACTGTTGGAATAAAAGACTCCGAAATTGTTTCAGTGGGGGAAAATTTGGGGGATGCGAAAATTGTAATAAACGCCGAGGGGAAAATTGTATCGCCAGGTTTCATTGACATACATATACATGAAGAGATTATTGGAGATACAACAGATGGTGATGACTACGATATAGCGAATAAAATGCTTATGATGGGGGTCACCACAGGGGTAGGTGGAAACTGTGGTAATAATAGACAGAGTATTAACGATTTTTTAGATTTTATTGATAAAAATGGTGCGCCAATAAATTATTTAACTTTCATTGGTCATAATTTTTTACGTAGTCAGGTAGGTATTGACAATAGGTACAGAAAGGCAACTCAATTAGAGATATGTAAAATGAAAGAATTAGTCCAAGCTGCTATAAAAGAAGGAGTTATTGGGATATCATTTGGACTTGAATATTCCCCGGGTGTTAATTTTGATGAAATAATACAAATTTGTAGTGCCACAAATAATGAACAAGTTTTATTGTCTGCTCATTATAGAGCTGACGCTGATAGAGGAATAGAATCAATACACGAAATGATTGAAATATCTAAAACAACAGGGATGCCAATGCAAATATCACATCTAGGAAGTTGTACAGCAATGGGTATGATGAGAGAATCTCTTGACGTGATACAAGAAGCTATAAGAGAGGGAGTGGATATTGAAGCTGACTGTTATCCGTATGAAGCTTTTAGTACATTTATTGGTTCAGCAGTATTTGACGAAGGTTGTTTTGAGAGATGGAATAAAACGTATGACAGTATAATGTTAATGGAAGATCCATATAGAGGGCTTAGATGTGATAAAGAGCTTTTTTACAAAGTGAGAAAAGAATATCCTAATATGTTAGTGGTTGCTTTTGTTATGAATGAAGAAGAAGTAATAGAGGCAATTAAGGCACCTTTTGTATCTGTTACAAGCGATGGATTATATAGAAAAGGACAAGGCCACCCAAGAGGAGCGGGCAGTTTTCCAAAAGTGTTAGGGAAATATGTAAGAGATATGAAAGAACTATCGTTGATAAGTGCATTAAAAAAAATGACCTTAATGCCTGCCAATAGGCTTGGGTTAAATAATAAAGGGCGAATCGAAGAAGGCATGGATGCAGATATTGTCATTTTTGACTCAGAAACTATTGTAGATTGTGCTACTTTTGAAAATCCAACCAAACCCCCAAAGGGGATAGAGTATGTTATAGTAAATGGAAAAATAGCCGTCGAGAATAACATTGTTTTAAATGCTCGATTAGGAAAAGCTATTAAAAGATTTAGGAGTAAAAAGTGAGTAAAAAATTGGGCTTCAGGTATTTAGCTGGCTGTGGAAAGTAGTTTAACATTTTAAGGAAAGGGAGGAATATTTGTGATAGAGAAAGTAAAGGCTCAAATTGAAAAATTGCAAGTTGAGCTAATTGAATTAAGTAAGTATATTTTGGAGAATCCAGAACTAGGGTATGAAGAAACAAAAGCTTGTAGGGCTCATATTGATATCTTAAAAAAATACGGATTTATTGTTGGAGAAGAATATATGGGCATTAAGACAGCATTTAGAGCAGAGGTAGTGAGCGATAAAAAAGGACCTACTATAGCATACTTGTCAGAATATGATGCTTTGCCTGGAATTGGGCATGGGTGTGGACATAATATTTTAGGGGCAACAAGTACTGGAGCAGGTATAATTCTAAGTAAATTTATTGAAAAGATAGGTGGCAAGGTAGTTGTTATTGGTACCCCTGCAGAAGAAACCAGCGGAGCAAAAGTTGAAATGGCTAAAAATGGGGCGTTTAATGATGTTGACATAGTAATGGTAGCACATCCAGCAGATAAACATTTCAAAAGTGGAAATTCTTTGGCAATGCAAGCAATTCAATTTGATTTTAAAGGGAAGCCAGCACACGCAGCAATGTGCCCAGAAAAAGGAATAAACGCTTTGGATGCAGCTATTAACACTTTTAATAACATAAATTCTTTAAGAGAGCATTTTCAAATAGATGCTAAAGTACATGGCATAATAACAGATGGTGGAAAGGCAGCAAATATTGTTCCTGACTTTGCAACAGCACAGTTTTATGTTAGAGCAGCCACTAAAACGTATCTTGAAGAACTAGTTGAAAAGGTGAAAAACTGCGCTAGAGGAGCGTCTTTAGCAGCTGGAACACAGTTGGAAATAAGCCATTACGAAGCTAGTTTTGAAAACTTAGTTACAAATCAACACCTGTTAATGAAGTATTGTGAAAAATTAAAAGATATGGGCGTAGAAAAAATTTTTGAGGCGAGAGAAAGTTATGGCTCATTAGATGCTGGGAATGTAAGCCATGTTTGCCCAACGATACATCCATACTTCAGTATCAGTGATAAACCTCTCATTGCTCATACAAAAGAATTTGCAGAAGCTACTAACAAACCTCTTGCCTATGAAGGCATGAAAAATGCTATTGGAGCCTTAGTTTTGACTGCAATTGATGTCATCGAGGATAGGAGTTTTTTACATGCAATACACGAAGAATTTATAGTTGTTGAAAAATAATTTATAAAGGCATAGGAAAACGATATCTTCTTTAAAAAGAATGATATCGTTTTCTTAATTGGGTTGTAGAAGCAATAATATTCTGTTAGAATGGAGATGTCATAAATTTATTATTTGAATCTATTCTATTTTAGGAGGTAATTGAGTTGGAAAATGTTAAAGTGATAATTTGGGGATTTGGTGCTATGGGTAGCGGTATGGCGCAGATGCTTCTAAGGAAAAAAGGTGTTGAAATTGTTGGAATATGTGACAGGAACGAAGCGCGTGTAGGAAAAGACATGTATGAAGTCTTAGAAATGGATAGAGGTAATAAAAAACCAATTATAATTACAAGTGAAATAAAAGATATTGCAAAAGAGGGAATGGTAGATGTTGCTTTAATTGCAACAGATTCATTTACAAGAAAAACTTTTGATAAGATAAAGTTCATTGTTAAGCAGAAGATAAATGTTGTTTCCACAGCCGAAGAAATGGCTTATCCGAAAGCACAAGAGCCAGAGTTAACTAAAGAAATGGACAAATTAGCAAAAGAAAACGGAGTAACAATTTTAGGAACAGGAATTAATCCAGGTTTTGTATTGGATTTATTAATTCTTGCATTAACAGGAACTTGCGAAGATGTAGAGCATATTAAAGCAGCTAGAATTAACGACCTATCTCCATTTGGTCATGCAGTTATGATAGAGCAAGGTGTTGGGCTGTCTAAACAAGAGTTTTATGATGGAGTTGAAAATGGTTCAGTAGCAGGGCATGTAGGGTTTCCAGAATCTATCAATATGGTTGCAGATGGTATTGGATGGAAAGTTGAAAAAATTGATGAAACTAGAGAAGCAATAATGAGCAATACATATAGAGAAACAAAATATGTAACTGTTGAAGCTGGAAATGTTGCAGGATGCAAACAATGCGGATACGGATACATTGATGGAGAAATAAAAATTGAAATGGAACATCCACAGCAGATTTTGCCTGAAACAGAGGGTGTGGATACAGGGGACTATATTTGGATTAAAGGAACTCCAGATATTAATATGCAAATTAAACCTGAAATACCTGGCGGGGTTGGAACTATAGCAATGTGCGTTAACATGATACCACACGTAATAAATTCGTATGCAGGCTTAGTTACAATGTTAGATTTACCAGTTCCAAGAGCCATTATGGGTGATATGAGAGATTTAATTAAGAAATAGATAAAGTTTTTTGGATTGGGCTAGGGGACTATAACCGAGCAAAGTTCCGCACGCTTGATTTTTCTCCTGACTTATGAAAAATGTCATTGAAAGCAGGTGTATTATGACTATCAAAAAAGGTTCGTGGGTACGAGTTCATGACGTAATTTTGACTGCTAAAGAGAGAACCAGTAATCTTCCAGAAGATACCAAAAAAGTCCCTTTAGAAATGTGGACAAAAGGAGTTTTGCAAGACGATGCAAAACTTGGTGATAGAGTAAAAATAAAGACTATTACTGGTAGAGAAATAGAAGCAGAGTTGATTGAAGTAGACCCATATTATGATCATGATTACGGAAAGTATGTTCCGCAGCTATTAGATATTGGGGTACAGTTAAGAAATCTTTTAGCAGGAGGTGCCGTGGATGAACTCTAGTTACGAGACGATGATGGCTAGACGTAGTGAAATTATGAAAAAATCTGTTGGTATCGACTACAGTATCTTTGAATATGGCAAAATTTCTTTTGATTATGAAAAAATGATGAAAGAAACAGGATATACACTTGAAGAAATGCAAGATATTCAAGGAGAAACGGGAGTTGGAAACACTCCACTACTAGAACTTAGAAATTTAACTAAACTAGCAAGAAAACTAGCGGCAAAAGGAAAAGGAGCACGAATATTCATTAAAGATGAAGCTTCGAATCCTTCTGGTAGTTTTAAGGCAAGAAGAGCAGCTAATGCAGTATATCATGCTAAAAAACTAGGATACAAAGGAGTTATTGCAGCTACCAGCGGAAATTATGGCGCAGCAGTTGCAAGTCAAGCAGCAATGCTAGGGCTAAAATGCATAATTGTTCAAGAATGTTATGATAGCAAAGGAAAAGGACAGCCTGAAATTATTGAAAAGGCAAGGAAATGTGAAGCATATGGAGCAGAAGTTTTACAACTGACTGTTGGACCTGAGTTGTTTTATATTTTCTTGAAACTGCTAGATGAAACTGGATATTTTAATGCATCACTATACACACCTTTTGGAATAGCCGGAGTTGAAACTCTAGGCTACGAACTTGCGATGCAATTTAGAGAAAAAGAAGGGCGCGATCCTGATGTAGTTGTTTGCACTAATGCTGGTGGCGGAAACCTTACTGGAACTGCTAGAGGGCTTATTAAAGCGAATGCTACAAAAACTGAAATTGTCGGTGCAAGCGTAAACCTAAAAGGGCTGCATATGGCAAGTGATACAGATTTCAATAAAAAATCTTTTACAACTGGACATACAGGATTCGGAATTCCTTTTGCGACATGGCCAGATCGTTCTGATGTGCCAAGGTCAGCTGCAAGACCACTTAGATATATTGATAGATATGTTTTAGTTAATCAAGGTGAAGTGTTTTACATGACTGAGGCTTTAGCGCAAATTGAAGGGTTAGAGCGTGGACCTGCTGGAAACACATCATTAGCTGCTGCGTTTAGTTTGGCACAGGAAATGGATGAAGATGAAACTATTGTAGTGCAAGAGACAGAATACACTGGTGCAGGGAAACATATTGGAGCGCAACTTTCATTTGCAATTAAAAACGGATGCGAAGTGTTTATCGGTGACCCTAAAGATGAAGTTGCTGGTAAAAATATCATTTTACCTTCACATCCATCACTAATTAAGGCAAGGGATATTGATATTGATAAGTTAAGAAAATCATACATTAAAAATTGTATTGAAATGAATAATATTAGCGAGATAACTAAAGAAGATATTAGTTTTATAATGGATGATTGTAGAGTAAGTGAAGAGAATCTATTAGATATTCTAAAAGAATTGAAAATTAAAATCATATAATATTTTGGAGGTGCAATTTGAAAAGAGAGAGTGATTTCACAAAAAGAAGAGAGCATTTGAAAGACTTAACTGATGAGCAATTAGAAAGAAAGTTTTGGGAACTAGCAGGAAAAATAGTTGATCCGTTGATTGACTTAGCAAAGAAAAATACGACGCCATCTATAGAGAGATCGGTATTACTACGAATGGGTTTTTCTAGCATTGAGGCAAAGGCAATTGTTGAAGGAGTATTAGATAGAGGTTTAATTGCAAAAGGAGCAGGACATGTAGTATATAAACTTGCAAAACATAAAGAAATGGATTTAAGAGAAGTAGGTCTAAAATTAATTGATGATCAGCTTTGGGAAGAAGCTATATTGTTATTTGAAGGAGGTACTAAGTAATGCAGTTAAAACCTAATGAAAAATTAGACATAAAGAATATTCTCGAAGATTTAGAAAATTACAGACCTAAAAGAAGAGGGTGGACTTGGAGAACGAAAAAAGAAAATCTCGAAGCTGGACCATTTACTTACAAAAACTGTTCGCTTCCATTAGCGAAAAGCACTCCGCTTCCATCTGCAAAATACTTTAACGATATTGACCCGCAACCTGATTGTGTTATTACAACTGAAATAGCATCAGGAAGATTTGAAGATGATATTAGAAGAATGAGAATGGCGGCATATCATGGAGCAGATCATATCATGGTAATTAGAACTGCGGGGCAAAGTCATTTTGATGGTTTAATAGAAGGTACTCCTCAAGGAATAGGCGGTATCCCTATTACAAGAAAACAAGTTAGGGCACAAAGAAAAGCATTAGACTATATTGAAGAAGAAGTAGGAAGACCAATAAATTATCACTCATATATTAGTGGAGTTGCAGGTCCAGAGATCGCTGTTATGTTTGCAGAAGAAGGAGTTAATGGAGCACATCAGGATCCTCAATACAACGTTCTTTATAGAAATATAAATATGATACGTTCATTTGTAGATGCTGCAGAAGCTAAAAATGTTATGGTGTGGGCAGATATTGCGCAAATTGACGGAGCACACAATGCAAATGCAACTGCAAGAGAAGCATGGAAAGTGATGCCTGAATTAATGGTGCAACATGCTATAAATTCAATTTTCTCAGTGAAGATAGGAATGAAGAAAGAAAATATTTGTCTCTCAACAGTACCCCCTACAGCTCCACCCGCACCTTGTATGACACTTGATTTGCCTTATGCGGTTGCTCTTAGAGATTTCTTTAAAGAATATAAAATGAGAGCTCAAATGAATACAAAATACATGGATTCTTCAACAAGAGAAGCAACAGTAACCCATACGCTTAACTTGCTAATATCGAAACTTACTAGTGTAGACATTCAATCTACTATTACTCCTGATGAGGGAAGAAATGTGCCATGGCATATTTATAACATGGAAGCATGTGATACAGCAAAGCAAGCTCTAGTAGGTATGGATGGACTACTTGAAATGGTACAGTTAAAAGAAGATGGTATTCTACGAGAGACAGCAAGAGAAATTAAAGAAAGAGCAGTACTCTTTATGGAGGAAATAGTTGAGTCTGGTGGGTATTTTCAAGCTGTAGAAGATGGTTTCTTTGTTGACTCAGGCAATTATCCAGAAAGAAATGGAGACGGAATTGCTAGAAAAATTCAAGGCGGAATTGGAAACTCAACGGTATTTGAAAGAGATGAAGATTACCTTGCTCCTGTTACTGCACATTTTGGGTATAACAATGTTGCTCAGTATGACCCTTCTGCTGTGACTAACCCGTCAAAATTAATAGATGGATGCACTCTGGAGAAACATGAAAAAATCATATATATTGATGAGCTTGATGAAACAGATAACGTAAACGTGCGTCTAGAAGAAACAAAGGAAACTAGAGAAACTACAAATATTAAACCAGAAGTAGAATGGGCCGGAGACGGGTACGTTATGATGAATATGTTCTTGCCAGCTTCAAGACGAGTTGCCGAATTTGCAGCAATTAAAATGGCAAAACAAATGGGACTCGAGGATGTGGAAGTTATTCATAAAGAAGAAATGCATCCATCAGAAGGAACACGTATTGAATTAAAAGGTAAGGTTGCTTTTACAATTGATACCGATTCATTAGTTATACCGCCAGAGCCTAGAATAATGTCAGATGACGAAATACGTTCAGCTATTGATGAAAATCCAATTAAGATTGTTGCAGGAACAGTTGGAGAAGATGAGCATTCTGTAGGACTAAGAGAAATAATTGATATTAAACATGGTGGAATCGAAAAATATGGAGTCGAAGTAAACTATTTAGGAACATCAGTCCAATTAGAAAAATTGATTGATTCAGTAATTGAACTTAACGCTGATGCGATACTAGCTTCTACAATTATTAGTCATGATGATCTTCACTATAAGAGCATGAAAAGATTACATGAACTAGCAATTGAAAAGGGAATAAGAGAAGATATAATCATTATTTGCGGAGGAACGCAAGTTACTCCTGAAATTGCAGTAGAACAAGGAATTGATGCTGGATTTGGTAGAGGTACAAAAGGATCGCACGTTGCTTCGTTCATGGTTAAGAAAATGAAAGAAATGAAAGCAGAAAAAAATGAAGATTGATGTACTAGTTGCTGAAATTGGAAGCACTACAACTGTTGTAAATGCATTTCAAGATATTAATACTCTTTGCCCAAAATTTATTGGGCAAGGACAAGCTCCTACGTCTGTATTAGAGGGCGATGTAAACATTGGTTTAAACTCAGCAATTAGTGACTTAGCCAATAAAATAAATGCTGAAAGTATTGAGTATGAAGAAATGCTAGCAACGAGTAGTGCAGCGGGTGGTTTGAAAATGTCCGTACATGGATTGGTTTATGATATGACGGTCAAGGCAGCGAGAGAAGCTGCACTTGGAGCAGGTGCAATTATTCACAATGCGACCGCAGGAAAATTAAGAAAAGCAGATCTTAAAAGAATTAAGAACATGAATGTAAATATCATATTGCTAGCTGGTGGCGTTGACCACGGCGAGAGAGAAACGGCGTTATATAATGCAGAGAAAATCTCAAAACTTGGCATCAAAGTACCAATAATTTATGCAGGAAATGTTGACAATCAAGAAGAAATTAAAGAAATATTTGAAGAAGCAGGAATGAAGTTGTATATTGTCGAGAATGTATATCCGAAAATAGATCAATTAAATATTGAACCTACAAGAAAAATCATTCAAGATGTGTTTGAAGAGCATATTGTCCATGCACCTGGTATGGCTAAAGTACGTGAGCTAGTCAATGGACCAATAATTCCGACTCCTGGTGCAGTGATGAAAGCATCAGAATTATTGAAAGAAGATATTGGCGATTTAATAACTTTTGACGTAGGTGGCGCAACAACAGATTTACATTCTGTTACAGAAGGAAGCGAAGAAATTAATAGAATTTTAATTAGTCCTGAACCGATTGCAAAACGAAGTGTTGAAGGAGACTTGGGCGTTTATGTAAATATGGAAAATATAGTTGGAAGAATTGGCATAGAAGAAATTGAAGAAAATCTACAAATTGGAATAGATGCATTAAAAAGAAATCATCAGCCAATTCCAAAAACTAAAAAACAAATTGAGTTTGTAGAGATGTTAACTAAAGAAGCGGTTGAAACAGCTATTGAAAGACATGTAGGTGAAATAAGACATATTTACGGACCAAATGGGAAAGCCACTGTAGCAGAAGGCAAAGATTTATCTAATGTTAAGTACATAGTTGGGACTGGCGGAGCATTAACCAAATTAGACAAAGGCAAAGAAATTTTAAAGGCTTTGACCAATAATAACACTAAAAACAAACTTCAACCAACCAATGAAGCTAAAGTAGTTATCGATAAGGACTATATTATGGCATCGGTAGGAGTATTGTCAAAGAGCCATCCAAAGTCTGCATTGAAACTTTTGAAAAAAAGTTGCAATATTGAATGATGTTTCACAACCATCCTAAATCACGGGGACATGAGACGTGATTTACATCGTAAAAGAGAGGAGAAAAAGATGAATCCAAGAATTGATATTTATGTTGATAGAATTAAACATAACACAAGATTATTAGTCGAAAAGGCAAAAACATGCAATATAAACTTAGCTGTTGTAACTAAGAGTTTTTGTGCAATGTCTGAAATAGTTGAAACACTTATTGACACTGAAATAAAATATTTAGCAGACTCAAGAATTGAAAATTTGAAAAAAATGCAGCACTTTAAATTAGAAAAAATGTTACTACGTTTACCTATGATTAGTCAAGTTAATGAAATTGTGCAGTTTGCAGACATTAGTTTAAATTCTGAAATAGTTACAATAAGAGAATTAAATAAAGCCGCTATAGAGCAGAAGAGAACTCATAAAATAATAATAATGCAGGATGTAGGCGATTTAAGAGAAGGAATATTTAATGACGAGGAAATGATTTCTGTCGTTAGAGAAGCAAGTGAGTTAAGTAATATTAAGGTTGTTGGTGTTGGGACTAATTTATCATGTTTCGGCGGAGTGATTCCAGACAAAGAAAATTTAGGAGAATTAGTTGAAACAGCAAAAAAAGTAGAATCTATTTTAGGGTATCCTTTAGAAATTATTAGTGGTGGAAATTCTAGCAGTCTTTACTTGATTGACGAGTTTAAAATGCCTAAGAAGATTAACAATTTAAGAATAGGTGAAGGAATTGTTCTTGGTGGAGAAACGACTTGTGGGCTACAAATTGAAGGTGCGTATATAGACACCTTTGTATTAACTGCTGAAATAATAGAGATAAAACAAAAACCCTCTGTACCGATTGGTAAAATTGGACTAGATGCCTTTGGAAATGTACCTTCATTTAAAGAAAAAGGCAATCTAATAAGAGCAATTCTAGCAGTAGGCAAGCAAGATTTTGGTGCATATGATATTTTTCCTATAGACACAGAAATAAAAGTCTTGGGTAGTAGCAGTGACCATTTAATTATAGACATTACTAGCTGCGAGGAACCTTATAAAATCGGAGACGAAATTAGCTTTACATTGGGGTATGGGTCACTTTTAGCGCTGATGACGAGCGAGTATATATACAAGAATATTGTTTGTGAATGAAAGATTATAACTTAAAAAAATTAGCGGGACATATAAATTGATTAATCAGATTCGAATTTTGGATTAATAGAGTTATATGTCCGTTGCTTTTTTTGTATTTAAGCTGAATCTTGCATTATTACGGAAACTAGTAGAATTAGGTATAAAGTATTTATGTGTTCTTTAGAACTTGCGATTTCTTTTTTATAGCTTTCATTTTCGATTTTTAAGCTTTCTGTTTCACGGCTTATTTTTTTGTCGTAATTATCATCATTTATCTCTTTATTGCCTTTTTCTGCCTTATTTTCTAAAGCTGAAATTTTTTTAGAGTACAGCAAGCTTTGTTCACTATTTTTAGATAGAAGTTCTTCAGTTTTAAGCAACTGAGTATTTAGACTATCAAGTTTATCTAAGAGAGTTTTATTTTCTTCTATTAAGGAACGATTTTTTTTAAGAATTAGATCATAATCTGAGCTATTGGAATTTTTATCTTTCTGTGGTATAAAATTGTAACTATTTTTGCTATATTTCATCATTTCTATCACTCCTATCTAATACTTGTAATGAATCTATCTTACAGCTGAGTATGAATGAACAGATTTTTGTCGTATTTGTTTAAAATATATGCGAAACAATTGTAAAAATTACAGATTAAATGTCACCTATAGTTGAATGTATACATATTTTAGATTAAGCAAGTATTTTATTTATGTTAGTTAGAATTCAATATGAAGTAAGGGGTTGAAAAAATGATGAATGATAATAATACAAATAACGAAGTTAGGGATATTGAAGAGCCATGTTGTACAGCGGATACAGGATGTTATTTTGATGGTTGTTTTGAGAAAGTAGATGGTGAATGTATATTTATTGACAAGGTGTATGATTCAGTAACATTTAAATTACAAGGTTTACAACCAGCTTCAAATATTTCTTTTGGCTGCTTACCTACTAGCAGGTGTGGACCAAAGACAAGAATTGTGAGAATCTTGGACATTCGCAGCAAAAAATACTTTAATCCTGATAATATAAATGACAGAGAAAACCTAACGATAACGCCTAAAACAACATTGTCTGGTGCTCAATTTGTCACGGATGAATGCGGAGAGCGTGTTGGTGTTCCTGGGCCAGCAGGGCTGTTGCAGTACTTAATATATGCTGATACCTCAGAGTGTGATGAAATAGGAGAAGGAACACCAGTATTTGGATCTCAAGAAATAATTATTACTGGATGTGTGTTAGTTGAAATTGATGTGGAATACATTGATTCAGACGGAGATTTAAGAGTGATAACCTTGACAGGCAGAGTTCCAGTTAATCAGGTGTTAACAAATTTCTTCGAATTATGCATGCCATCAGTATATGACTCTGCGTTTTTACCACAATTTGTAGAGTTTTGTAATATATTATTTTTAACAAGGTTAGCTACACAAAGCATACAAAGAGATATAAATTTTAATCCAGTTACAGGCGAAATATACTTCAATCTAATTGTTGCATTATGTCTAAAATGCGAGAAGAAAATAAAAGTACCTGTTCAGTTATGTGTTCTTAGCACAGGCTTTTGTGAACAAGAATCCAGAGAAAGACAAATTTGTGGAGAAAACTATCCACCACTGTTTCCACCGCAGATTAACGAGCCATATATAAGCAGAAACAAGAAAAAGTTATGATGCTCAAGCATCATAACTTTTTACCCTGAAAAATTGTGAGCAAATCATGTTTTTGTGAATTTTCAATAATCATTAATAAACCTTCTGATTAAGTTGATTTTTCTTTGTATAGCAAAACAATCTATAATTCATATAGTCAACACAAGGGGACGGTTCTTCTGTGTTGCCAAAAAATAGAAAGCAACACAGAAGAACCGTCCCCTTGTGTTCAGACTTGACACTACCAAACTTATTTAGGAGGTTGCTATATGAAAAAGAGACAGAGTATAAAAGAATACTATATTGCTATTTTTAAATCAAGAAATTACGTTATGCACTTGCATCAGCACTTAAATAGAAAAGGGTTGCTAGAATATGAGTTAATATCTACACCGTGCAAAATTGAAGCTGGTTGTAGCTACTCACTAAAATTTTACAATTTGCAACAATTAGATGTATTACTAAGGGAATCAAGGTTGATTAATAGAAAAATTGACTCCATATATTTAATAGAAAGAAAAAATAAAAAGAGATACTATTCCGAAATTGATTTTTATTCAAGACTCCCACTTATCTAAGTGGGAGATTTTTCAAAAACTGCACAACGTGTTTTATTTGAAAAAAGTTTTGATTCGTTTAGCTAAACTTACTTTATCAGGTTGGGATAGCGCTATTTTTTGATCTAATAAAGAACATTCATCGTGCGTAGAAAGTATATTCTCATTAATTATATGCAGATCCTTTCGATATCCTTCAAGTTTTGTTTCTAATTTTGATTGCTCAATTTCAATTTCATGCAATCTATTTTTGACTTCAGTAAGTGTTAATTCTGTCGAATCTATATCAGTTTTACAAGTAGTTAAGTTCGCAGTATTAGTTGACACATAAGTGGCGTGTTGGCATTGAATTTTGTGATTGCATGTGTCGTCATCATTTTTTTTTGCTGGATTGATGTCAATTCCTATAAATTGAAGGGTAGAATTTGCAATAGCATATAATTGTGAGATGGTTAGTTTTTTAATGTCAGAAACAGAATTACTAACATAGCAAAATATTTCTATATTATTATCTTTGTTTAGTGCCTTAATATTAATATTCGACCAATTTCTACCGTCATCAACAGAAATTGATTCAAAAACGTCATTATTTTTTTTGCAATATAAATGCAAAGCATTCTCAAATTCAATTATCAAGGGTGCTATATAATTAGAGTTATCATTAAGCACATTTTTGGTCGGCCTCCAATTAAACCTTGGATTACTTACATTAGGCTTTAGTTTGTGTTTTAAAGTAAAATTGCTGTTCTCAATTGCACACCAAACTACATGCAAACTATCTTTTTTATCAATTAATATGCTAGGGTGACTTTGCTCATTTTTTGCATCGCTAATTATTTCACATAAGCTCCATTTTTTGTGTAGCAGGTTAAACTTGATGTAATAAAGCTGATTGGTATATTTATACAAAGAATTGTAAACTAAATGAATATTACCAACACTATCTACTTGAACTTGATATGACCTAGGGTGTTTGCCAGGTAAATAAGAAGTTACAGTTTTTTTTGTAATAGTTTTACTACTCCAATACAAATGTTCGATAGTATAAACAACTGGATTTAATAAATTAGATCTGCTGTAAATAATGTGAGTAGTTCTGTTTTTAATATAAAGCATTAAATAACGATATGTATTGGATTTTACGTCTAGCTTTGAGATGATTTTATGTTCCCACTCTGAATTATGAAAGAGATAGTATAGCAAGTTCCCATCAGGTGCTATACACACTAAATGAATTTTGTCTGCCGAATCAATTGTGACTGAAAAATCCTTTGTTTTATGTTTGCCAATCTGTTCATTACTTAGCAGAGATCCATCTGAATTATAAATATTGCATTCAATGATTTCACTTTGGCTCAGATAGAAAATGTAAGATATATTGGAACTTAACTTAACAATATATTTTTTAGATGAAGATAAATTCATTAGCTCACTACCTCCAATTTTTACTCGAGCATTAACAATTCTGGCAGATCGTAGATTTTGAAGAATTAGGGTAAAGCTATGTTTGATTTAGTGTTACTTTATATAGTTCATAGTATGAAAAAAAAAAAGTGATTAGTATAGTTATTTTTATTCAGTATTAGATTTTTAAGTAACACAATGATACAAGGCTCATATATTGATAATGTAAAGATAAATTGTTTAGATAGGAGGAACAAAAATGCATAATGATCTTAACTTTAATGGAGAAGAAGGGATGATGATAAATGATAATCCCTATCATCATCGCAAAAAAGCATGTATAATTGTTGATAAAGTCTATGACCACTGTCAACAACGGATATGTTTTGAAGACGTTACGGTGAAACTCCCAGTAGGTGGGAATTTTGAGTTTGTTGATATACTTTTTAATCCCGGAATAATTGTACCAGGGTCGCTCCATGTAACACCTATACCAGACGAGCCAAATTTCAGTAGAATAAGATTTAAAATACTAATAACATTTATTTTAAAAGTTAAAAACATTGATACTGGTGATATTATAGAAATTCCTGGAGAGCTTCCGAAAATAAACAAAGATGTTAAAATGTATGTCCCTGATGCAAGAGATGAGTTTACATTCGAAATAGTAATTGAGACTTATTCGCAATTACTGTCAGAGCCTGTTCAAGATAATGGGAACATGGTATTTGTTGTAGGAGTATTTATAATTATTAAAGTAGTGGGAAAAGTACAACTATATATTAAAGAACTAGGTTTCTGCCCAGTACCACCTCCGTGTGAGGAATTTATTCCTGAGGATATCTGCCTAGAATTCGACGAAGAACCATTTCCAGAATTTTTTCCAAAGCAAAAAAACAATGATTAATTATCAAAACAACAATAAACTGCTATTAGCAGTTTATTGTTGTTTTATCAACGCTTTTGCACATCTGAGAATACAAGATTCTTCTATTTTGTAATAAACATCTGAGTGTAGTATCCATTTTTAATTCCAACGCCTATATGAGTAAATCCAGGAGCAAGAATATTTTTTCTATGACCTTCTGAGTTCATTAATCCGTTATGAGCTGATTGAACACTTGAAGTCTTAGCAAGATTTTCAGCAGCTCTAGTATATTTAATTCCGAAAGATTTCATCATGTCAAAGGGTGAGCCGTAAGTCGGTGAAGTATGAGAAAAATAGTTGTTTTCATACATATCTTCTGACTTCACTCTTGCCACATAAGAAAGATCAACATCAATTTTAAGAGTATTCAGTCCTGCATCAATTCTTGCTTGGTTTACGTACTCTATAAGTTGCAACTCTGAAGATGTTAGAGAATGTCTTGCATTTTGTGTTACTTCTGGTTTCTCTTGCTCTACAGTCGGTGTATTTGTAGCCTCCTGTGGTTCTTTTACAACTGGAGCAGATTTTGATGGTTCATTAATAACTGGAGCTGGTTTTGTTGGTTCTTTTACAATTGGAGTCGCTTGTTCAACTTCAGTATCATTTATAGGAGTACTAGGCTGTACTACATTATGTTTTGGAATAGTATACCCATTAGAAGAAGTGTTGCCTCCAATTCTAACTTTGCTCCAATTTGTGATTAGTACATTATTAGTATTTTTTGTCACAGAATTGATTGAGTTATTGATTTTTACTTGAAAGTTGCTAGTATTAATTTTGAAACTAGTGACAGTGTCTATATTTCTTGACGTGTTATATTTGAACCTGGTATTATTTGAACTTCTATATATAGTATAGGCACTAGCATTTGTAGTTGAAGCAATAAACATTACGGCAACAAGCGTTGATAAGGCGATTGCTTTGAAAGTTTTATTAAATTTCATTTTTGTGTCCTCCTTTTTATTTTCGCTCGACTACTATGATATATGAATATATGCTTTTATTCAAGAATCAATATATGGTAAGAGGAGGTTAGTGCAATGAAAATCCTATTTTACATGAGAGAGAATTACAAAAGTAATATAGCTGGAGATGCAATTCAATTGGTCTCTACAGTAAAATATTTGATAAAAAGAGGAATAGAAATTGAAATTTCAAGCGATACTAGTAAAAATCTTGCTGGTTATAACATCATCCATCTGTTTAATACATCGGACGCTTTGTTTACATATAATTGTATGAAAAATGCACTTAAACTTAAAAAAAAGATTGTACTAACGCCAATATACTGGGACTATACTAGGTACCTACCATTAGGGAAAACGTACAGTTATGATAGGTATTTTTGGAAAGAAGAAAATATGTTTAGAAAAAAAATATTCTGCGGTGCAGATATTGTTTTGCCTGGCTCTGAGAAAGAGATGAGATTAATAGAAGATGATTTCGGAATTACTAAGTCGTATGCCGTAATTCCTAGTGGAGTCGATAGTGGATTCTTATATGGAGATGGTGAGATGTTTAAACAGAAATACCATGTCGATGACTTTGTCTTATGTGTGGGAAGAATTTGCCCTCATAAAAATCAATTAACTCTTGCTAGAATAACAAAAAAACTAGGGATTCCATTTGTAATGGTAGGCCCTGTTAACGACTTAGATTATTACTATAAATGTATGCGCGCTAACAGTGAAATTATTTACATTACTGGAATTGAGCATAGTGAACTAAGTTCTATATATCATGCAGCGAAAGTTCACGCTTTAGTTAGTTGGTATGAGATACCAGGGCTAGTCAATCTCGAGGCTGGCCTAGCAGGATGTAATATTCTAACGACTGATGAAGGTAGCACAAAAGAGTGTTTTAAAGATTATGTTTGCTATGCAAATCACAAAAACTACGAAGAAATCGAAAGAAAACTTATAGAAACATTCCATAAAAAGAAAGATGATAGCTTTAAAAATTATATAATAGAAAACTATTTATGGGAAAAAGCAACTGAAAACATTGAGAGTGTATATGCTACACTTGTTTAAATATGGCTGATTTTCATGGATTGACATTATCATAAGTTAATCATATTAAATTAGAAATAATGTTGACAAAAATAGTAGGGTATATTATACTGAAGTTAATCCCTACACTTTCACTAGGGATTAACTAAGGAGTTGTATGGTCATGAAACTTTCAACTAAAGGCCGGTATGGTTTAAAGGCAATGTACGAATTGGCAATTCACATTGGTGATGGTCCAATGTCTATTAAGTATATTGCGGATAAACAAAACATTCCAGAAAATTACTTAGAGCAATTATTAGCTTCATTAAGAAAAGCTAAAATGATAGAAAGCGTAAGAGGTGCTCACGGAGGGTACAAGCTCTTGGGAAACCCTGATAATATTTCTGTAGGAGATATATKTCGAATCTTAGAAGGGCCTATTAAGCTATCAGAATGCATTATGGACAATGAACCAGACTACTGTGATAATGATGGGAATTGTAGTACACAAGTGGTTTGGAGAAAGATAGAAGACAGTATCACTAGTGTTATAGATGCTATCACTCTACAGGATATGTTAAATGATAACAATGAAAGGCTTAATGCACAAATGACAAAATTGAAAGAGAGGATTCAAAAATGAAAAGAGTATATTTAGATTATGCTGCTACTTCACCAGTTAAAGATGAGGTTTTAAAAGAAATGTTACCATATTTCAGTGATGTATTTGGTAACCCCTCAAGTGTTTACTCGTATGCAAGAGAGAGCAAGAAAGCGATTGATAAGGCTAGAGACATAGTTGCCACAACTATAAATGCTAAAGCTAAAGAGATTTATTTTACAGGAAGTGGATCAGAAGCTGATAATTGGGCGATAAAAGGAGTGGCAAGCGCACTAAAAAATAAGGGAAAACATATTATCACTTCAAAAATAGAACATCATGCAGTATTGCATACTTGCGAATATTTAGAAAGAGAAGGTTTTGAAGTAACATATCTAGATGTTGACGAAAATGGTTTTATAGATCTAGTGGATTTAGAAAATTCAATTAGAGAAGATACTATCTTAATTAGTATTATGTATGCAAACAATGAAATAGGAACAATATTACCTATAAAACAAATTGTTGAAATTGCAAAAAGAAAAAGTGTGTTAGTGCATACAGATGCAGTACAAGTGTACGGGAACATCCTTATTGATGTGATAGATTTAGGTGTTGATTTATTGTCATTATCAGCACATAAGATTTATGGGCCAAAAGGAGTTGGCGCATTATATATTAAAAGAGGTACGAAAATTAACTCTCTTATTTATGGTGGAGCTCAGGAAATGAAAAAAAGAGCAGGCACAGAGAATATTGCTGGAATAATAGGTTTTGCAAAAGCCGCTGAGTTAGCAATTGAAAATATAGAAGAGCACGCAACAAAATTAAAAAAACTAAGAGATAAACTAATTGAAGAAATAACAAAAACAATACCTCATATACGCCTGAATGGAGACCCAATAAAGAGGCTACCGGGCAATGTAAACATTTGCTTCAAATATATTGAAGGCGAAGCATTGTTATTGAGTTTAGACTTAGTTGGAATAGCTGCATCAAGTGGATCTGCATGCACATCAGGTTCGTTAGATCCTTCGCATGTATTAATGGCAATTGGACTCACGCATGAAATTGCACATGGTTCACTAAGACTTTCAATAGGCGATTTTAATTCAGAAGAAGATATTGATTATGTGCTTGAAAAATTACCAGAAATAGTTCAAAGATTAAGAGATATGTCACCTTTATATGAAGAAGTAATAGGAGGAAACTAATATGTATAGTGAAAAAGTAATGGATCATTTTTCTAAGCCAAGAAATGTTGGAGAAATTAAAGATGCTGACGCTGTTGGTCAAGTTGGAAATGCCAAATGTGGAGATATTATGAAAATGTATATGAAAATTGAAAATGATATTATTGTAGACGTTAAATTTAAAACTTTTGGTTGTGGATCTGCTATTGCAACTTCGAGTATTGCCACGGAAATGATTAAAGGCAAAACTATTAAAGAAGCTTTTAGATTGACTAATAGAGCTGTTGCTGATGCACTAGACGGATTACCTCCAGTAAAGATGCACTGTTCTGTTTTAGCTGAACAAGCAGTAAAAACAGCGATATATAACTACGCGCAGAAAAATGATTTATATTTTGAAGAATTAGAAGGATTTGACCCAGATGATTTAGAGTGCCATCACTAATTAGTACAAGAAAGTATTAATCGAAAAATACGGGGATGCCTGTATTTTTTTTTGTATTTAAAACGTTTAGAATTATCTAATTATTGAAAAAAAGGCGAAAATAACATAAATTGTGCTTGTATTATTTTAAGATATAGAGTTAAAATATCAGTGAGATAATTTTAAAAAACAAATGAGGGATGCCGATGAAAAAGGAGAGCGAATTGTTAGAAACGGCAATACTTGATAAGAATGAAAGTAGTCTCAACTACTTTGTAAAAA
Source organism: Alkaliphilus sp. (assembly GCA_002733545.1). Taxonomy (GTDB): domain Bacteria; phylum Bacillota; class Clostridia; order Peptostreptococcales; family NVVX01. The sequence continues at coordinate 21,068 of NVVX01000008.1, forward strand.
ATGTAGTAATTTGTAGAAAAAAACTGAAAGTACTTGCATTTTCTTTAGAGAAAGCAGAAAAATCGAAACATGAATTATTAGTGTTGTTCAAAAAGATAAAAAGAATAACTAAAGAGGGCATAGTAATCCAGTCCATTAATGACATTGTGAAGCTATCACAAATGCCAAGCATAGAAAAAGATTTTAAAAAAAATAAAAGTTTGATCGGATTCGATGTCTTTACGTATAAAAAAGAAATAGTAGGCGTCGTTAAAGATACAATAATCAATGAAAAAAACGGTAAACTAATTGCATTTTGCATGAGTGGAGGAGTTGTTGACGATTTAGTAGAAGGCTACTCTATAATACCATTAATTTATACGATTAATAGAATTGATTTTAAGAATGAGAATATAATAATAGAGAAAGGTATTGAGAAACCTGCGTTACTACACCAGGGTGGTTTGAAAAATTTGCTTGGTATATCAAAAGAGAAGTGAGAAAAACTAATACAGAGAATTCATACTAGGAGTGATAAAATGAACAGAAGAGCAATGACAGGCATTGTAACTGGAAGCTTTATAGGTGCGACGATTGGTGTCTATGCTATTACACGAATGAGTCCTAGAGAAAGAAAAAAAGCGATGAAGAGGACGCATAGAGTCTTGAAAAGTGCATCGCGTATATTAGGGATGTATATGTTTTAGTAAAAAAGCAGCTAAAATAGCTGCTTTTAATTCATTTTAAGGGAGAAATTAGAATGGAAAATAACGTGATGGAAACAATTTCAAAAAGCATAGAAAACTTGTCTGAAGGCATGCTTATTTCAAACATTCTAATATATATAACGCAGTTTTTTTTAACAATTTTATTAGGATTTGCAATATATTATTTAATAAACATTGGGAATACATATCTTGAGCGTGATAAAAAAGTAGACGTAGGAAAAAAAGAAATTACATATTACATAATCATCATTTTTACTTCGTTAGTACTAATATTAATGTTCGAGATTCGCGCTGTTTTGTTTAGTATACTTTCTCCTTTTATATTTGCAATGATTTTAGCTTATATACTAAGTCCTGCTGTGAAATTTGTTGAAAAACGGGGAGTAAGTAGATTGCTTAGCGTTTTGCTTGTATATATTTCAATATCAATTACTATTTTAATTATCTCTATAACAATTGTTCCTAGAATTAGTAACGAAATAAAAGAACTTGTAGAGAGTCTGCCCGAATTCACGAACGAAGTATATGATTATTCATACGATTTATATATGAAGTTTAGTAAAAATGTTGATAATTTGCCGTCAGAATTTGACGGAGTGAAAAACATACTAGAAGATAATACTGATCGAATGCAAAAATTTATTGTTAATACTATCTCCGGGATAACAAATTCATTATTAGCAGTTTTCTCTAAAATTGTTAGCATAGTATTAGTGCCTATACTTGCATTTTATTTTTTGAAAGACACGACAAAGATCAAAAAATCACTAATTTTAACAATACCTAAAAAGTATCGAGTGTCAATTCTTGAAATCGTAAGAGACTTAGATGAAGTTTTGGGTGGATTTATAACCGGTCAGCTTATAGTTGCTGCTTTCATTGGTATTTTAACAACGATCGCTTTACTGGTGTTAGGGGTTAGATTTGCAATAATAGTAGGCTTTATTGCAGGTATTGCAAATGTGATTCCATATTTCGGACCGATTATTGGCATTGTACCAGGAGTGTTATTTGCATTACTAGATAGTCCAACTAAGGCGCTATGGGTGTTAGGTATCTTTGTCGCTATACAGCAGATTGAGAGTGCAATACTATCTCCTAAAATTGTAGGTAACAAGGTAGGTATACATCCAATCATTGTGATTTTAGTTCTACTTACTGGAGGGAAGTTATTTGGTGTAGTGGGCTTGATGATTGCTATACCACTAGCAGGAACAATAAAAGTGTTTTGTAAGCATTTTATGAAGTATATTGTAAATAGTAAATGAGCAATAAGTGTATTCTTTTCTCGAAAAATGAGTAAGAAAGATAAAGAAAAGAATAATGAAGATTATAGTCATATCAATTGACAAATCATTAATATTTTAATATACTCATAGTAGTTCTTGTCTGATATTTACCCTCTTACTAGCGAAATGGTAGAGGGATTTTACTGATACAGTATTTATTTTAGGAGGAATTATTGTGGAGAAATTAGGGTTAAATGAAATAAGAAAGTTGTTCTTAGATTTTTTTTCATCAAAAGATCATTTAGTAGTTCCAAGTTATTCACTAGTGCCAGAAAAAGATAAAAGTTTGTTACTGATTAACGCGGGGATGGCACCTTTAAAACCATATTTTGCTGCAACAGAAGAACCGCCTTATAGAAGAATGGCGACTTGTCAAAAATGCATAAGAACAGGAGATATCGAGAATATTGGACTGACAGCAAGACATGCTACTTTTTTTGAAATGCTTGGCAACTTTTCTTTTGGAGATTATTTTAAAGAAGGTTCAATCGAAATGGGTTGGGAGTTTATTACCAAACACCTTGAAATGCCAATAGATAAATTATGGGTTTCTGTTTACATAGATGATGATGAAGCTTTTGAGATTTGGGAGAAGAAAATTGGGATATCTAAAGATAGAATTGTTCGTTTAGGAAAAGAAGATAATTTTTGGGAAATAGGCACAGGACCTTGTGGCCCGTGTTCCGAGATATTTTATGACAGAGGTAAAAAATACGGATGTGATAATCCAGAGTGTAGACCAGGTTGCGAATGCGATAGATTTGTTGAAATTTGGAACCACGTTTTTACGCAGTTTAACAAAGATGAAAAGGGTGTTTATCACGATTTGCCAACCACTAATATAGACACAGGAATGGGACTTGAAAGAGTAGCATGTATAATGCAAGATGTCGATTCTATATTTGAAATAGATACAATTAGAAATATACTAGAAAAAGTCTGCGATGTTTTAAAAGTTAAATATGGAGAAAACAACAAAAAAGATATTTCTTTGAAAATAATAACTGATCATGTTAAGGCAATAGTTTTTATGGTTAGTGATGGAATAGTTCCAAGCAATGAAGGAAGAGGGTATGTGCTAAGAAAATTGCTAAGAAGAGCATCCCGTCATGGTAAACTTCTAGGTAATAATGATGTTTTTTTATACAGAATTATTGGTAGTGTTTTAGATATGTACGGAAACAGTTATCCACTACTTAGAGAGAAGAAGGAATTTATAAGTAAAGTATTTTTATCTGAAGAAAAGCGGTTTTTAGAGACTCTTGAGCAAGGACTAGAAATACTTAAAAAATATATAGCGGAAGCAAAAAATAGTGAGGAAAAAATTATTTCAGGAGAACTTGCTTTTAAACTATATGATACATATGGTTTTCCTTTGGACTTATCAAAAGAAATTATTACAGAAGAAGGATTAGAGATAGACGAAGCAGGCTTTAAGCAAGAAATGAATAAACAGCGAGAAAGAGCGAGAAAAGCAAGACTTAAAGGTGATGTTGTTGGCTGGAAAGATGATATTTTCAGTGAGTTAGACAACGCGATTACATCCAAATTTATTGGGTATGAATGCTTTGAAAGCGAGAGCACCGTACTCGCAATAGTAAATAATGATGACGATGAAACAAGTGAAATAGTAATAGTTCTTGATGAAACTCCTTTTTACGCAGAAAGCGGAGGTCAGGTAGGAGATAGTGGAATTATCTTTAATATGAATATGAAAGCTACTGTGTTAGACACAAAAAAGGGTTCAAACAACAGAGTTCATCATATAGCACGATTAGATACTGGAGATTTAAAAGTAGGAGACATAGTAAAAGTAAAAATTGATAAGAACAGAAGACAAAAGATTATTAGAAATCATACTGCTACCCATATTTTGCACAAAGCATTAAAGCAGGTTTTAGGAGAACATGTTGGACAAGCAGGTTCATTAGTAACCTCTAAAAGACTTAGATTCGATTTTACACATTTTGAAGCCTTGACTAGGGAACAAATCAAAGAGATTGAGAAAAAAGTTAACGAAGAAATTTTAAAATCGAGGAATATCATTTTCATTGAAACTACAATGATAGAAGCTAAGAAATTAGGAGCTGAGGCATTGTTTGGAGAAAAATATGGTGATAAAGTAAGAGTTGTTAAAGTAGGTGACTATAGTATAGAACTTTGTGGAGGTTGCCACGTAGAAAACAGCAGTGAAATAAATATGTTTTTAATTGAAAGCGAGAGCGGAGTTGCTGCTGGTGTTAGAAGGATAGAGGCAATTACTGGAGTTGAATCTTACCTTTATGTGAAAGAAAAACAAGAGACTTTAGGAAAAATTGTTAATATGGTAAAAACTCAAGATCATTTGTTGGTAAATCGTATAGAAACACTAATTTCTGAGCTAAAAGAAAAAGAAAAAGAGATTAATAAGCTAAATTCACAACTAGCTAGTGGGATAACTGATTCAATCTTAAAAGATGTTTTAGTGATTAAAGAGGCTAAAATAATAGTTAAAAAAATTGATGCTTCAAATGTTGATGACCTAAGAAAAATTGCGGACGTTTTAAGAGATAAAATGATGTCAGGAGTAATATTGTTAGCGAGTGAAATTAAAGGGAAAGCTAGCTTCGTTGCAGTTGTTACTAAAGATCTAATACAAAATGGACTTCATGCAGGAAACCTAGTAAAAGAAGTCGCTAAAATCACTGGTGGCGGTGGCGGAGGTAGACCTAATATGGCACAAGCTGGCGGGAAACATCCAGAGAAGATTAATGAGGCTTTGGAATCAGTTGTAAAAACAATTGAAGAAAAATTAAGAGAATCATAGATTTTAGTAAGGAGATACAAAGAAATATGAGTTAAAGTTGATTAAGATATGAATATTATGATAAAATAGTGTTAAATTAAGTGAGAGGAGAATGAAAGAATGACTAATAATATGGATTCTACAATGAAATTTAGCATTGATACAGAAAAACAAAAAAAAGCTCGCGAGATTATCACTGATGTATTTGCAGCATTAGATGAAAAAGGATACAATCCAACAAACCAATTTATTGGGTATTTATTGTCTGGTGATCCAACATACATAACAAGTCATAATAATGCCAGGAGTGTTATTAGGCAATTAGAAAGAGATGAGTTGTTAGAAGAATTAATCAGTAATTATCTAAGCAAGTAGTAGGAGGTTTCATTTTTGAAACGCTGTAGAGTAGCGATATTTATACTCGTTGCCATTTTAACAATTATGGTGAAAGTAGATTCTAGTGAAGCACTTGAAAATAATGATGCGAATGGAAAAAAGTTTGTAATGCTAATAGTGAACAATGTAAATTTCGCTGATTTGTATAACATGAAATACACAAGGAAACTAATTGAGGATTCTTATATTTCGCTAATGAATTCTAGAAGTGCTACGGGTTATAATGCAACAAGTGCATACGCTACATTAGGCTGGGGAACAAGAGCGGTTGCTTCGGAAGAATCATCAACCTTTGCCCATACAAACAACAAGAATGCGTCAATCTATTATAGACGAACAGGAAATAAATTAATCGGCAGTGAAATTATCAATATAAACATTAATAAACTGATTAGTCAAAACCACAAAGGTAGTTTTGGAGCTACTCCTGGTTTGCTAGGTGAAATATTAACTACTAACGGCTATAAAACAGCTGTAATTGGCAATTCGGATACTGATGAAAAAGAAAGCAGAAATGCAGGGCTAATTACTATGAATAAAAAAGGCATGATCAACTATGGTGATGTCAGCAATTTTTTAACTAAGGCAGATAATAATAGTCCTTTTGGAATTAAAACAAACTATAAACTAATGCTTCAACAATTAAAAAATAATTATGAATTAGCTGACTTTATTGTTATTGAGATGGGCGACATTTCAAGATTAAATAAATATAGCGTAAATCTTAGTAGTAAGATCTATGCCAGTCAAAAAACGCAAGTACTAGTAGAAATAGATTTGTTTATTAATTACGTTGTAGATTTGATAAGTGACGATTCTGCACTAATGATAGTTACTCCGTTTCCTTCAAATCTAGACTTGCAAAGTGGAAATAGGCTAACACCTATTGTATTGTATATTCATGGTATGGAAGCTGGTATACTAACATCGGACACAACGAGGCAAAAAGGAATTGTTGCCAATATTGATATTGCACCAACTATACTAAGTTTTTTTGGGCTGCCTCATGAAAAAATGATAGGAAACCCGCTCATAAAGCTTACTAAGCATGAAAATATATATTACATTAAAGACTTAAATAATAGAGTTGTTAATACTTCACGCCAAAGGTTTGGTGTTCTTTATTCTTTTGCACTGTATCAAATTGTAGCATCTATACTCGCATTCTTATGTATAATTTATAAGAATAGATTTAAAGGCATATACAAAACATATGTTTCGTATATGCTTCTAGGAAATATTTTTGCTATTATAGGCTTATTACTACTGCCTTTGCTCGGGAAAATCGACCTCACGAGCACATATGTTTTGCTTGTAAGTTTTATTTTTGTTTCATCAATAATATTCCATAATCTTTTTAGAAAAGAACCAATAAAAGCAATCATGTATTCTTCTAGCATACTTGTCTTAGTTTTAGCAGTTGATATAGTACTAGGACAATACCTAATAACTAATTCTATTTTAGGCTATGATTCAATTATTGGTGCAAGGTATTATGGAATTGGAAATGAGTTTGCGGGAATTCTGATTGGAGGCACTATAATTGTAGCTACTTCATTTCTTGAAATTCGTAAAAGAGAGTCAGCTTTTAATTTAAGGATTGAAGCGCGAACTACATTAATTGTTAACTTGATGTTTGCTTTAGTTATTATTCTACTCGGGTTTCCAGCTTTTGGTGCAAATGTAGGAGCGACTATAACATCTTTTTCAGCATTTTTGTATGTAATTTTTAAACTTAATAAAGTAGGAATGAGTGTCAAAGCGATTCTTCTTATTTTTCTACTAACTATATCAGGCATCGCAATTTTCTTATGCATTGATTATTTAGTATTAGACCGAAAGTCACATTTGGCAGCTTCCTTTGAGCAGATTCTATTAAATGGACCACAAGTTGCATATCAAATAGTTCAAAGAAAAATAGCAGCTAACTTGCGAATTGTTAGAATAACTGTTTGGAGTCGAGTGATGATATTAGCTTTATTGATTTTGGGTGTTTTGCTATATAGACCAATAGGAGTAGCTAAAACTTTGTTAAACAAGTATCCGCACATGGCAATCGGATGGAGTGGGATTTTAGTTTCATGCGTTATTGGATTTATGTTTAACGATTCAGGTATTATAATTGCAGCAACTAGTGTCATTTTTTTATCTACATCAATGCTTTACCTGATTATAAATGACAAAGAGAAAGCTAATTAAATGGAGGTGTTAATGTGAGTTTTCTTAGTTTTGTAATATCAATAATTGCGCTAGCTGTAGCATTTAGAGCTTACCAGTTGTCTATCAAAAACAAAAAATAGGAGGCGTGCAAACTGGACAAAAGTACATTAGGGAACACGTCATTATCGGTTTCAAGACTGTGTTTTGGGAGTTTAACGATAGGCCCGCTACAAGCCAATTTATCGCCTGAAGATGGCGCTATGATACTTACATATGCTTTTGAAAGAGGAGTTAACTTTGTCGATACAGCAGAGTTATACGGAACATATCCCCATGTAAAAAATGCTTTAAAGAATGTTAACAGACAAGATATCGTAATTGCTAGCAAATCGTACGCGTATTCTAAAAAAACTGCTGAGCAAAGTTTGAAAAAAGCACTGACAGAAATGGACTTGGAATATATTGATATTTTTTTACTGCATGAGCAAGAAAGTGAACACACTTTAAGAGGTCATTTTGAAGCGTTAGAATATCTTGTTAAAATGAAAGAAAAAGGGTATATTAAGGCTGTAGGGCTTTCTACTCACTATATAGCTTCAGTAAAGGCAAGTTTAAAATATAAAGAAATCGATATTATTCACCCAATAGTTAACATGTTAGGCCTAGGGATTCAAGATGGTAGCGTAAATGATATGCTAAGAGAATTAAAAAAAGCACAAGATATGGGAAAAGGCATATATGCAATGAAACCATTTGGTGGCGGAAACTTACTAAATAGTTTTGAAGACTGTTTTGCGTTCGTATTAAGCTTATCGTATATTCACTCTATAGCAATAGGAATGAGAACTATAGAAGAAGTACAAATGAATATTGACATATTTCAAGGAAAAACTGAGCTAAAAGGAATTCAAAACAAGATTAATATAAGTGGTAAAAAGCTTAATATAGCATACTGGTGTGATAGATGTGGAAAGTGCGTTGAGGTTTGTGGTTTTAAAGCACTTGCTATCAAGAAGAACAAAATTTATATTGACCATGAAAAATGTACGCTTTGCGGATATTGTTCAAAGTATTGTTCGCAATTTTGTATTAAGATAGTATAGGAGGGAAAAATGCCAAGAACTATGGGATTAGATGTGGGTGATAAGACAATAGGAGTTGCAGTTAGTGATTTGTTTGGTTGGACTGCACAAGGACTAGAGACAATAATGAGAATAGGGATAAAAAAAGATTTGCAAAGATTAGAATTGCTGGTTATAGAAAAAGAGGTCGACAAAATAGTTATAGGGCTACCTAAAAACATGAACGGATCTATCGGACCTCAAGGTGAGAAAACTTTAGAGTTTGCAAATAGAATTAAGAAACGGTTTAGAGCAGAGGTTATAATGTGGGACGAAAGATTAACAACTAAGGCCGCTGAGAGAATGTTGATAGAAGCTGATGTAAGCAGAAAGAAAAGAAAAACAGTAATTGATAAAGTCGCAGCAACGTATATATTGCAAGGATACTTAGATAGTGTAAAAAAATAATAAAAAAATTGTTGGGAGAATCAGAAAGACGGTTATTGTTACCTAAAAAAACAGACGCAGCTGGCAAGTAGAAACGCTAGTACTTGTCGAACAAATAGAAAGAGCAAGCATATAGGAGGCGAAAATATGGAACAAAATGAAAATATTGTAGTTTTGATTGATGAAGAAGGAAAGGAAGTAGAATTCGAGGTGCATATGACAATTGAGGTAGCTGATAATAACTATGCTATTTTAATGCTGACAGAAGAAAGGAAAGATGATGTGGCGTATATATTTAGAATAACAGTTGACGAGAATGGCGAAGATGTACTAGAAGCAATCGAAGACGATGACGAGTATACGACTGTTGTTGCAGCATATGAAACAATTGCAAACGATCAATAACAGCGAGTAAGTTATTATTTACAAAGCAAAAGTTGACACAGCTTAATATTTATGCTACGATATCATTTGAGAGACATTATTAATTGAAAACGAGGGTGATATTATGGAAAAATTTATTGACAACTTGAAAGAGAAATTAAAAGAAAAAGGATACAAACTGACTCCACAAAGAAGAGCGGTTTTAGAAGTTATTATTACCAACGAAGGCGAGCACTTAAGCACAGAAGAAATTTACGATATAGTGAAGAAAAATTGCCCAGATATCGGATTAGCAACTGTATACAGAACTATTCAATTGCTAGATAAATTAGATATTATATCGACGCTGTACTTAGATGATGGATGCAACAGATACGAATTTAACATTCAAAATGGGGAACATCATCATCATCATTTAATTTGTGAGAGTTGTAGTAAAGTCATTGAAGTGAAAATTGATTTGCTAGAAAAACTAGAAGAAGAGATACAAGTCAATTATGGATTTGAGATTTTAGACCACAAAGTTCAGTTTTATGGAAAGTGCGAGAACTGTAAATAGCAATACTCTTATCTAATAACAAAAAATAGAAGTCATATTCAAAATTGACGTTGGTTTAGTTTTGAATATTTCTATTCTATTTGGACAATAATTGTGGTAGAATGTATATATTGTTGTAGTGTGCGGAATTTATTATGTTGTATTTTACGAGCATTGTGAAATTGCAAGGAATCTATTGTGTGCGTGCGTATTGCAGACCTTCACTTTTTGCGTGTAAAATAATAACAACACTAATATAATTAGAAATCGCTGTAATGAAAAGTGTAAGAGTAAAGTAGATTAAGTAGTTAGTAAAAAGGAGAGAAATTTATTGGGTAGAAAACCTGCAAAATTAAAAATAATCCCATTAGGCGGATTAGACGAAATTGGTAAGAATATTACGGTTATTGAGTATAGGGACGAGATTATAGTCATTGATTGTGGACTAAGTTTTCCTGACGAAGAAATGTTAGGGATAGACATTGTTATACCAGACGTTACTTATTTAGAAAAGAACGTTGATAAAATCAAAGCAATAGTATTAACGCATGGACATGAAGATCATATTGGAGCACTACCATATGTTTTGAGAAAAATCAATGTGCCAGTGTATGGAACAAACCTAACTCTTGGGCTTGTAGAGAACAAATTAAAAGAGCATAAACTTCCAAATGTAGTATTAAACAAAGTAAAAGCAGGACAAGAAATAAACATAGGGCTTTTCAAAGTTGAGTTTATCCGTATGAACCACAGCATACCTGACGCATGCGGAATTGCTATTCATACGCCAGTAGGAGTAGTTTTTCACACAGGTGATTTTAAAATAGACTATACACCAATTGATGGGAATATGATTGATCTGCATAAAATCGCAGAACTTGGTAAAAAAGGCGTTTTGGTGATGTTGGCAGATAGCACTAATGTAGAGAGACCTGGCTCTACAATGTCTGAAAAAAGTGTTGGTGCAACATTTGAAAATATTTTCAGAGCAACAGATAAAAGAATAATTGTAGCAACTTTTGCATCAAATGTGCACAGAGTTCAGCAAATAATTGATGCGGCGCATAAATTTGGAAGGAAAGTTGCGGTATCAGGCCGAAGTATGATTAATGTAGTAAAAGTATCAAGCCAACTAGGAATTTTAGTTGTTCCGGAAGGATTAATAGTAGATATTGACGATATGAAAGAATTGGATGATTCTCAAGTAGTAATAATTACAACTGGAAGTCAAGGCGAACCTATGGCAGCGCTATCTAGAATGGCTAGTGCCGAACATAGAAAAATTGTTATAAAGCAAGGCGATGTAGTTGTATTTTCATCTACCCCAATACCTGGAAATGAAAAGACAGTAAGTCGAGTGATTAATCAGCTGTTTAAAAAAGGTGCTGAAGTTATTTACAAAACCTTAGCAGATGTACATGTTTCTGGGCATGCTTGCCGTGAAGAGCTTAAACTTATGCATAGGCTTGTTAACCCAAAATATTTTATACCTGCACATGGAGAATATAGACATTTAAAGAGTCATGGGAAACTAGCTGAAGAATTAGGAATGCCAAAAGAAAATACATTCGTTATTCAAAATGGAGATGTTGTTGAGTTTACAAAAGACACAGCTAGAGTAAATGGAACTGTACCTTCTGGCAGAATACTAGTTGATGGTTTAGGCGTTGGCGATGTGGGGAATATTGTGCTAAGAGATCGAAAACATCTTGGTGAAGACGGATTAATGGTAGTGGTTATCACAATTTCTAGTAAAAACGGGAAAATTGTTGCGGGACCAGATATAATTTCTAGAGGATTTGTATATGTTAGAGAATCTGAAGACTTAATGGTAGAAGCAAGAAGAGTTGTTAGAGAAGCTCTAAAAGTTTGTGAGAATCAGAATATTACCGAGTGGTCTGTATTAAAAAACACAACAAAAGATGTACTAAGGAGTTTTTTATACGAAAAAACGAAGAGAAGACCAATGATATTGCCTGTAGTTATGGAAGTACATGAAAAATAGAGGGTTTAAAAATTGTTTATGAAAGAGGGAATAATATGATTACCTACGATAATGCACATAAACTAGCTAAATCGCTAAAAGAATGTGAAGAATACAAGGCATACAAAAAACTAGAAAAAAAGATTTTAGAAAATGAAGAAACTAAAAAAATGGTTATTGATTTTAGAAAACGACAGTTCGAAATACAAAGTTCGCAAATGATGGGTCAGAAAATTGATGACAGTAAAATTGAAAAAATAAAAGAACTACAAGAGATTATGATTAAAGATCCGACGGTCAGTGAATTTATGCACGCTGAATATAGGCTAAGCCAAATGTTAAGTGATATATATAAAATTATTGGTGAAGCACTAGACCTTAATTTCGACAAAGCAGAAGAGGTCGATGAAGCTAATAAAATTGAAGAAGGTAAATAATTTTAGATGATTATATTAAATAATACGTGAGATTTTTCACGTATTATTTTCTGAATTGATTATGGCTATTAGGCTTAAAAAAGGAGATGCCATCTTGAGCGCTATTTTGAATCCATCTGTGGAAAAATATATTAGAAATATATTATCAAATAACACAGGTGTTTTATATGCAATGGAAGAGTACGCACGTGAAAATCATGTGCCAATAATTCACAAAGAAGTAGCTGCACTAGTAAAAGTTCTTACCAAAACTAGTGGTGCAAATAAAATCCTTGAAGTAGGAACAGCTATTGGCTATTCGTCAATAACCTTTGCTATTGCAATGGGCAAAACTGGTAGCGTTACTACTATAGAACGTGATGAAAATATGTGTAGAGTTGCCACCTCATATATCGAAAAATTGAATATGAAAGAAAGAGTCAAGCTTATACAAGGGGATGCAAATGACGTTTTAAGGCACTTAGATGAAGAGTATGATCTAATATTTTTAGACAGCGCAAAGGGTCAATATAATGAGTATTTGAGTGATTTACTACGTCTTTTAAAAAATGGTGGAATACTTATTTCTGATAATGTGTTATACAAGGGAATGGTTGCAGATGACAAAATAGTACTTAAAAGAAAAAAAACGATTGTTAATAGTTTGAGAAATTATCTTACAGCTATAACAAACCACCCAGAGCTGGATACTTGTATTATTCCTATAGGTGATGGTGTAGCAATTAGTTGCAAAAAGCAGGGAGGAATTATTAGTGAACAAAGTTGAGTTACTAGCACCTGCTGGTGATTTAGAAAGGCTTAAAATAGCAGTTTTGTATGGGGCAGATGCTGTATACTTAGGTGGCCAAATATTTGGAATGCGAGCTACTGCCAAAAACTTCACACTTGATCAGTTAAGGGAAGGTGTATTATTTGCACATAAAAGAGGAGTTAGAATTTATCTTACAGTAAATATTATTCCTCATAACGAAGATTTAGCTGACTTAACAGAATATATAAAACAGATTCATGAAATTGGGGTTGATGCAGTTATAGTATCGGACCTTGGCACTTTTGGAATTATAAAAGAATTAGTTCCAGACATAGAAATACACATTAGCACACAAGCCAATACAACTAACTATGCAACAGTTAATTTTTGGAATAAATTAGGAGCAAAAAGAGTAGTGCTTGCAAGAGAGCTGTCTTTTGATGAAATAAATGAAATTAATAGCAAAAAATCTGAAGAAGTTGACTTAGAAGCATTTGTACACGGGGCTATGTGCATATCTTACTCCGGGCGTTGCCTTTTAAGCAACTACATGGCAAACAGAGATGCAAACAAAGGGGAATGCGCTCAACCCTGTCGCTGGAATTATTACTTAGTTGAAGAAAAGCGACCTAATGAATTTATGCCAATATTCGAAGACGATAAAGGCACGTATATTATGAACTCGAAAGACTTATGTATGATTGGATATATCCCTGAGCTAATAGAATCAGGCATAACTAGTTTAAAAATTGAAGGAAGAATGAAAACAGCATACTACGTTGCAACAACAGTCAGAGCATATAGAATGGCTATTGACAGCTACTATGAAAACCCTAGTGAGTGGAAATTCAATCCTGAGTGGATGAGAGAGCTAAGAAAGACTAGCCATAGAGATTACACCACTGGCTTTTACTTGCAAAAACCTAATCATAACGATCATCTTTATAACGATATTTCCTATTTAAGGAGTTTTGATTTTACCGCGTTAGTTTTAGAGTATGATAAAATTACAGGAGTAGCGACTGTAGAGCAGAGGAATAGATTTTTTAAAGGAGATAAGGTAGAAATAATTGGACCTAACCATGAATTATTATACTCAACAATTGTAAACATGTGGGATGAAGAAAAAAATGAAATAGAAGTTGCACCACATCCAAAACAAATTATTAAAGTAAAACTAGATTGCGAAGTTGAAAAGTATTCGATAATACGAAAAGAAAAAACTGACAATTAAATCATATATTAGAGTAGGAAGGATGATAACGTGTATAGACCGATTCTCATAGGAATAACAGGAGGGACAGGGTCGGGAAAGAGTACTGTCGCCAGAGCAATATTTGAGAGCTTGCAAGAAAAAAACATTGCAATTATTGAACAAGATTCGTATTATAATGATCAAGAACATTTAACGCATGAAGAAAGAATCAAAACAAACTACGACCACCCACTAGCATTTGATACGTCACTCTTAATTGAGCATCTAAATGCGCTTTTAGAAAACAAAGTGATACAAAAACCTATTTATGATTTCTCTAACCACACTAGAAAAAAGGAAACGATAACCATTGAGCCTAAAGACATTATTATTTTAGAAGGAATTATGATATTAGATGATGTGAAATTAAGAAATATGCTAGATATTAAAATCTTTGTTGACACTGACCCAGACGTACGAATAATTAGAAGAATTCTTAGAGACATCAATTCAAGAGGAAGAAGCTTAGATTCAGTTATAGAACAGTATTTAGAAACTGTCAGACCAGCACATCTCCAATTTGTAGAACCAAATAAAAGATATGCCGATATAATTATTCCAGAAGGTGGATATAACCAAGTTGCAATAGATATTATGGTTACTAAAATTCAATCGATAATTGCAGAAAGAAATAATAATTAAATGTTTAATCCCTTATACATTGGATAATACTAAAGAAAAATGTGTAGGGGAATTTTTATGCAAAAAAATAACAGCGATAAGATAGATAGTCAAGTCAAAATCAGAAAAGAACGTGCTACCAAATTGATATTTATTGGAGTAGTTTCTACGTTATTGATTATAGCATTGATAATACGCTTGTATTACATACAGATTGTGAAGCATGACGTATATACAACTGAAATAAACAAACAAAAAAGTATAAACATACCTATAGCTAGGACAAGAGGAATGATAGTAGATAGAAACTATATCCCCTTAGTAAATAGGGAAGAAGAAACAGAGCTTTTAATGTTCCCACATTTGTTTAAAAAAGATGAGCGCAATTTAACATATCTTAAAAAAGTCACTGGGTATTCGCGCGATAGTATCATTGAATTACTTGATAAAAATACAAGAATTATTAAATTACCAATAAAAAATAGCTATATGAGAGATAATGAAAATGCTAATATTAGAGGAATATATTTTGTAAGTAGCTCTAAACGCTACGACGAAAACCAACTTATGACGCATGTAATAGGTTATATAAATCACTCTGATGGAGACGGGGTGACTGGGATAGAAAAAGTAAAAAATCACCTCTTGTTGAGTGAAAATAAAGAAGTATTGACAGTAATATTTGACGGAAAGACTAAGCCTTTATTAGGCGGAGTAAAAGCACTAGAAAACAGGGAAAGTGAAATAAATCATGTGAAACTAACTATGGATTATAAGATTCAAAAGATTTCTGAAAAGGCAATGGATAAATATAATAGTGAAGGTAGTGTGGTTATCTCCAATGTTCGCACGGGAGAAATATTAGCGATGGTAAGCAGGCCAAATTTTGATCCAAACAATATACATATGCATATAGAGAGTGAAGGCGATGAGCTATTTAATAAATCTATTCAGATGACATTCCCTCCTGGTTCTGTTTTTAAGATAGTTTTAGTGGCAGAGGCATTAGAGAACTATGGAATGGATAGAGAAAGAATATTTGCATGCAGAGGGTATGAAATAATTGGGATTACAAGAATTCGTTGTGCTAGCTTTGGAGAAGGTGGGCACGGCAATATTTCACTAATAGAAGCATTTTCTAAATCATGTAATTCTACTTTTGTTCAACTTGCGCAAGTATTAGGTGCAGAAAACATTATTGACATGGCATTAAAAATGGGATTTGGTAGGAGAGTAGATATTGGTCTGTTGGGAGAAGAAAGTGGTAATCTGCCTTTTGGAGACGAAATACTAGGACCTGCAATTGGAAACATTTCAATTGGGCAAGGTAAAATTTCTGTAACACCAATGCAAGTAAATCAAATGACGCAAATTATAGCAAACTTTGGGATTGAAAAACCTTTGTTCATAATAAAAAGCATTTTAGATGAAAACTACAACGTAGTTGAAAATACCGTGAGAGAAGAAGAAAGAATTCTAAGTAATTTTACTGCAACTCAGCTTCAGAGAATGATGAGAGAAGTAATGAAAACTGGTACTGGAAAAAGTAAAATTGCTGATTTAGCGAATATAACGGGTGGAAAAACTGGAACTGCAGAAGAAGGAGAATCGAATCACGCTTGGTTTACTGGATTTTATCCGTCAGACGAACCAGAATATGCTATAACAATATTAGTTCAAAATGGAGGATCTGGTGGAGATGTTGCAGTGCCAATATTTAGGGAAATAATAAAAAAATTGATACAAGTAGGACTGTGAAATTTGAGTTGTTTAATTATAATCAGTGCGGTAGTTTAACGAACAGAAAAAGAAAGTATACATGCACGTATATGCGAACTTCGACATACAATTATAAGAGCTGGATGTTTAGGAAAACATGGTAATGCCTGTTTTCTATTAAACACTACAGCAATTATGAGTTATAGAAGGGAGTAGACGTATGATGGATATTTTTTTTGATTTGCTTTCTGGAATCATTATACCTTTTACATTTGCAGTTTCATACATAGCAGGCAATGCTTCTTTTCTTAAGCCACTAAGCAAGGAAGATGAATTAAAATATCTAATGCAGTTCGAAGAAGGAGATGAAGTAGCTAAAAATATATTAGTCGAGAGAAACTTGAGATTAGTTGCACATATAGTGAAAAAATATGGTAATATAGGTTGTGAAACTGACGACTTAATTTCAATAGGTACTATTGGACTAATAAAAGGAATATCAACATTTAAGAGGTGCAAAGGGACCAGGTTAGCAACTTATGTTGCGCGTTGTATTGAAAATGAAATATTAATGACTATACGTTCTAACAAGAAACTTCTCAGTGAAGTATCTATACAAGAACCCATTGGCATTGATAAAGAAGGCAATGAAATATCTTTACTTGACTTATTGGGTACAAAATCTGATAAAGTTTTAGAAGAAGTAGAGCTAAAAATGCAAATAAAAAAACTGTATCATAAAATGTTAAATGTACTAAAAAAGAGAGAGCGAATTGTTCTACAATTAAGGTATGGAATATGCAATACTGGGTGTATGACGCAGAGAGAAATAGCTAAAATATTAGGAATATCGAGGTCCTACGTTTCACGAATTGAAAAACGAGCTATTAATAAACTTAGTAAATCATTCGATAATAATGAGTAAAAAGCAGCTAAAGTATAAACAAATTAACTTTTTCAACTATTATTTGATACATTTATTGATTTTAGAAGCAGTTATATAGTATAATTTACACTGAGGCGATATAATATTTCTTTTTAGAAACATATTTAGGGATATTATAGAAAGGAGTTCATTAAATGGAAATAATGAGCATAGGCGAAAAGATTAAGACACTAAGGAAAAAGATAGGTGTAAGGCAAGATCAATTAACAGATGATCTTATTACAAGAAGCTTGATAAGCATGATAGAAAGTGGAAAAAGAAATTTGAATAAAAAAACGGCTACAATTATTGCTAACAAACTTAATGTGTATTATGAAAATATGGGAGAAGAAATAACCGCTGACTATTTATTGGAAACCGAAGAAATTCAAGCTTCTAATATAATCGATAGTAATATTGAAGAGCTATATGTAATAATCAAAGATAGAAAGAAATTTCAAGAACAACGACTTAATGCTGTTTTGAAAATAGCAAAAGAATTAGCGTTGGAATGGGAATTGCCAAACAAAACTGCTGAAATAAACTTTTTCGAGGCTGAATATGATTACGAATTTGAAAAATATAGCAGAGCGATTATGAATTATTTTAGTGCTTTGGAATACCGAGTAGGATGTAGAGAACATGATTTCGTAGCAGAAATATATATTAAACTCTCAAGGTGCTACTATGAACTGGGACAATTACAAGAAGCAATCAAGTATAATTATAAAGCTTCTAATATTGCACTGGAGCATAATACTAATAATGCAAAAAAAATAGAGATTAAAAGTCTAGTGAATAATATCATTTACTATACGAAGACAAATATGTTGGATATGTCGCTACTTAGTATTGTAAAAATCAAGAAAACCGCTGGCGTCCCTCAAGACAGTTTATTTAGAGTGGCTTTATATGAGGCGAATGCCTATAGAGAGTTGAAAAATTATGAAAAAGCACAAAAGATTTACAATAAGCTTTTGTGTAAAGAGGATAAATTAAAACCAGAGTTATTTGCTTATGTACATTTAGAGTTGTCGAAGCTGTTTACGTGTACTTGTGAAACTGAAAAAGCTTTGCAATCATGTAATGATGCATTAACTGCTTGCGAAAAAATGGAAGAAGATGAACCAGCAGACTTACTATTTGAGATCGCTAAACAATATTTTGAAATTGATAAATATGAAATAGCTTTGTCAGTATTAGCTAAGGCACAAAAAAATGCCGAAGATACGAGTAGATTTAAGGACCTATGCGATATTTTAGTATATCGAGCGGAAGTGCATAAAAAACGCGGTGAATTTCAAAAATCCGAATTAGATTTACTTAAAGCTGAAAAAATTGTGTGCAAACATAATATTATGCTTGATTTGTACAAACTATATGCTTCTTATAGCGAACTGTATTTTGAGATGGGTAATTTTACAAAATGCAAAGCATACTTGGAGAAAATAAGAAAACATTAGATTGCTAGCATATATCCAGCTATTGATCAAGTGCAAAAATATACAATCAATATCCTGCAAATATAATACTTCCACCCCTGCATTATCTGTTTTGGCAACAGATTATTATGAATAACTGTTGACGGAACAAACTAACAGTGATACAATCAAATGAAAATGATAATCACTATCAAATACGAAGTGAAGATACCCCAGAATATAAGGGTAACATACTATTAACGTTTAGTGTATTTCTAGCATATAGTATGTTACGAGGGGCGCATTTATGTGATTGACATTAAATGAATTTTTAGGAGGAGTAATATGGGTACGGAAAATTTGATTTTTGCTTTTTCACTAACTCTATTCGCAGGATTAGCTACAGGAATAGGAAGTTTATTAGCACTTTTTACTAAGAGAACAAACACTAAATTTTTATCAGTTGCTTTAGGTTTTTCAGCGGGTGTAATGATTTATGTTTCAATGGTTGAAATTTTTCCTAAAGCGCAAGAATCGCTAATAAGTGAAATGGGTAAATCAGCAGGTTCTTGGGCTACAGTAGTTGCTTTTTTTGGTGGGATGCTATTGATTGCGATAATAGACAATTTTATTCCGTCGATTGACAATCCACATGAAATTCGCAAGGTTGAGGAGCTTGAAATAACAACAGATGGCGATGCAGTTTCGGAAAATGTAGAAGACAATAATGAGAGTATTAAGAATAAGAACTTAATGAGAATGGGGATTTTTACAGCTATAGCTGTAGCAGTACATAACTTTCCAGAGGGGTTGGCAACATTTATAGCTGCACTTCAAGATCCATCTTTAGGAGTTCCAATTGCGGTAGCAATAGCTATTCATAATATTCCAGAAGGAATTGCAGTTTCAATTCCAATTTACTATGCTACTGGAAGTAGAAAAAAAGCTTTTATATACTCTTTTTTATCTGGGTTAGCAGAACCAGTTGGAGCAGGAATAGGATTTCTTATATTAATGCCTTTTTTAAGYGAAACGTTATTTGGAATTTTATTTGCTTCAGTAGCTGGGATTATGGTATTTATTTCTTTAGATCAGCTTTTGCCTGCTGCAAGAGAGTATGGAGAGCATCACTTATCAATTTATGGTTTGGTCGGAGGTATGATGGTTATGGCTTTAAGCTTATTAATGTTTATTTAACAACAATGCAATAATTTGAAAATTAAATTAACAGAGGGTGCTACGATGAGAAAGAAAAGAAAAAAAAGATTTTTTTTAATAATTATTATACTCTCAATTACTTCTCTGTTTTTTTTATCTAGAATTCATCCATCAACCTGGAATTTTTACAAAGCAACGTATAATGCAGAATTTGGGGAAATAGAGAACAAAATTTCAACAACTGCTTTTGTTGTGAGAGATGAAAGAGTAATTAAAGATTTAGAGGGAAAAAAGGCAGTATATTATTTTGACGATGGCGAAAAAATCGCTATCGGTCAAAAACTTGCTGAGGTTAATTCTGAGGGGAATATTGTCTCAATCTATAGTGAAGAATCTGGACTGGTTGTATATAACAGCGATGGGCTCGAAAGAATATTTAGCCCCAATTCGCTAAATAAAATTACCTTTGAAAGCCTTGCTTTGATTAGAAACATCTTCGATGAAAAAAACAAACAAAACAAAAATCAAAAAGATGCTATTAGGATAGTTACTGACCATAGGTGGAGCCTTGTCTTAATTGTAAGTAGTGAAGAAGTGAAGGGTTTGAATGCGAATACTAGGGTGCTTTTAAGGCGTCATGGTGATGCTCGAGAATATAATGCGATTGTTAGAAAAATGCTAACTGATAATGAAGAAGCAATTGTTATATTAGACTTATCGGAGGCTATGGATGAATTTTATAATGAAAGAGTATTAGAAATTGATATTCTTGTGAATAGTTATAGTGGCTTAATGATTGAAAATACTTCTATTTTCCAAAAGGATGAACAAAAAGGGGTTTTTAGAATTAATTATAGTGGAAGTACAGAGTTTGTACCAATAAAAATTAAAGGGTCAAATAATAAATATTCAATCGTATACGATGATTTTTTCACAGAAATTAGTACAGCTGCAGAGAATGAAACGAATAGAATTAACACCATAGATTTGTTTGATAAAATATGGTTGCACGGGAGTAGAAAAGCAGAAGAGAAATAGAAGTAAAATAGGACTGTGGACCTATGTGAAATATATGTTTATTGTGGTTACATGTAGTTGTTAAAGTTAATGACTGATACCCACGCTGATCTTAACACACCCGCCTGTGTCAGGCAATTCTCTTCCTCCACCTCGGTTTGCTGGTGCTGCTACATCTTCATCTTCCGGCAACTCTAATTTCTCTATAGGAGTTGCAACGTCCTCTTCTTCTGGAACAAATAATTCTTCTTCCTCTGTATCTGGATCTGGGTTAGGGTCTAGGTCTGGATCTGGATCTGGGTCTGGATCTGGATCTGGATCTGGGTCTGGGTCTGGATCTGGATCTGGATCTGGATCTGGATCTGGATCTGGGTCAGGGTTTGGATCAGGGTCTGGATCAGGGATATCCTGTTCAGCCCGAATTACTATCTCGAATTTATATGTTTGTAACTGATCTGCTCCATTTAGCACACGTGTAACAAGTCGCACATTTATTTTTTGACCTGCGCTAAGTGTAATAGGGTAGCTTGCGGTAAACATATCTATACCATTTTAATCCACAAAAGCAATTTCAATAAAATCAAAACTATTTACTGGGGCAACAGATCCAGCAACAATTTCTGCGTCTGTAATTCTAACAGCCATATTAGTGATATTTACAATGGAAGCCTCGATATACGATTGATAACCAGTGTATCCGTTTAAAATAACAACCTCTATGTTGCCATTCTCTGGTTTTAAAACAACGTCTGTGCTTCCCGCGTTCATAGCTGTATTTGGATTTCCAATATCAACACTGTCCGGACTTTGGCTTAGCGATGTATCGCTTGAAGAGGGTGTATCAGCCCAATTTATTAAATTTTTTGCGGACACTGCATATACCGAAGACACTATTAAAAACAATAAAACAATAAAAACAAAAACAATTTTTTCTTTTCTCATATCATTCCCTCTTTTCTAAGTATATAATAATATTCCATTAGTTTGTTTATAAAGCAAGTGCATTGTACTTGAAGGATACTATAAAAGAGTAATTGTTTACTATACTTATATGAATAATAAATGAGTCACTATCTGATTATCTTAAGGTATACGAAAGTAGTAGATCTTGCTTTAAAGAACAATTATTCAATACAATATGTTGAAATTTTCAAAAGATGGAAAGTACAAATTAAATATTAGTTGATAAATGAAGGGATTAAACTATTTAAAGCGAATAGAAGACATATTAGAGTATTTCAACAAAAGAGGCGAAAGATATGAATTTAGCAAAAATGAAATCGATTCAAAAACTTATAAAGAAGGTTTGCTACTAGAATCATTAGATTTGCAAGAGTTTTTAATTATATATAGATTCTTCTCTCTATTTATTACTTCAGTATTTTTTTGACAGCCAAATCAACTATTCCAATTCTTATAAGAATAGCTATTTCGCTAGCTCTATTTTTAAAATCATATATTTTTGCCTAAACAGGTTTTTTCACTAATTGAACAAAGCTATTTCATTGTTGTACTTATACTAGTATCTTTCGTTGCACAACTAATTTATCAGTTAATTAACACAATGGAAAAGAAGGCTACAGATGCTAAAAAACAACTTTTACATATTAAAACTTTGTATGAAGCGATCGGACTTTTTCAAGCAAGAGTAGCCCTACAGAAATACTAGGGCTGTTTGCATCTTACGCAAAAAACGGAAACCGATTCTTCAAAAGCTATTTTGTGGATTGAATCTAATTTTGGAGCGCATGAGGGTAGAAAAAAAAATCATATATGAAGTTAGGGGGTCCAAAAATATTTTAAAGGAAGACGTGTGATATCCGTATGTTAAGGATGTCTCTAAAAAAATTGGAAATAGGAAATATTCAAGGATTGAATACTTTGATGAGGAGCCATCTTATGAACGTATACAATTAGCTGGGGGAGAGTTGCTAACTGTGAGGATTCTATCTAATTCAAGTGATTTTGGTGTTTTATCAGTTTTTTTTTGAGACGGAGATTAAAAATGTAGAGGGAAATAAAATAAAAAGAGTAAGAAATGATGAAGAACATTTTTTAGATGAAATTAAAGCTTATGTTAGATGATTTAGTAAAGTTAAATGGAATAATTTCAGTGAAGAGCGAGTTAGGTAAAGGAACAATAGTTTCTATAGAGATACCAACAGGAAACTATAATGCATTAAACGAGAGCGATTTAGAGACGAAAGGAGCAAGCCAACATGAAAATTATCCTTGTTGATGATCACCCTGTTGTACGGCATGGGTTGAATCAAACTTTAAGCTTAGAAAGTGATATGGAAGTTATAGGAGTGGCAAATTCAACGGGCGCAGGAATTGATTTGATAAAAAAAGAGAAACCAGATTTAGCAATAGTAGACTTAAATATGCCGGGTGGAGGAGGTATGGAGTTAGTCCGTGAAATTAGAAGTTGTCCTTTAGATGTAAAAATAGTTATATTAACGTCACATGCATCTCAAGAAGAAATAAAAGAAGCACTATCATTAAATGTAGAAGGTTGTGTGTTAAAAGAAATTCTTCCAGAAAAATTGGTAAATGCAATAAGACTTGTGTTAAAAGGAAGACGCTATTATGACCCTAATATCATGCAAATTACATTAACGCCTAACAAAAAAGATAAGATAGATCAACTTACAAATAGAGAGTTAGAAGTACTTAAAACACTAGCAGGTGGGCTTAACAACAAAGCAATTGCAAATAAACTATTTATTAGCGAAAGCACAGTTAAAAAACACATATCGAATATTTTGGACAAGTTAGAATTACAAGACAGAACACAAGCAGCACTTTACTCATATTCAAAAGGTTTTGGGGAGGATGAGTGGGCATAATAAGTAAGATAAATAGAATGAGAATTCAAGTAAAAAGAAAACTTAGGTATTTTATTATTATTGCAATATTTGCATCTGCGCTTGCGTCTGGATACATGCTCTACAATGCACACGAATTAGCAGAAACAGAAGAAATTGAGTATACTAAATTTCAATTTAAACATGATGCAAATATAGATTACACAGTTCATTTGCTAGACAATCCTTTTTTTGATGATGAGACTGCTGAACCTGGACTTGCTTATATGGTAACGTTGACTGATTTTATTGAGGTAAACTTTGTTCACAGATATGCAGCTAGTGGGAATGCAGGCTTTAGCGCTGAGTATTCAATAAATTCGTTTCTTACGGCGTATCAAACTATACGAGATCCTGATACAAGGTAAGAAATTAGAACGAAAATTTGGCAAACAAGCGAAATTCTCTTACCCTTAGAATTGCATACAGATAATAGAAATGAATTTTCTAGGACAAGAACATTTCGAATTGATTACAATAAATACTTGGAATTTGTTAAACTTGTAGGAGAAGAGCTTGGATTTTCTCCTAGTTTAGTAGAACTTAGAATTGACTATACTGTTAATATAGAAGGAAGAGCACAAGAGGAGGAAATTAGCAGTGAACTTATACCGGCATTAACGATTGCAATAACTGATGGATTATTTGATATAGGTGGAAATCTTTCTTCAGGGTCAGAAGAATCTATAATGGGAAGCACTATAATACCAAATGAAAGTACGTTTAGGAGTAGGGAGATTTATAAAATTTTAACATGGATTTTATTTGCTTTATTGTTTGTAATAATTGTAGTGGCTAGGACTTTGAAACTCACTAGTTTACAAAAAACACTAAATCAAATCATGAAGAAACATGGAGATAGAATTGTATTTATTAAAGAAGAAAGTGAAGTTGACATAGAAGATGAAACAATAGCAAAGTAGCAAAAATAGAGATACTTAGGTAAAATACTGTAAAAACAGTTTGCAAGTGGTTGTTAAGGCGCTCTATACGTTGATAGTTGCGAATTTCAAATAAAACACTATTTGCTAATCGTTTGTTCTTAGTCAAAAACATCAGAGAGGAGCATATTCTTGAATTTAGAAAAAAACGTTGAAGAGATTTCAGAAAAAATAAAGGTATCTTTAATGTGTTCAAATTACAGTTTTAATGATATAATGTTTGTAGCTGTAACCAAAACAGAAACAATCGAAACTGTGGAGGAACTTATTAGATGTGGAGTTTTACATATTGGTGAAAGCAGAGTACAAGAATTAGTTAGAAAATACGAAGTTATCGGGGATAAAGTTATTTGGCATATGATAGGACATTTGCAAAAGAATAAGGTCAAATATATTGTTGATAAAGTGTCTTTTATTCACTCGCTAGACTCTGAATCTCTAGCTTTAGAAATTGAAAAAAGAGCTAGTAAAATAGGAAAAGTTATTAATTGCTTAATAGAAGTAAATATTTCTGGTGAAGAATCCAAACACGGATTAAAACTATCTGATGTGAAAGCTTTTTTATTCAAAATCAATAAACTTAAACACATTAACATTGTGGGGTTAATGACGATGGCACCTTATTCAAACGATGCTGAAAATTCAAGAAAGTTTTTTAATGAATTAAAGGAGCTAGCAAGTGAAATCAAGCCCATAGACAATGTATGCATGAAGTATTTATCAATGGGAATGTCAAACGATTTTGAAGTTGCGCTACAAGAAGGTGCTAATATGATTAGAATAGGAAGAGCATTGTTTAAGAATGATGTGCAGTAAGATTTGTACTAGCTAGGCACAATTTTAGGGAGGGGAATATATTGGCGGAGAAATTTTTGGACAAGGTTAAGTACTTTATTGGTTTTGATGTTTTTGAAAATGAGGAACAAGAAGATGAAGATGCTACACCAGATAGAGATGATATGGTTTCAATGTATAGAAACAAGAAAAACAGAGTGGTAAATATACACACGAAATCGCAAATGAGGGTAATTATTTATAAGCCAACTGTGTATGAAGAAATACCAAGTATTGTTGATGATTTAAAGAGTAGAAGACCAGTTGTGATTAATTTGCTAAGTACAGATAAGGATTTAGCTAAGAAATTTTTTGATTTTCTAAATGGTGCAATTTACGCGCTTGATGGAAATATTCAAAAAGTATCTAATGGTATTTTTATTTTAGCACCAAATAATATTGATATTGAAGGAAATATTAAAGAAGAGTTAAAGAATAAGGGTATATTTCCTTGGCAAAAATAGCATGAAAACGGTAACTAACCGTTAGAAAATTTAGGAGAGTGATTTTATTGTTTTCAACATATAATATATATGCAGCTTTAAATTATTTTGTGAGGTTTATTAATTTCCTTATACTTGCAAGAGTATTAATGACTTGGATAAATCCTAACCCGCGTAACCCAATAGTAAAGATAATTCACGAAGTAACTGAACCAATTATAGGACCAGTAAGGCATTTGATTTATAATAAATTTGGATATAGTGGTATGCTTGATTTTTCACCGATTATAGCAATATTTTTAGTTAATTTTATCTATTCTATACTCATTTCTATTTTGAATTTTATTTTGTAATACAAAAACTAGTTTTGTAGGGAAGGTAGACATAAAAAAATACAAGCTTTAGGGGGGATTTGCAAAATGATAACACCATTAGAAATTCAAAATATAGAATTCAAAAAAAGCTTCAGAGGATATAGAGAAGATGATGTAGACGAATTTTTAGACAAAGTTATGGTTGACTTTGAAAGGCTACACAATGAGAATTCAGAACTAAAAGAAAAACTTGAAGAAATGAATAATAATATTGGTAAGTATAAAAATATTGAAGAAACTCTGAAAAAAACTTTGATAGTTGCGCAAAATGCTGCTGATGAGCTTCGTTCAAACTCAATGAAAGAATCAGAGATTATTATTCAAGAAGCGAAACAAAAAATAAGAGATATGAATGCAGATGCGAATCGAGAAATCAACAAATCACAAATTGAGTATGAAGAAGTTAGAAAAGAAATGCAAATATTTAAGACTAGGTTTAAAACATTATTAGAAGCACAATTAGAGTTGGTTTTAAATAATAATATTGAGTAGTGAATATTTAGAAAGTTTTATTGAGATGTTGTGGTGACAAGAGTATGATGACTTGTCATCTTTTGATTTTCATGAATGATTCAAGATTAAAAAAGGAATGAAAAAATGAATATAAAAATAATAGGCAAGCAGAAGAAAGAAAAACTAATTATAAATAGTAAAGTGATTGAAAGTACAAAGCTGATGATAATCGCTGGACCATGCTCTGTTGAAAGTAGAGAACAAATTTTTGCGACAGCTAAAATTGTAAAAGAGTGTGGGGGAACAATTTTAAGAGGAGGGGCATTTAAGCCAAGAACTTCGCCTTACTCTTTTAGTGGGTTGGGTCTCGAAGGTTTAATGCTTTTAAAAAAGGCGGGCGAAGAACATGATTTGCCAGTTATTTCTGAAGTGATGGATACACGCAATGTAGAATTGATGAGTAAGTACGTTGATATATTACAAGTTGGCTCAAGAAATATGCAAAATTATAGCTTGTTAAGTGAAGTAGGCAAATCAGATAAACCTGTACTTCTAAAGCGAGGAATGTCAGCAACAATTGAAGAATGGTTACTAGCAGCTGAATATATTGCTTTAGAGGGGAATAGTAATATAATACTGTGTGAAAGAGGAATACGTACTTTTGAAAAATATACAAGAAATACGTTAGACTTATCAGCAGTCCCTATCGTTAAATCACTAACCTCGTTACCTATATTGGTAGACCCTAGCCATGGAACAGGTGTAAGGCATCTAGTGCCACCTATGGCAAACGCTGCTATTGCAGCTGGTGCAAATGGCATTATGGTTGAAATTCATCCAAATCCTGAAAGTGCACTATCAGATGGGGAGCAATCTTTAACTTTTGAAGAGTTTAGAAAATTGATGAAACAAGTTAGAGGGATTCATAATTACATGACTAAAAATTTATGATACACCATATGACAAGAGGATGTTTTGACTTGTAGTTTTCTCCCTAAGAGTCTCCTAGAGATATGTAGGGGTGCTCCTTCTGGTTACCCGCAGAATGGAATAGAGTTGTTGCCAACAAATATTGTGAATTATTAGGAGGTGTATTGAGATGTTTGGGTTAAATAAGAACGCTACAATAAAAACAGAAAAGGATCAAGCAAAAATGCTAGAAAAATTGTCGACGAAAATGGATAATATGCGTGTTGCTGAGTATGTAGAGGTTTTGTCTAATCCTGTGAAATTAATATGGATGAATTTTATACTAGGATTAGCACGTGGATTAGGCATGGGTATCGGACTAACGATTTTGTTAGGACTATTTTTATACATATTGCAAAGTTGGGTTGACTTGCCTTTTATAGGAAAATTAATTGCTGATTTATTAGAAATTGTTGAAAAAAGCAGATGACAGTTGTGACAGTTGGGGACGGATCAAAATTGTCACTAGGAAAAGCATTGAAAATACTAGAGATATTTTAGGAGGAAGTATGAACTTCATATTAATAGCATTAATCGTATTACTTGATAAAGCAACAAAACTACTAGCAATAGAGTATTTACAACCAATAAGAACATTGCCAATAATTGAAGGCATTTTCCATTTAACTTACCACGAGAACAGAGGAGCTGCTTTTGGAATATTACAAGGACAGAGAACCTTTTTTCTTATTGCTACAACTATTGTACTGATTGCCATTGCAATTTTTATGTACAAGTATAGAAGAATATATACACCTATGAAACTAGGATTAAACCTTATAGTAGCAGGAGCTATTGGTAACTTGATAGATAGAATAAGATTTGGTTTTGTGGTAGATTTTTTTGATTTTAGAATATGGCCAGTGTTTAATATAGCAGATTCCGCAGTTGTTGTAGGCGCTATTTTAGTTTCATACATTATACTAAAATATGATCATTATGAGCCTGTTGAACCGAACGAGCCAATTGAACCTAAGGAGATGTAATTTTGAACAGAGAAAATTTTTTAGTATCTGAAGAAAACGAAAATATTAGACTAGATATTTTTGTGTCTGAACTGTATAGTGACTTAAGTCGTAGTTATATTCAAAAATTAGTAAAAGAAAAACAGATAACTGTTAATAATAAAATGGAAAAGAATAAGTATTTGGTTCAATCGGGTGATGAAATTGTTGTTAATATCCCAGAGGCAAAAGAATTAATTGTAGAAGCGCAAAATATTCCTATAGAAATTGTCTATGAAGATGAAGATTTGATTGTTATAAACAAACAACAAGGCATGGTAGTTCACCCTGCACCGGGAAACTACGATAATACCCTTGTCAATGCTATTATGTATCATTGCAAAGACAAATTATCATCCATTAACGGTGTTATTAGACCAGGCATAGTACACAGAATCGATAAAAACACGTCTGGATTATTAGTAATTGCAAAAAACGATATCTCACATCGTTCACTTGCCGAGCAGTTTAAGGAACATACTGTAGTAAGAAAATACGTGGCAGTTGTTAGAGGAAGAGTGAAAGAAAACAGAGCAATAATAGATGCACCCATTAAAAGACATCCTACTAATAGGCTTAAAATGGCTACTTCAGAAGATGGCAGAAATGCCATTACGCATATTAAAGTTATCGAGAGATTTAGCGACGACTCATATATTGAAGCAAGACTAGAGACCGGGAGGACACACCAGATTCGTGTTCATTTAAGCTATATAAATCATCCTCTAGTAGGTGATGTGGTATATGGTCCCAAAAGCGGTGGGACTAAGTTTAATTTAGCGGGTCAAGTGTTACACGCAAAAACTTTAGGATTCATTCATCCGACAAGGAACGAATTTATAGAATTTAATTCAGAATTGCCTGCAAGTTTCAATAAAGTGTTGAGAACATTAAAAGAGAGAGAACTAAAAAAGCAATAGTTTTTTAGTTTTTTTTTTGCAGGATTTTAGAATTATTTGTAGAAAATAGTACTGAGGAAGTAAACAAGTTGAAAAATTTGCAAAAAATTAGCTGTTTCATGCTTTGTTGTACATAAATGTTTTATCAAGTTGATACTTTATAGAAAGAAAGGAAATGGATGTCATGAGGAGAGATGGAGTATTTAATATAGAGGAATTATTGGAAAAAATTACTAATCCAGAAATTGGAAGACTTTTTGTATCAGATATTATAATAGGCTTACTTTTAGCTTTCTTAATAGGCCTAGTAATATCTAATGTGTATAAAAAAACCTTTCAGGGGATTTTATACAGTTATAGTTTTAGCAGTTCTCTTGTAATGATGTCGCTTATCACTTCTTTGATAATTATGACGATTAGTATTAATTTGACACTAACCTTAGGGATGGTAGGTGCACTAAGTATTATTAGGTTTAGGACGGCAATAAAAGATCCTATGGATATTGTTTTTATATTTTGGGCAATCGCCACTGGATTAGCCACAGGTGCAAAACTCTATATGCTCGCTTTTATCGGTATGGTTATTATAAGTCTTGTTGTGTTCGTATTATTTAAGCATAGAGAAGGTGACTTGACGTTTATGCTTGTGCTGCGCTATAAAGATGTCTCATTGACAGATAAAAGTATTTTTATGGAATTGAAAAAATTGAAACACACAATGAAATCAAAAACTTATTCGGATGGAAAGATAGAATTGGTAGTTGAACTAAGATTAATCGGAGAAGATACTTCCTTTGTCGACAAACTTTCTTCTATTACTGGGGTTAGTGATGCTACTTTAATAAAATATAGCGGAGATCATATTTCATAATTTTTTTATGAAAGGGAGATGTATAATGTTCAATAATAAAATGGCAAAACTATTAGTCTTGATTACTCTTTTGTTGGTTCTGTTTTTTTCAGGATGTCAGGGGAAAATTGACCAAGCAAGTGACGAAACAGTTTTTTATTCGGCTGACTTAGTGTATGATACGAGTGTATATAAGAATGACAAAGACAATAGCGTTAAGTATCTTTACGTTACAGTTTTAGGAGGAGGGGAGTATACTCTTGCAGACGTAAAAAGTGATAGACATGGGAGCGACGACTTTGAAGCGGTAGTAGATGTGGTTTTTCAAGAAGGCAACTCAGAAGGACCAGTAGCAGGTTATTTTGGATTTGGTATGAAAGACAGTAATGCTACAATGGAAATTAGAGGAGCGACTTCTAGATTTGCGGGGCAAAAATCTTTTAAAGTAAGACTAAATCGAAAAATGAGTCCTTGGAAGGAAATCTATACTGTAAATTTGAACAAACAACCCTATGATTTAATTCGAGTGAGGAATAAGTTGAGCTTTGATTATTTAGAAATCATTCAAAACATAACTAGTATTAGAACGCAATTTGTTAACTTATTTGTTAAGGATTTATCGGAAAATAATCAAGAGACGACTTTTATCGACTATGGTCTATTCACCTTAGTTGAACAACCAAATAGAATGTTTTTGAGAACACGAGGATTGGATATACACGGACACATGTATAAAGCTGAATTTTTTGAGTTTCATAGGTATGAAGATAGTCTTAGAGTTCAAGATGACCCTGAATACAATGAATACACGTTTGAAGAAATTTTGAGTATTAGGGGAGAAGAAGACCATTACAAACTAATTTCAATGCTTGATGATGTAAACAATTACGAAATACCTATTAACCTTGTTATAGACAAGCACTTCAATCGCAATAACTATTTGACGTGGTTAGCAGTAAATATTTTATTTGAGAATATAGATACTAATAGCCAGAATTTTTTTCTGTATAGTCCGTCGAATAATAATACTTGGTATTTCGTACCGTGGGATTATGATGGGACTTGGGGATTTTATAATCAAATTGGTACAACTAGGGAAGAAAGGAGACCACCTTGGAAGATTGGAGTATCTAATTATTGGGGGGTTGTGCTACATAGAAGATTTCTCCAGGAACCAGGTAATGTGCAAGCGCTGCAGGATAAGATGCAGTTATTGTTAGATACAATAATAACCGAAGAAAGAACCATTACATTTCTAAAGAGCTATTATCCAATAGTCTCCAAATTTGTTAATCAGTTGCCTGATTCAGAGCACATGAAAGAGGAATATTTTGAAACAGAGTTTTGGCGAATTACTAATGAACCCCAAAACAATTTTGATAAATTTATTAAAGCAAAGGAAAATCCCATGCCAATTTTCTTAGGGATTCCCTACTCTAGAGACGATAAGCTAGTTTTTAGATGGTCTGAATCGTTTGATTTACAGGGAGACGTAATTCTATATGACTTTCAGGTTAGTGATTCACCTGATTTTATGAATATTGTAGTAGAACAGATTGGATTGGATATTACGGAAATTAGCATAGAACCGCTAGAAGCGGACAAGTACTATTGGAGAGTGACTGTCCGTGACGACCAAGAGAATACACAAACAGCTTTTGATATATACAGAGATGAAGAAGGGCTAAGGTTTTTTGGGGTAAGAACTTTTACAGTAAATTAGTTTAATAATAAAGACAATGGGGATGCTTATGTATGATACAGGAGTGAATTCGAAATTAAGACATGAACTAAAATACTTTATTAGTTATTTAGACTACATTGCAATTAAACATAGGTTGAAAATTTTTATGAAACAAGATTCGCATTCTTTAAACGAACAAGGTTATTATGTGAAAAGTTTATACTTTGACGACTTAGATGATGGTGCAATGTTTGAAAAGCAGTCTGGGATTATTAATAGGAGCAAGATTAGGATTAGAACTTATAACAATTCAGATCAAATGATAAAACTAGAGAAAAAAAGCAAGCTTAACCATTTAATCAAAAAGGACAGTATGGAGATTACAATAAAAGAATATGGTCAATTGTGTAAAAATGACTTTTCATTTTTAAGGAGTGTGGGAACAAAAGTGTCGCAAGAATTATATTGCGACTTTAGAAGTAATGTTTTAACTCCAAAAGTGATTGTAGAATATACTCGAGAAGCTTACATTATGCATTATGATGAAATAAGAGTAACATTTGACAAGCAGCTTTGCTCTGCAGCTTCAATAAAAGATTTTTTTGCTGAAGAACCAGTTCTATTTAAAGCATTAGAGTCAAATATAATTATTATGGAAATTAAGTATAATAGTTTTTTTCCGGATTTTCTAAAAAGTTTGATGCAAATTGTGTCTAGAGAAAAAGTTGCAATTTCCAAGTATGTGCTATGTAGAGAGTTAAAGACATCTTTGATCTAATAATTGCAGTGAGTGTGTGAATTAATCACTAATATTAGGAACTATAAAAAATAAATGTAATACGTAGTAAAATATTTTTTAGAAAAAAGGGGAGATACAATGAGTTCTGAATATAAAAACAAAATAGTGAAAAATACTATATATTCATTGATCGAGAATTTAATAGCGAATGTTTTTATTTTTTATATATTTTTTACTTTGAATCCGATTAAAGAAAATTTCATTTTAATGAACGTTCACCCCTTATTGTTAGTAGTAGCTTTTACAGCTTTGAAGTATGGAAACTATATTGGTGTAATGAGTGCCTTTATTGCCTCAATAACATTTTTATATGTGTACTATCTTCTAGGGCTTGACATGTTTTTGTTTATAATGGATTTTGATCATTATAAGTTCTTGCTTATGTTTTTTTTAGTTGCAGTTATCTTAGGAAAATATAAAGATACAAAAGATTATATGATTGATAGCTTACGACAAAAAATTAGTGAATTGAAGCAAGAAAATGAAGCAGTAGTACTAACTGCTGAAAAATTTAAATATATTAACGATGAATTAAAAGGACAAATAATTGGAACAGAAGATAGTGTTTTGTCATTGTACGAAATTGCTTCTTCTCTTGAAACAATAAATCCTGAAGAGATTTATACAGAAATTATGGGAGTTCTTTCGAAATTCTTACATGCTAAAGCAGTTTCTATTTATACAATTGATAAAAACAAAAGCTACATGAGACTCAAACTGAAAATGGGAGAGACACAAGAAATCAAAAATTCTATTAAAATCAATGACAATCCACATTTTGTGAAAGTAATAGAAGAAAAGAAGGTTGTTAAAATAGATGCTTTTGAATCATCGGAAACGCCACTATTATCTGCGCCGATTTTAAAAAATGGCGAAGTTATAGCAATAATTAATATTGAAGATTTAGAATTTGACTTCATTACAGAATATACAAGAACGCTTTTTGGTATAATTGTAGACTGGACAAGTAAAGCATTAATTCAGTCTTTAGAGTACGAAAGAGTTGTTACTGATATGAATTATTACCCAGGTACGAGAATGATGAAAATGGATAAGTTCAATTTAAGGTTGGAAGAAGAAGAAAAAAGAGCTAAGAAATTTAATTCAGACTTTAAAGTAATCAAATTTTTAAAAGGCAATATAAGCCTTAACGTACTTGATGAAAAGTTAAATAATGCGATTAGAGATGTTGATATTATAGCTTTCAACGATGTAACTGAGGAAGTACATCTACTTTTACCGATTACATTGAGTAAAGATGTACCATTAATTAAGGAACGTATTTTTAGTGAATTTGACTATGCAATAGAAACAATCGGGTATCACGAAAAAGATGTAAACTTCACTAATGAAAGAATACCTGCATATGAAGAATTAGCAAGTGATGAGATAAAAAGCGAAGAATTAGCAAGTGATGAGATAAAAAGCGAAGAATCAGAAATTGATGAGATGAAAAACGAAGCAGTAAAAAAGGAAGTAGCTGCAGGAAACGAAAAACTGAATAAAAAAGTCTTCAGCAAAGGGATGCTCGAAGAAAAGAGAGTTCAAGCAAGAAAATCAGTATTGAAAAAGAGAAAACGTAAGATAGCAAAAGCGATGAAAGTTAACAAATATAAAAGGATCTAACTTCTATGAGAGGAGACTATAGTATGATACTCTTGTTTTCGTTTTTCACGAAAGCTGTGGCTGTTTTAGATTTAACTTTATTGATTTTGTTCGTATATTTTGATAAAATCAACATGCAAATTTTTATTATTCTTCACGTTCTATTTGTTTTAGTGGTGTACTTTATAAACAAATTTATTATTAAAGACAGGAGATATCTTCCCTTTCACATTGCTTTTTTTCTTCCAGGTATAGGGATGCTTATGTTAAGCATGATTGATTTGTTTGTTAAAAAAGAATTAGTTTCAAATCAAATTGTCGAATATGAAAAGTATATTCAATTTATTGAAAATAAAGTACAGCGGGCAAGTGTGAATGTCAAGAAAGAAGTAGACATTTTAAGCGGAACGGATGAGTTATTGTATTCAAATACAAAGAGAAAAAAAGATTTAGTTGTAAAGATGTTGACAGAAAAAAGAAAAGAAAAAGTAAAAATTTTAAAAAAATCTCTAGATGATGAAGATACAGAAGTGAAACATTATGCTTCTTCTATCTTGCTTTCTTTTGAAGAAGAGTACGACACTAAGCTTTTTAATTTAAGAAAACTTTATTCGAAGCATAAAGAAAAAAAATATCTTTACGATTTATTAAACGTTTATTTCGATTATATCAATTCAAATTTAATTAATGATGAAACTTTAGAATTGTACGTGGATGAGTATCTTATATTGGCTAAGGAGTATTTTAGTAATTTTGGTGTTGAATGTCAGTTATTTCTGAATATTATGGACGTAAATTTGATGGTTAATAGAAATCGGACTGCAGAGGGTTTTATTGATAAAATGTATGAACAGTTCCCAGAAAATACAAATATGCATATGATTAAAATGAAAATAAAATTTAGACTCAAGAAATATGTAGAAGTTACTAAACTAGCTATTCACGCTAAAAAATCTGAAATGAAGTTTTCGAAAAAAAAATTGGAACAGATTAATTTTTGGTTAACTGTTAATAAGTTCTAGTTTGGAGGATTTGTATGAGCAGGAATCGAATTCTATTTCTTATTATGTCTGTAATAGTAGTAGCATTAACCGTTCAAGGTTTAAGGGTGGGTTTTTTTGAACGAGTTTTTTTAGTTGATCAGCTTGGGGGAACTGTTAAGTTCGCTGTATCAAATACAGCAAAACCAGAACATTTTTCTAAAATTCTAGTTCTCTATTCTGATAAAGATGAAGGCTCTCGTGCGTTACATAAGAATGTTTATTACACATTAAACATGTCAAAACTAAACTCAGAGTTCTTATCGTTAGGGTCAGACGTTTTGAAAGAAAAACTAGATAACCACATTAAAGGTGGTTTAGTGATAATTGCTACAGAGTGGATGAGTGACGTATTGGATTATACTTTATTTATTAGTTTTGTTGAAAAAGGGGGTAAATTAGTAGTTCTAACGAGGTCCATATTTCAACCATTAGATGAATTATTTGGGATTTCAACAAATAGAGGCCTTATTGAAGAAAGTGTGTATGGGTTTACTTTTAAAGAAAAAATCTTTCCAGGACTTGACAGTATAAGTTTAGACAATATGGCTGGTTCTATGTTGGATGTCGCTTTGCAGGAAGATGTAAATATTCTTGCAACAGCATCGGATTTACCAGTTATATGGAAAAAAAACTTTGGAGACGGAGAAATAATGTATGTGAATTCAACGATAATGTCTGAAAAAAGAAATAGAGGGATGCTCATCCAATATATTTCCTTAATGCAAGATTACTTTCTTATGACAATATTCAATGGTAAAGTTGTTAATATAGATGACTTTCCTATGCCAATTCCTAAGGGGAAACACCAGAAAATTTATCCACGTCATTTTATGTCGACAGAACAATTTTATAGAGATATTTGGTGGTCGGATATGTACAATTTAGCTAAAAGGTTTAATTTAGCATACACAGGTTTAGCTATAGGCACTTACACTGATGATACAACCTATCCATTGATACCACTTCATAAATTTGAACTAAACCAAATTGAGTTTTTTGGAAGGCAATTAGCGCAGACTGGTGGAGAAATCGGAATCCACGGATACAATCACCAATCATTAGCTTTAGAAAATCAGATGTATCATGAGGATTACGGCTATAATCCATGGGAATCACAAGAAACGATGGAAAAATCATTACGTATATTGAAAAATGAGTTGACAAGTTTATTTGGTGATATCAAGTTTTATACTTACGTACCCCCATCAAATATTATTTCAAGTGAAGGAATTAGTGCAGTAACTAACGTGTTTGAGGACGTAGTTATTTTTGCGGGACTCTACACTGGATCTCCTGAAAAAGGAGTGCTGTATCAAGAATTTGGAATGAATCTTGATGCTCCTAACATTCTTAGCTTTCCGCGATTTAGTTATGGTCACTTGTACGATGAAAATATGATGTGGAGTATATATAGTGCTATAGCGCATTTTGGGCTGGTAAATCATTTTATTCATCCAGACGATCTACTTTGTGAAGAGAGGTCAGGTGGTTTATATTGGGAAGAATTACTTAATGAGATAACGAAAATATTCTCTGGAATTAATTCGCATTTTGCCTTCTTAAGACCAATGACTAATATACAAGCATATAACTATTTTCTGAGACAAGAAAACCTTTTTGTTTACTCAAATTTAGAAGGTGATGAAATTACTATTAGCTATAATAATGTTGTATTTCCAGTGTATCATTTTTTACGACTTAATAATCGAACCGTTCGCAAAATTGAAGGTGGCAAATTAAATGTTCTTTGCTCCGAGCGAGGGTTGTTCTTAATAGANKKYAATRMMMMTWRWSTWATASTGMANKKWGAMWAATTNNKGSSSKMRSATTTAATTTTGAAAATAGCAATGATATCGGAAGGAGCTTATCCATATATTTCGGGAGGAGTATCAGGTTGGACGCAGCAACTAATTACAGAGATGAATGAGTTTTCTTTTATAATAATTTCTATAATGCCATCAGAATTAGGGTTGCCGGAAATAAAATATGATCTACCT
The DNA here is from genome assembly GCA_002733545.1 of Alkaliphilus sp. Taxonomy (GTDB): domain Bacteria; phylum Bacillota; class Clostridia; order Peptostreptococcales; family NVVX01. Next base: position 58,885 of record NVVX01000008.1, read on the forward strand.
ACTAATGTTGTAAAATTTGAAACTATTTTTTTGGACAAATATCAAGAAATTTCACCAAGCAAACAATCTAGAGAACCGAGAATAAGCTCACTAAACATCAAGGAAGTAGAAAAATTTATCAATTTTGATAGAAGCATAGATTGGGAAGTGTTAGCAAAAACAATTACTAACAAGAAAAAAATGGGCGATTCTGTTGAATTTTTGAAGAGCAAGGCTTTTTGGGAAATGCTACTGAGGATGTATGAAGAAAAATACAAAGGAGAAGAATTTAATCGATTTTACTGGACAATGCAATCGATGTTTATGCCTTTGATTACGATTCTACAGACTGACTTAATTGAAGCAGATATATATCATTCGGTTTCAACTGGATATGCTGGTCTATTAGGAATGATATTTAAGCTTAGACATGATAGGCCATTGGTGTTGACTGAACATGGTGTCTATGCAAGAGAAAGAGAAGAAGAGATTATTAAGGCACGATGGGTCGAAGGAGTCTATAAGAAAATGTGGATTGACTATTTCTACTTTCTGTCAACGGGAACTTATAAACAAGCGAATACTGTAATATCATTGTTTGAGAGAAACAAGAGTATGCAATTAGAACTTGGCTCAGACGAAGATAAAACAATAGTTGTTCCAAATGGAATAGAAGTTGATAAGTTTAAACTTACTAAGGTTAAGAAAAACGAAAAAAATATTTTAGCTGTGTTAAGAGTAGTGCCTATAAAAGACGTAAAGACACTTATTAGAACATTTAAGGTAGTGAAATCGAAAACAGAAAGCGCAAAACTTTATATCGTTGGATCACAGGAAGAAGATAGCGAGTATTATAATGAGTGTAGTAGTTTAGTAGAGTTTCTCGATTTAAACGATTGTGTGATTTTCACTGGACAAGATGATGTGAGAAAATACTTGAAAATGGCTGATGTATTGGTTTTAACTTCTATCTCAGAAGGTCAGCCTTTAGTAATGCTAGAGGGAATGGCGGCCGAGGTGCCTATTGTAGCGACAGACGTAGGTTCTTGTAAGGAGTTAATCGAAGGTTTTGATAATGATGAAATCGGACATGCAGGAATTATTACTAGAACTACCTCACCTAGTGAAACCGCAAACGCAATACTGAAAATTATTAACGATGTGAAGATGAGCAAAAAAATGGGATTAAATGGGCTAGAAAGAGTTAAAAAGCATTATAGTAAAGATGCTTACATCGAAGCGTATAGAAAATGTTATACTAAGCTGCACGATGAAAAACAAGGATTGCAAAAAGAGTTAATTTTTGAATAGATAGGGTTTAATAAAAAGAATAACAACAAGAAACGAGGTGTACTATGGCTGGTATTGGCTTTACTTTAAAACGGCTATTTAAGAAAGATACTTTTATAGATAGAACAAAAGCTTACATTTATTCAGGAATTGTTGCTGCTGGACCATGGATAGCTTCAGTTGTAACTGTGAACGTTATGCTTTGGGTATCAAAAAAAATGCTTGTTAGCCCATCCGATAGATATTTATTTATGGGGACAATTGTATATAGTTTTATTTTTTCTCAAATATTGACTGCTCCAGGTCATTTTATTACAACAAGATATATTTCTGACAAATTATTTAGTAAAGAGTATGTGTTTATTAAACCTTGCTTTATAGGAATCAGCAAAATAACATTTTTCGCAGCTCTATTTATTTCTCTTGCTTTCTATTATTCAAAACCGCTTCCACTTTATTATAAATTTATGGCAGCTTCATTATTCATTATAATATCATTAATTTGGGTTATTACAGTTTTTCTAAGTGCTGTAAAAGATTACTCAATAATTTCTAAAGCGTTTATCGGAGGAGGATTAATCTCAGTATGCCTGTCTATATTGTTGAATTATTTTCCAATAAGTTTTCCTTTGCACTTAAGTGCATCTACTATGTTGTTATCGTATTTGATTGGAATGACTGTAACTTATATAATAGTATTTTATAGTTTTCTTGATTCATTTTATTTCGGAAACAAAAAAAACTATGATTTCATAAAATACCTCAATAAAACGCCAAGCCTGTTTTTTGTCGGGCTCTTTTATACACTTGGTCTTTGGGTTGATAATATACTAATGTGGTATAGCGAACATGGTGCTATTATTTACGGCACTTATAGATACGCGCCGCTATATGATCATGCAGTTTTTCTTGCCTTTTTGACTATAATACCGACAATGATATTGTTTATGGTATATCTTGAAACAGAGTTTTATGAAGTGTATAAAAAATACTATAGCCTAGTAAGTATTAAAGGGAATTATGATGATATTGTTATGGCAAAAAACAAGATGGTAGAATTGCTATATAGGCATATTGTATATGTTTTAGAAAATCAGACTTTAATTACTTTTACGCTTATTGTTTTATCAGGAGCTATATTTTCGTATTTAGGGTATGCAATTTTATTAAGAGATATTTTCAGAATATGTGCTTTAGGGACATTGTCAAATGCGATTATGCTTGTTGTGTTACTTGTTTTGCTATATTTTGAAGCCAGAATCCAAGCTGTGGCTGTTTCGATAATATTTTTCGCGTCGAATTTATTGTTTAATTTATACTTTATTCCACTAGGGGTTGCTTTTTATGGTGTAGGTTACTTTCTAGCGGCACTACTTTCACTTGTTGTTTCTCTTGTATTATTGAGAGTTTATCTAAAGAATATTATCTATTTAACTTTTTCAAAACAACCTGCTTTTTCTGTAGAAGACAAAGGAATTTTTGTTTCAATAGCAAAGAGACTTAACAGAAATACCGAAGAATAATTGTGCATTTATGAAAGGGAGATAGATATGAAGAAAACTATTGTCATTGTTTTGAGTTTGTTTTTTCTATTACTGAGCATGTCATTAACAACCTATGCTAATAATAGCGAAGTGTTTTCTGTTCAAGTAGGGGCATATGATAATAAAGCAAATGCTTTAGAATTGGCTGAGACCTTGCGCAATCAAAAATTTAGTTCGTTTATTATAGACTACAGCCTCACTTTAGTAAGAGTAGGGAGAGTCGATACCATGAGCGATGCCATCAGTATTTTAGTAAAATTAAAAGCAAAAGGGTATGATGGAGTTATTGTTAGAGAAACATATTTTGTCGAAAAACTAACAATCGAAAATACAAATACTTCAGCAGATCAAAAACTGGATCAAACTTTGAGTCAAGAGGAAACATATAAGAGTAAGGACTCAAATAAAGGAAATATGAGCGATTCGAATATATCCGCTGACTCAACTAATCAAGAAGAAAGAAACCAATCATTTTTGAGTGAGATTAGTGGTGCGATTTTGTTTAGTATAGCTATTCTGGTTGTTGTACTTCTTGCATCTATCTACGGCTTGATTAGAGGCAAGTCATGAAGATACTAGTGACAGGTGGAGCAGGCTTTATTGGATCTAATCTTGTTGACAGACTAATTAATGAAAATCATGATGTTACAGTTATTGACGATTTGTCTACTGGGAAAGCTAATAATATAAGTAAGAAGGCAAAATTTTATCAGATGAACATAATTGAAATCAATGCAAACACTTCGATTAGTGCAGAGAGATTTGATGTAGTTTTTCATTTAGCTGCACAAGTATGTGTTACAAATTCTAATGCGGACCCATTACTAGATTTATCAGTGAACGTAGAAGGAACGTTAAGAATTCTAGAATTCTGCATGCGAAATAAAGTTAAGAAAATTATTTTTTCTTCAACTGCAGCTGTTTATGGAGACCCAGCATATGTACCATTAGATGAAACCCATACAATGGACCCAAAATCTAACTATGGAGTGTCGAAGCTGGCGGCAGAGTACTATATTAGAGCTTATAGCAAAATGCATGGACTGAATTATACAATACTAAGATATGCTAATGTTTACGGACAAAGGCAAGACAAAAAAGGAGAAGGTGGTGTGATTTCTATTTTTTTGGATGATTTAATGTACAAAAAGAGATCAACTATTTTTGGAGATGGTTCTGATTCACGAGACTACATTTTTGTGGATGATGTTGTTAGTGCAAATATTAATTCGTTAAAATATGGAGATGTTGGTGTTTTTAACATTGGAACAGGTGTTGAAACTTCTACAATTGGATTATATAGAATGATGAATCACTTTGTAAACAGTAATCAAACAGTGAACAACGCAAGTGCTAGAACAGGTGACATAAGAACTTCGTTTTTTGAAATTAGTAAGGCACATGATTTATTGCGCTGGCAACCTAAATTTAGTTTAGAAGAGGGCTTGCTAAAAACTTTTGAGTTCTATAAAATGAAGACATTATATAAGTAGTTTGTTAGTCAAATATATAAATCTTGGTGGTGTTCTTATGAGAAACCCGAACATGTGGATTGCAGCACTTTGTGTAATAGGAATGATTGTTTTTCAAGGATGCGTTTCTGGTTGGTCAAAAGATATACAGACAGAAAATTTTGTTGAGAAAAATACTGCAAAAAATGCTGTTAAAGGCTTAGTTGATAATGAGATTGAAAAGGAAAACTCTTATCTACCTGTATTAAGAGAAACGGTATATAGAGCAAAGCTGCTAATAGAAGAGCATTAGACAAAATACCAATAGTAGCTGAAAGCTATCGAGAGTATTGGAATGCTGAGTGGAAATTAAATAAACCAAAGTGGCTGGGTGTCGAGAATCCTAATTGGGGCGGAAATTATAAAGTCGAATTTTGGAATCAAGACTGGCAAAAGATTATTTTTGGAAATGAGGATTCTTATTTAAGCAAAATAATTAACTTGGGATTTGACGGTGTGTACTTTGATTTGGTTGATGCTTACGAGTATTTTGAAGCGAAAGGCTTTTAAGATTAATACAACTGAAATACAAAAACTGCGAAAATATTGAGTTTATCTCGTGTGGATATAAATATAATTTTTAGTTTAAAAACAAATATTACAATAAAAGGAGATAATCAAGTATCGAAGCAATAGCTTGATTGAACAAAAGATGAGTAAAAAAGTACAAATATTAGATGAAAATACAATTAACAGAGCATTAACTAGAATTTCCTATGAAATTACTGAAAGAAACAAAGGGTCCGATGATATTGTTTTGGTTGGAATAAAGACTAGAGGAGTTCCGCTTGCCCTCAGAATTGCAGAGAAAATCAATCAAATTGAGAATACCAAAACTCCTGTAGGAGTTTTGGACATAACTCTTTACAGAGATGACTTAGAAAAAGACAGTATTGACCCAATTGTTCATAGTACAACTTTACCAGTTAATATTGACAATAAAGTAGTTGTACTAGTTGATGACGTCTTATACACTGGACGAACAGTAAGAGCTGCAATGGACGCTCTTATGGACAACGGAAGACCAAAAGCAATTCAGCTTGCAGTTTTAATTGACAGAGGACATAGAGAGCTGCCAATTAAAGCTGACTACGTGGGCAAAAATGTACCTACATCAAAATCAGAAATTATTAAAGTTAAATTGAGTGAAATTGATAGCGAGAATACTGTAATAATAAGCGAGCCAAGGTGACATTTCGTTTGACCAAAAGTGAAGACTGGGGAACTGTTGGCGGAGATTGAGAGGCAGGTTACTGTCTAGTGTGCAGTATCCGTTAATCTAGTATAATGGAACTATTAGCTGTATACTTGCAGTATGATATGTTATAATAGAATTAAATAATATTTAGGTTAAATTATATATTGTTAGCCTAAACCACTTACAAAAAGGAGGGGAAGTCGAGCATTTAATCGACAGGGTATGAAAAATAGAGAGTTATATATGAATCAGCTAGTGAAGTGAACAGATGAAGTGCAAAAGAGCGCTATAACTTTTGACACTATGATCAAAACAAGAGGAGGGATGGAAATGCTTTCAATTAAGGAAATAAAAAATACTACACATAAAATAGCACCTAATTATCCAATTAAAAGAGTTTTGCTCTTTGGTTCTTACGCACTTGGAAATGCTAATGAGCTTAGCGATGTTGATCTTTTAGTTGAGTTTTTTGAAAATCCAATTTCGTTATTTGAACTTGCAGGATTTAACGAGGAATTAAGAGAAGCATTGAAAGTATCTGTAGACACCGTGAAACTCCCTTTGAAAAAAAGCAGCTTAATCAATATTGATAAGGTGGTATCGTTATATGAACAATAGTAGAGGAGATAAAATAATACTGCAAAAGCTACTCAATGAAACTTCTGTTGTGATTGAGATTACAAGTATGTGTAGTAAAGAATCATTTTTAGCAGATGACATTAAAAAGAGAGCAACCTAAAATATCTCGGGGTTTATCCCCGAGGATTAAAAGCGAAGATTCTTTTATAATATTTTTTTCTTGATTCTTAGTTACACTACAATACCTTTACGCTAGGCATATACCCATCAACTAGAATAGTATTATACGTTTCATATATAACCATTCCAGGTTTAGCTCCGCTTTGTTTTTTTACATTCTTTCTTTTTGTATAGTCTACAGAAACTTTGGTAGCATTTTTTGCTTTACTGAAGTATGCAGCCAAGGATGCAGCTTCAATTAACGTTTGATCAGAATAACTACCATCACCTATTCTTAGCACTACATGCGAACCAGGCATATTTTTAATATGAAACCATAAATCTAATTTAGTTGCAATTTTAAAAGTGATTTTATCGTTTTGGATATTATTTTTACCAACCAAAATTTCATAGCCATCAGAAGATAGATACTTTAAATAATTGCTCTTTTTCTGTATTTTAATTTTTTTCTTTGAAAATTTCTTTTTTAAGTATCCTGTCTCAATTAGTTCTTGTCTAATTTCATCTAAGTCATGAGAATCGACAGAGCTTTCTACGGAGATAAGTATTTGATCTAGATACTCAATTTCACCATATGTTTTCTCAACTTGTTTTTTTACTTCGATTTTTGCAGTTTTAAATTTATTGTATTGCTTATAATATTTCTGAGCATTTTTTGAAGGTGACAATCTTGGGCTCAATTGAATATCAATTAAAGCTTGCTCTGGATCATAGTAGTTTACGACTGAAATTACGGTAGCTCGCTCTTTAATTAAATGTAGATTCGCTGTAAGCAGATCTCCCTTAATCTTATACTTTTCAGCTTTTTCAGCTTTATCTAAATCCTTGTTTAAGTTATAAATCTTTTGATGTAGTCTATCTAGTTTAGTGGATATGTTCTTTTTAAAATCGCCAGATTTTTGTTTGATGCGCTCTCTTAAATCACGCTCTTTGTAGTAAAATTCAAGCATTTCGCTGACAGAACTAATTTTTATTTCATCGTAATACTTCATATGCTCTATAGATGTAAAACTAAAGTCTACAAATTTGTTTAACTTATTGTTTACATATATAGAGGGAGAATAATTTTTACCCTTAACTATTTTTGTAATAAGCAAAAAACTATTAAATAAGTTTGTCATATTATCTAAAGACAAAGCAAATACTGGTGTTTCAGAGTCAATATTAGATCTAGAGCATACTTCTCTTGCTAATAGAGGGGAAATGCCTGTAAACGACATGTATAGTGCCTTGTATAGAGGCGCACTGCTTTTGTTAGCGAGAATTTCTTTGAAAGCATTTAGTGAAACTGAATCTAATGGATTTGCTTTATTTTGTGAAGGTGGTGACTTATAATCTATTCCTGGTAGCACCTGCCTTACTCGGCTTAAATCAGGTGTTATTCTTTTTATAGAATCAAGAACTCTATTATCTTCTTCGTTGACTAAAATAATATTACTGTGTTTTCCCATAAGCTCAATAATTAAATATTTTGTTGTAAGATCATTTAATTCGTCATAAGATTGAATTTTCAACTTTATAATTCTTTCAAAATCAGGCTGAATAATATCTACTATGCGACCGCTTTGCAAATGCTTTCTTAAAAGCATACAAAAAGTTGGAGCAGTGAGTGGATTTTCTTTCTTTATTTTAGTCAAATGAATTCTAGGGAAGCTACTATTACTAGACAGTAAAAGTTTATAGCCTTCTCTATTATTACGTAATTGAATAATAATTTCATCAGATTCTGGTTGATGTATTTTTTCTATTTTTGCATTCATTATTTTATCTGCAAGTTCATCTTTAATTGCTGAAATTACAAAACCATCTAAGGGCATAATAAAACCTCCATGTTGTATATTTATATAACGTTCAATTCAAGCAAAAATATAGTATAATAAGTATAGCATATTTTATTGTAGTCCCAAAATAATAGTTTAGAGGTGAAAGTATGGAAAGCATTCATTTTGCTAAAATGCATGGAACGGGTAACGACTTTATAGTTATAGAAGAAAAGAACTGTATGCATATAGATGATTATGGAAAACTTGCTAAAGAAATCTGTAGTAGAAGATTTAGTATTGGAGCAGACGGGCTTTTGATAGTTTTTGAATCAGATGAAGCCGATATTAAAATGTCGTATTATAACAGCGATGGATCTCTAGCTAAAATGTGTGGTAATGGCATGAGGTGTTTTGCAAAATATGTTTACGATAAAAAAATAGTAAATAAAACTAAATTTATTGTTAGTACATTAGCTGGAATGATTGAAGTAGAAATTGAAGACGCAGGTGAAAACACGAGGGGACGGTTCAATTATGTCGACTATGAGGATTTAAGAAGCAAGACACAAAAGAACCGTCCCCTCGTGTCACAAGTTGCAGTTAACTTAGGTAAACCTGTATTTACACCAAATAAAATTCCTGTATTACATGATGGAGAACGATTTATTAATCAAAAGCTTGAGGTGGATGGTGAAAATTATACAATTTCCTCAATACTACTAGGAGTTCCACATGCAATTATTTTTAGAGATGAATTAGTTGAAAATGAAGTGAGAAGAATTGGTGCAATTATTGAAAGAAACAGTATTTTTCCTAAGAAAACCAATGTAAACTTTGCAAAAATTATTAGCCGAACGCAAATACGCGTGAAGACTTGGGAAAGAGGAGCTGGATACACAATGGCTTGTGGTACTGGTGCTTCTAGTGTTTTTGTTGTAGCATCTTTGCTAAATATTATTGCTATAAATAAAGAAATTACTGTAGAAACTGATGGAGGAAACCTTACACTGTATTTTAATGAGTTTGAAGAGGTGATGTTAAAAGGGTCAGCAGTATTAGTTTTCGAAGGAATAATTTAGATTAACCAATCAAATTACAAAAATATCATAAAGTATGGAGTTATTAGTAGTGCGATTGATTGACTTTACATACTAGCTAGGTTAAAATAATATTAATATTTGAAATTGATTTGGTGGAGGGTTATTGATGCTAAAGAGCATGACAGGTTTTGGAAGAGGAGAATCGCAAATAGAAGGCAAGAAATTTTTTCTTGAGATCAAAACGCTTAATAATAGATACTTAGATATTATTATTAGAATGCCAAAGAGCTATACATACTTAGAAGAAAGAATAAGAAAAACAATAAAGAATGCGGTTAGAAGAGGTAGAGTTGAAGTTTATATCAAAAGCGAAAACACAACTGATTTAGGTTATAATATTGTGCCGAACATTCTTTTAGCTAAAGAGTATTTGCTAGCAGCGGAGTCCATTAGCGAACAACTGTTAATTAAAAACGACATTACACTATCGTACATAACAAAATTTCCTGATGTTCTTGTAGTGGAAAAGGCAGAAGAAGACGAAGATAAAGTATGGTTTTGTATGTCAGGAGCTATAGAAAATGCGATAAACAATGTACTTGATATGCGTGTGACAGAAGGGGCGCAAATAGAAAAAGATATTTTATCTAGATTGACTATTATATCTGAATTGTTAAACCAAGTAAAAAGTAAATCTCCAGAAGTAGTGTTAGAGTATAAAGAAAAATTGAGTGGCAGGATAAATGAACTTTTAGATTCAAGTGTAGTTGTAGACGAGAGTCGCTTAGCGACAGAAGTTGCTTTTTTTGCAGATAAAAGCAATATTGACGAAGAGCTAGTTAGATTTGATAGCCATATAGAGCAACTTAAGAGTACTTTGAATGAAAATGATTCTATCGGCAGAAAATTAGATTTTTTACTTCAAGAAATGAATAGAGAAGTAAACACAATTGGTTCAAAAGCTAATCACTTAGTGATTACAAATCATGTGGTAAAAATAAAATCTGAACTTGAAAAAATAAGAGAACAAGTTCAAAATATTGAGTAAGGTGATAAAAATGAGTGTTAATTTAGTTAATATTGGATTTGGGAATATTGTCTTGGAAAGTCGAATAATTGCAGTTCTTAGCCCTGAGTCAGCCCCTTTAAAAAGATTAATTCAAGAATCAAGAGAAAAGGGAGTACTTATTGATGCAACTTTTGGTAGAAAAACAAGATCTTTAATTATTACAGATAGTCATCAAGTTATTTTATCGGCTATCCAATCAGAAACTATTGCAAATAGAATGACTTCTAAAAATTCAAGTAGAGAAGTAAAGGATCTTGCACTTTAAAATGAAATGAATGGACACAAGGGGACGGTTCTTATGTGTCAACTCTACCACACTTTAGCAACGACACATAAGAACCGTCCCCTTGTGTGTAGAAAGAGGAGAATCAAATGAAAAAGGGTTTGTTATTAGTAATTTCCGGTCCTTCAGGTGCGGGAAAAGGCACTATTTGCAAGAGACTACTAGAAACAGATGAACATATTAAGGTTTCTGTATCTGCAACTACGAGGTTGCCACGAATTGGAGAAGTAGAAGCTGAAAATTATTTTTTTATAGATAAAAATAAATTCCTAGAGATGAAAGATAATAATGAATTTTTAGAGCATGCTAAAGTGTATGACAACTATTATGGGACTCCTAGACAATTTGTTATAGATAATATAAATAGAGGCGATGATGTTCTACTTGAAATTGATATTGATGGTGCTCTGCAGATAAAAGACAGATTTGAAGATGCAGTGTTTGTTTTTATTTTGCCGCCATCGCTCAAAGAGCTAAAGAATAGAATAGTTTCAAGGGGCACAGAATCTAAACATGATATAGATAAGAGGTTTTCACTGGCACAAGGTGAAATTAGACAGGTAATTAAATATGACTATGCAGTTCTTAATGACGATTTGGTAAAAGCGATTGATGATATTAAAGCTATAATTACTGCAGAGAAATGCAAAGTAATGAGAGTATACGAAGATATTAAAAAATTGATTTAATGAGGAGAAGATAATATGTTGCGTCCATCGGTACAAGATATGAAAACTTTAATAAGTAGTAGGTATTCAATTGTAATTGCGGTTTCTAAAAGAGCAAGAGAAATTGTTGAAGGAGCTGAAGTGAAAATTGAAACTAATTCAATTAAACCAGTTTCAATTGCCACACAAGAAATATTTACTGGAAAAGTAGTATGCGAGGAAGATAATTAATTCTCTAAGTTAAGAAATTTGATATAGTATAAGTAACTAAAACGGTGTTAATGAGGGTGATTGAATGTTAAAGAACAAGAAAATTATCGTCGGAGTAACAGGAGGAATTGCAGCGTACAAATCGTGTGACATTGTTAGTAAACTTATTAAACTAGATGCAGAGGTTAATGTTATAATGACAGCCGCATCTGTTAATTTTGTGAGCCCTCTTACATTTAGCTCGCTATCTAATAATCCTGTTGTATGCGATATGTTTGAGAACCCAGTTGATTGGAATATAGAGCATATCAGTCTAGCGCAAAAAGCAGACGTGTTTTTAATAGCGCCAGCTACTGCAAATATTATTGGCAAAGTTGCAAATGGAATTGCTGATGATATGCTCTCTACAACGATTATGGCGTCGACTGCAAAAATAGTATTTGCCCCAGCTATGAACACAAAGATGTACGAGAACGAAATTTTGCAAGAAAACATTAGCAAGCTTAAAAAAAGAGGATATTACTTTATTGAACCGGACTCTGGCAGGTTAGCTTGTGGTGACATTGGGGTGGGGAAATTAAGAGATACAAGTGAAATAGTCGATTACGTGGTGTCACTAACTTGTAATAAACAAGACCTTAAAGGAAAGAAAATACTAATAACTGCTGGACCATCGGTTGAGCCTATTGATGCGGTGAGATATATTACAAATAGATCTTCTGGTAAAATGGGTTATTCGATTGCTAATGCAGCTTTAGATAGAGGTGCTGAGGTTACTTTAATTTCAGGTCCGACTACAATTAATCCGCCAAATAGAGCAAAATTTATTCCAGTTCTGAGTGGGCAAGATATGTACAGGGCAGTGCTTGATAACTTTAATGATCAAGAAATTGTTATAAAGGCAGCTGCTGTATCTGATTATAGAATTGAAAACCCGACAAAACATAAATTAAAGAAAAAAGATGATAATTTAACTCTGTCATTAGTGAGAAATCCTGATATTCTTAAAGAGCTAGGAGAGATGAAAAATAGCAAAATATTAGTTGGCTTTGCTGCAGAAACTGACGATATTATTGAGAACGCAAAATGCAAGGTAAAAACTAAAAACCTAGATTTTATTGTTGCAAATGATATAAATGAGCCAGATGCAGGATTTGCAGTAGACACAAATATTGTTTATATAATTGATAAAAACGAAAAAATCGAAAAAATTGATAAGACTTCTAAAATAGATATTGCAAATATTATTTTAGATAAAATAGTCTCTATCGACATAAACTAAAGAGTTGAAATTTTGAATGATTAAAAGAGGCGCGAAAATGGATATAAAAAAACACATTGCACAGGTTGTGGTTGATAGAAATGTTTATAATCTTGACAAATTATTTGACTATATAATTCCTGAACATTTGAGAAATGAAATAAAAATTGGTATGCGAGTAGTTTTACCATTTGGAAAAGGAAATAACACAATAGAGGGATATGTGTTTAACATTGAGAACAAGATAAATGATAATAATTTAAAAGAAGTTATTAGATGTATTGATATTGATCCTATTTTATCGAAGAATCAAATAAAGATGATTTATTGGATGAAGAAAAAATACTTATGTAAATATGTAGAAGCTGTAAACTCTTTTATACCTTCAGGAACAGTGAAAAAAGAAAAAAGAAATATTAAATTGCTTGAATCGGAGTGGAGAACAAAAGGATTAAAACTGTCGTTGAAACAAGAAAAACTTGTAAGAGCTTTGTATGAAGCAGGTGGTGTTTCTTCTTTCGATGCACTTCGTAAGTGCGTGTTGTTTAATGACGCGAACTCAATTATTAAGAGTCTAAAAGAAAAAAAAATAATTGATATTGAATATAAGTTTGAATCTAGAGTTAAGTTAAAAACACAAAAGTATATAGAATTAGCAATTAGTGGTATCGAATGCGATAAAGCTGCGTTAAAAATGAAATCAGCTCCTAAGCAAAAACTAATATTAGAGTACTTGTGTAGAGAAAAAAGCTGTTTGGTTTCAGATGTGATTAATGTGCTAAATGTTTCAAGACCTTCGATGAATTCGTTAGTAGACAAAGGTTTTCTTAAATACCAAGACTATGAAGTAAAGAGAAATCCATTTCTAAACAAAGATGTAGACAAATACCCGAAAATTATGCCTTCAAGCGAACAAAAAGTTGCAATAGAAAAAATTGTAGAAGCTATTAAAGAGAAAAAGCAAGATGTTTTTCTAATACACGGAATCACTGGAAGTGGAAAAACTGAAATATATTTACAAGTAATTGAAGAGGTTATTAAAGGCGGCAAACAAGGAATCGTCTTAGTTCCTGAAATATCTTTGACACCGCAAACAGTAGAGAGGTTTAGAGGAAGATTTGGAGACTGCATAGCTGTGCTTCATAGCAGTCTATCAGAAGGAGAAAGATATGACGAATGGCGAAGAATAAAAGAAGGCAAAGTTAGTATTGTAATTGGAGCAAGATCAGCTATTTTTGCGCCGCTTGAGAAACTAGGGATTATAATCATTGATGAAGAACACGAAACCTCATATAAATCAGAACAAAACCCTAAGTACAATGCAACTGAAATTGCAATTTTTAGAACTAAGGTAGAAAATGCAGTTTTGGTGCTGGGTTCGGCGACACCATCTTTGGAAAGTTTTTACAAAGCCAGCACAAGTAGCTATAATCTTTTAACACTCAAAAATAGAGCAACTACTCTAGGATTGCCTGATATTGAGATAGTTGACATGTGTGACGAACTAGATATTGGTAATGATAGTTCAATTAGCGTAAAGTTACATGATATGATTAAAGAAAATTTTACAGCTAAGAAACAGACTATAATTTTTTTGAACCGTCGTGGCTTTTCAACGATTATTTCATGTAAAAAATGTGGGCATGTCGCAAAATGCAGAGATTGTGATATTACAATGACGTATCATATTGACATTAACGAAATAAAATGTCATTATTGTGGGGATAGAAAAAAAGCACCGAATATGTGTAGCGAATGTGGAAGTAAGATTATTAACTATGCAGGAGTTGGAACTCAAAAACTAGAGAAAATCTTGCAATCAATTTTGCCAGAAGCAAAAATTGCACGATTAGATGTAGATGCTACTAGAGGCAAAGGCTCACATCAAAAAATATTAGATAAATTTAAAACAGGTGAGATAGATATTTTAATAGGGACACAAATGATTTCTAAAGGTCTAGATTTTCCTAATGTTACACTTGTGGGGATCATTAATATAGATGCAACGCTTAATTTGCCTGATTTTAGGGCTGCCGAGAAGACTTTCCAACTTATTACACAAGTAGCAGGAAGGGCAGGAAGAGGCCTTGACGAGGGAAAGGTCATATTACAAACTGATAATTCGCATCACTATAGCATTGAAACAGCTAAAGAACATGACTATATCAATTTTTTTAATGAAGAAATACAAATTAGAAAAGAATTTATCTATCCACCTTTTGTTTCTATGATTGCAATTAACTTTAGTGGAAAGAATAAAAATGAAGTTAAGATAACGACAGAAAAAATTTATAGAGCGATAGAGTATGTTCTTATAGAGAAAGGCATTTTAGATCTTGAAGAGGTGCTTTTAGGGCCAAATGAAGCAATCATACCAAAAATTAGTCAGAAGTACCGGTATAATATATTGCTTAAAGATTACAATGTGTCTATTTCAATCTTAAAGGGAATTATAAGCTATTTTGTTATTCAACATAGAAGCAAATACATTCCTAAAAACATTAATGTAAGTATAGATATTAATCCAAATAATTTTATGTAGTGAGGTGTAAGCGTAATGGCAATAAGAGAAATTAGAACTGATAGTGATCCAATATTAAGAAAAGTAGCTAGAAAAATAGATAAAATTACTCCTAGAATTAATATGTTAATTGATGATATGCTTGAAACAATGTACCAAGCAGATGGTATTGGTTTGGCAGCACCACAGGTTGGTGTTCTTAGAAGAGTAATAATTGTCGACATTGATGATAAACCTCTTGTATTTATTAATCCGAAAGTAGTTTGGAAAGAAGGAAAAGAGTATAACTTAGAAGGATGTTTAAGCCTGCCTGGGAAAACAGGCGAAGTAGAAAGACCTTTGAAGATCAAGKTAGAATATACAAATCGTAAAGGTAACAGAACTATGATAGAAGCAGAAGGATTACTTGTAAGAGTAATATGTCATGAAATAGATCATTTAAATGGAGTTCTTTTTACCGATAGAATAGTTGATTTAGAGGAGTGATTTAGTGAGGATAGTATTTATGGGGACACCAGACTTTGCAGTGCCTTGTCTTAAGAGGTTAGTAGAAAAAGAATACAATGTTGTTGCGGTGTTTACACAACCAGATAGACCTAAGGGAAGAGGCAAAAAGATTTTACAAACACCAGTGAAAATAGAAGCTAAAAAACACAATATTGAAGTTTTTCAGCCGAGCAAACTAAACAATGAAGAAACACTTAGTGCTTTAGTTAAAATTCGACCYGATTTAATTATTGTAGTAGCCTATGGCCAAATTTTAAGTAAAGCTGTTTTAGACATCCCTGTTTTGGGTTGCATTAATGTACATGCTTCGCTGCTTCCAAAGTATAGAGGAGCTGCGCCTATTAATTGGGCAATAATAAATGGWGAAACKAGTACTGGCATTACAACCATGTATATGGATATAGGTCTTGACACAGGTGATATGCTATTAAAAGATGCAGTTGATATTGATGATAAAATGACAGCAGGAGAGCTTCATGATGAATTATCAGTTTTAGGAGCTGAAACTTTGATAAAAACAATTAGACTAGTTGAAAAAGGTCATATTGAAAGAGTTAAACAAGATGACAGCAAATCATCTTATGCATCGATGTTAGATAAGAAATTAGGTTTAATAGACTGGACGAAACCTGCTAAGGACCTACATAACTTAGTCAGAGGAATAAACCCTTGGCCAGTTGCCCACACAACGTATAAAGGGAATGTAGTGAAAATTAGAAAGACAAGAGTAGAGAGTAGCGAACTTAAGGCACTGTCTCTACCAGGACAAATTACTAAAGTAACAAGAGATTCGATATATGTGGAAACAGGTTTTGGTTTTTTGGTGATTGAAGAGTTGCAATTTAGTGGGAATAAAAGTCTTACTACTAAAGCTTATTTGGCAGGCAATAAAATCGAAGAAAATGTTATTTTAGGTTCATGAGATGAATAGTCAGGAGAAGAAAATTCAAAAAAACAGAAACACTAAAATCTTCAGTGGGAAACGTGCTCTTAGGTGGATAGTAGAATTAGAATTCTTGCTTTTCAAACTTATGCTCCCTCTACTGTTTCTTTTGGCTAGGTGTTTCAAGTTTAGAACTTTTAGCAAAACCAGCATTAGAAAAAGATATATAGTCTTAAATAATAAACTAATAATGAGTAGAAAATATAATGTTAAGAGTGAGTGCATACTACTGTTATTACCGCATTGTTTACAGAAATCTTTATGTGTTCATAGGATAACATATGATATAAATAATTGCAAAATGTGTGGAGAATGCGATATTTTTGAGTTGATACGAATAAAAGAAAAATATGGCTTGCAAATTTATTTAGTAACTGGAGGCACGATAGCAAGAAAGGCAATTATTGATTTAAAGCCTGAAGTTATTGTTGCAGTTGCTTGTGAAAGAGATCTAATTAGTGGGCTAGGTGACGTAGAGAAAATACCTGTATATGCAATAATAAATGATAGACCAAAAGGACCATGTTTTGATACCAAAGTAGATGTCAAAGAAGTAGAAAAAGTAGTGCAATTTTTTTTAGGAGAGTGATTTTATGCCAATGTTTTTTGATTCAAGTTTCATTTATTTAATTCCAGCGATAATCTTTGCAATGTATGCACAAAGTAAAGTGAAATCTACTTTCGCAAAGTTCTTGAAAGTAAGAACACAAAAAGGATATACTGGATACCAAGTCGCAAGAACTATTTTAAATAACAATAGATTAGATAACATCAAAATAGAAATTACACCTGGCAAAATGTCTGACCATTATGACCCAAGGAGTAGAGTTCTTAGACTATCAAATGATGTATATCATGGTTCGTCAATAGCGGCTGTAAGTGTAGCTGCACATGAGGTAGGGCATGCTGTTCAACATTCTGTTGGTTACGCACCACTTGGAATACGAAATGCTATATTTCCTATAGCTAAATTTGGGTCATCTTTTGCAATGTTCTTTGTATTTGGTGGTTTTATATTGCAAGCAGTAAACTTAATAGACATAGGGATATATTTATATATGGCAGCTGTGATTTTTCAAGTTGTAACTCTACCTGTTGAATTTAACGCAAGCAGTAGAGCGATGGACATGTTAGAGGCTAACGGATTTATTGTTAAAGCTGAATACTCAAAAGCGAAACAAGTATTAAATGCAGCAGCTTTGACTTATGTAGCAGCAATGGCAACTTCCTTAGCACAATTGTTTAGGCTAATTGCATTAAGAAATAGAAGGGCTTAGTTATGAAAGCGAGAGAAGGAGCACTTCGAGTTTTGTTTGATATTGAAGCTAATAAAGCATATTCAAATATAGCTCTTAAAAAAGAATTAAAGCATAATGAATTTTCACAATTAGATAGAGCATTCATTTCAGAACTAGTATTTGGGGTTCTAGAAAACAAGTTATATCTTGACCATGTAATTAACCAGTTTTCTAGTATCAAAACAAGAAGAATGAATACACATACGCTAAACTTACTTAGGTTAGGTGTATATCAAATTTTTTTGCTTGATAAAATCCCAGTTTCTGCGGCTGTTAACGAGTCTGTGAACCTGTCTAAAGAATACTGTGAAAAATCATCTGGTTTTATTAATGCGGTTTTAAGAAATATTATAAGGAAAAAGGATTTTATTAAAATGCCAGATGCTAAAATAGATGTAGTTAAATATTTATCTGTCACATACTCACATCCAGAGTGGATGGTAAAGTTGTTTTTAGAAAACTATTCAGAGTCATTTACTGAAGAACTATTAAAAGCCAATAATAGCACACCATCCATGTACATGAGAGTAAACACATTGAAAATTAGTGTTGAAGAATGTATAAAACTTCTTACTAATGAAGGATACATAGTTAAAAGAAATGATTTTGTAGAAGAAGCATTACTAGTGGAGGGAAGTATAAACTTAGATAAGCTAGGTTTGCTCGATAAAGGATATTTATATATTCAAGATATTGGTTCTATGTTAGTGAGTATATTAACTGAACCAAAGGAAAACGAGGTAATAATTGATTTATGTAGCGCTCCAGGCGGTAAAGCAACACATCTTGCGCAAATTATGAATAATAAGGGTAAAATTATAGCTAGAGACATTTATGAGCATCGACTAGAGTTAATAAGCAAAAATGCTAAAAGACTTGGAATTGATATCATTCAAGTCGAAAAATATGATGGACTTAAGTTAGACAGTAGTATGATAGAAAAAGCTGATAAAGTCTTAGTAGATGCTCCTTGTTCTGGTTTGGGGATAATCAGAAGAAAACCAGATATAAAATACAATATAAGCAAAAAAAATATTGAAGAACTAACAAAAATACAAAAGAAAATTTTATTGAATGCTTCTAAATATTTAAAAAGTGGAGGAGAGTTAATTTATAGTACATGTACTATAAATCCAAGTGAAAATGAATTAATGATTGAACAATTTTTAAAAACAAATAGTAATTTCGAGTTAATTGATCTAACTAAGAAGTATAAGAAAACACAATTTGATACTAATAAAAAAACGATACAATTGTATCCTAATATTCAAAACAGCGATGGATTTTTCATAGCTAAAATGAGGAAAAAATAAACAAAGAGATACAAAATACAGGAGGAATTAGATGAGAAAGACTGAGTTAACAACTTTAACAATGGAAGAATTAGAAGAATACTGCATTAATATTGGAGAAAAGAAATTTAGAGCAAAACAAATATTTGAGTGGATACATAGGGGTGCAAAATCAATTGACGAAATGACGAACCTATCAATCAATTTAAGAACTAAGCTTAAGGAAAATGCAAAAATTACAAATATGGTAATTGAAAGAAAGATAACATCAAAAGAAGATGGTACAAGAAAGTACTTGCTGCTATTAGAAGATGATAACGTAATTGAAGGAGTTGTTATGAAATATAAGCATGGATTAACTGCCTGTATTTCTTCACAAATTGGATGTGCAATGGGATGCACATTTTGCGCGTCAACAGTTAACGGTTTAGTTAGAAACTTGACTGCTGGCGAAATGGTAAAGCAAATTCTACTAATGCAAGAAGATGTAGGAGAAAGAATATCTAATATTGTAGTTATGGGTATTGGGGAACCGCTTCACAACTTTAAGAATTTGATTTCTTTTTTGAAAATCGTTAATGATGAAAATGGGTTAAATATTGGAAATAGACATATTACTATTTCTACTTGCGGACTTGTACCAGAAATAAAAAAATTGGCTGATTTAAAAATACCTATTAACTTAGCGATATCACTTCATGCAGCTAATGATGATATTAGAAAAACACTAATTCCAATTGCAAATAAATACTCTATAGAAGAACTCTTAGCGAGCTGCAGGTACTATTTAGAAATGACTAATAGAAGAATTACTTTCGAATATGCATTAATTGATGGGGTAAATGACGGCGAAAAAGATGCAAGAGAACTAAGGCGACTATTGAAAAAAATGTTATGTCATGTCAATTTAATACCAATTAATAAGATTGAAGAAAGAGATTATAGAAAATCGGACAGTAAAAGAATTAAGAAATTCAAAGAAATATTAGAAGAGTTTGGTGTGCAAGTAACTATTCGTAGAGAAATGGGAGCAGATATTGACGCAGCTTGTGGACAGCTAAGGAACAAAGTATTAAAAAGTCAAAATAGCAATATGCTATAATGATAAAGTATACTGTGTATTAGAAATAATATAGTTGGGGGAGTGTATATATTGGATATTGGAGCAGCTTCACATATTGGGAAAGTAAGAAGCATTAACGAAGACAGCTATTGTATAGAACAAGGGAATGTAGAATTGTATATCGTTGCTGATGGAATGGGTGGATATACTTGTGGTGACTTGGCAAGTTCAATTGCAGTTGAAACAATAAAAGATCATATCGTAAAACATATAAAGAGCGAACTTGAGAACGAGCTTATAAAAGGGATAATACATGAAGCATTCAATGTAGCAAATAGAGCTATATATAGAGAATCGTTAAGCAATGTTAACTGCGTTGGAATGGGAACGACAACGACGCTAGCTCTATATTTAAATGACAATGTATATATTGGACATGTAGGTGACAGTAGGGCCTACATAATAAAAAGCAAACAAATCAAACAAATATCAAGTGATCATTCTGTAATTGCTGAACTAGTGAAAAGAGGAGAAATTTCTCAAAATGAGGCAAAGATACACCCTAAAAGAAATGTTATCACTAGGGCTTTGGGGACAAGCAGTATTATCAGATCGGATATCTTTTTTGTAAGTAATAGTGATATAGATGTATTAATGCTATGTACAGACGGGTTATCTAACTATGTAGAAGATGAAGAAATAAAAGACGTACTTATTAGTTGTAAAAATAGTGGGAAATGTAGCGAAGAGTTAGTTGAGCTAGCTAATAGCCGCGGAGGGTATGACAACATTACTGTTATTACGGTGAAAAAGGGAAAAGCCATTTAGAAAGAAGGTGTTAGCATGATAGGTGAAATTCTTGGTAATAGATATGAAATAACTGAAAAAATTGGCGGCGGAGGCATGGCAATAGTCTATAAGGCGAAATGCAATCTTCTTAAACGTTATGTGGCAGTAAAAATATTGAGACGTGAATTTGTAACAGATAAAGATTTAATTGAGAATTTCAAAAGAGAATCACAGTCTGCAGCGAGTATGTCGCATCCAAATATTGTAAATGTATATGACGTTGGTGAAACAGAAGAAATATACTATATAGTTATGGAATTTGTAGAAGGCAAAACTCTAAAAGAAGTAATAGTTGAAAAGGGCAATTTGAGCAATAAAGAAACTATTTATTACGCTAGGCATATAGCATTTGCTCTTAAACACGCACATGATAATCATATAATTCATAGAGATATTAAACCTCATAACATACTAATAACTGAAGACAATCGTGCTAAAGTTACTGATTTTGGAATAGCTTTAGCAGCTAATTCATCTACAATTGTTAATAAAGGAAGTATTATTGGATCGGTTCATTATTTCTCGCCAGAACAGGCTCGTGGAGGATATACAGACGAAAAATCTGACCTATATTCTTTAGGTGTTGTGATGTATGAAATGGCTACAGGCAGGTWGCCTTTTGATGCAGATAGCCCAATTAATGTTGCCTTAATGCATGTACAAGAAGAAGCAATTCAATTATCTGTTATTAACCCAAATATTTCTAAAGGGTTAGAAAAAGTAGTTCTAAAATTAATGAAAAAAGATCAAGCAGAAAGATATCAAAACACCAGCGAATTAATAGTAGACTTAGATAAGTTAAAAGCTAATTTAAAAGAAGATTTGCAAATTGAAAATAATTCTCTTGCAAATAGCCCTACGCAAATAATACCAGCTGTGAAAGATGAAGACATTAAAAAGCATGTTAAAAGAAGTAATTCAAAAGGGAAAAGAACTAACAACAAAATTGTTATAGCAGCAGCAATAATTCTAGCACTCGCTGCCACAGTTGTTGCTTTAKTTAGCTTTTTTGCTATAGAAGATTTGGTAAAAGATTTTTTTGTTAATGAGGAAGTAACTATTCCAGACTTTATAGGTAGAGATATTGCAAACGTAGAAAACCAGATAAGAGAATTAGAGCTAAACTTGATAATTAATGAAAGATATGATAGCTTGGTCGAAGAAGAAATTGTAATTTCTCAACAGCCCGAAAAAGGAATGATTGTGAAAAAGGGTTTTGAAGTTAGTGTAGTGATTAGTAAAGGTGCTCGATTAATTGAAGTACCAGACCTAGTTTTTAAGAGTGCTAATGATGTACCCTTTATATTGAGAAACGTAGGATTAGAAGAAGGCGAAATTACTTATGAGTTCAGTTCACTACCAATTGGAATAGTGATTACCCAAAGTCCTAGAGCGGAAATTGAAGTAGCAGAAAATACAAAGATAAATTACTTAGTGAGTAAAGGACCTGAAATTGTTACATTGATTATGCCAAACTTAGTGGGGACATCTATTGAAAGCAGTAAAGCCACTTTAGGAAGACTTGGTCTCCGGTTAGGAAGTGTAAGAGAAGAAGATAGTGCAGACTATGAAGCAGGCATTGTCACAAGACAAAGTGTAGCCGCTACTGCTGAGATAGAAGAAGGAACTGTAGTTAATCTTATTGTTAGTAAGAAGAAAGAAGTGATTGAGCCTCCTACAGAAACTAGAACTATTGAAATTAATTTAGGAAACCTCTCGGGCACTGTGCATGTGCAGATATTCAGAATTTTAGAGGAAGAAAGCAAAGAAATTTTTTCAAAGCATCATAATATTGACACAGAGGGAACGGCGCTTCGTGTGTCTATCACTGGAACTGGGGTTCAAAGTTTTGACATTTACATTGACGGAGTTAAAGAAGATATACCATTAGTTTTACAATTTTAGGGAGGTTTTTATGGGAAAAGGAAAAATCATTAAAGGAATAGGCGGATTTTATTACATTGATTGCGGGAGCAATATATTTGAGTGCAAAGCTAGAGGTATATTTAGAAAAAAGAAAATAATACCCATGGTAGGAGACGATGTAGTTTTTTCTGTGTTAGATGAGGGTAAAAAACTTGGAATAATAGACGAGATACTAGAGAGAAAAACAGAACTGTTTAGACCTAGTGTAGCAAATGTAGATCAAGCAATCGTAGTTTTCTCAGTAATGAAACCTAACCCTAATTATTGTTTGCTAGATCATTTTCTTGTGCTTGCAGAAAATGAAGATTTAGAAATAGTAATTTGCATAAATAAAATTGACTTAGCAACTAACCGTGAATATGAAGAAATAGTTGATGTTTACAAAAATACAGGCTATAAAATAATTCTCTCAAGCATTACAGAAGAAGCAGGAATTAATGAACTACGGGATGTGTTAAGAGATAGGACAACAGTATTTGCTGGACCATCTGGGGTTGGTAAATCTTCATTGCTAAACGAAATAGCACCTAACTTCAAGTTGAAAACAGGGGAAATCAGCAGAAAAAATTCAAGGGGAAAACACACGACTAGACATGTAGAACTTTTAAAAGTCAACTCAACTGGGTGGGTGGTTGACACGCCTGGGTTTAGTGCATTATCTTTAGAATTTATTAAAGATGAGCAAAAATTGGCGTATCATTTTCCAGAATTTCTAGACTACATACCCTCGTGCAAATTTGTATCATGCATACATATAAACGAGCCTAAATGTGCTGTGAAAGATGCTATTAAAGAGGGCAAGGTACATCCGCAGAGATATAAAAATTACGTTAGAATGCTAGAAGAAATTAAAGAGAATAGGAGATACTAAAATGTATAAACTCGCGCCTTCAATACTATCGGCAGATTTTTCAAACCTATTAAAAGATATCAAAAGATTAGAAAAGGCAGGATGTGACATGCTTCATATTGACGTTATGGATGGACACTTTGTGCCTAATATCACTATTGGTCCACTCGTAATTAATAGTATAAAAGATAAGACAAAGCTGCCATTAGATGTCCATTTAATGATCGAAGAACCTGATAAGTATATACAGGATTTTATAAGAGCAGGTGCACATATAATTACAGTTCATGCAGAAGCGTGTGTTCATTTGCATAGAACTATTCAATTGATAAAAAAGCAAGGGGTGAAAGTTGGGGTTTCATTAAACCCTGCTACATCGTTAGATGTGCTAGATTATGTATTAGCTGACCTTGATATGGTACTAATTATGTCAGTAAACCCTGGATTCGGTGGACAGAGCTTTATTTCATCTGCAATGGAAAAAATAGCGATGCTAAGAGAAAGAATCAAAAGAGACAATTTGAACGTAGATATTCAAGTGGATGGGGGAATTAATTCAAACAATATTAAATCAATTATAGAAGCAGGGGCCAATGTAATTGTTGCAGGGAGTGCTATTTTTAAAGATGGAGAAATAGAAAAAAATGTTCGTGACCTGAGGCGAAGCTAATGAAAATAGTAATAGTTACAAATGGAATTATTAATGATTTGAATCATTTAGAACAAATTATAATCAAGAGTGATTATGTTATTTGTGCTGACGGAGCTGCTAGGTATTTAGCAGCTTTAAACATATATCCTGACTTGTTAGTTGGAGATCTAGATTCGATTAGCCCAAATGATYTGAAACAAATGCGTGATAGAAGTGTAAAAATAGAAGAGTTTCCTACAGATAAAGACATGACCGACACTGAACTTGCTATAGAATATGCGCTTGAATTAAATCCTACATCAATAACAATTGTTGGAGCACTTGGTTTAAGGTGGGATCATAGTTTAGGGAATATAATGCTACTTGCTAAAATGATAAAAAAAGGAGTCCCATGTAAAATTATCGATGAAAAGACTGAGATTACAATAGTAGACAGAGAAATCGAATTAGAAGGAAATATAGGTGATACGATTTCTTTGATTCCATTATCTAATGAAGTTAAAAAAGTAACTTTAGAAGGCTTAAAATACCCTTTACTCAATAAAAATATAAGTTTTGGAAGTTCGCTAGGCATCAGCAATGCTTTTATCGAAAAACAGGTTAAAATTACTGTTGGAGAAGGGTTGCTTCTAGTAGTTAGGGACTTGGTGTAGAGTGACATTAAAGAAAACGTTAAAGAGGAAGTACCTTTTAACTCATTTTTGCATATTATGAATTATTCAAACCTATAAGTAGGTGATAGTATGTTTAGAAGAAGGAGAAGATTTCGTTTTTGCAGTATTTTCGGGCTGGTTTTCTTAGGAATAGGAATAACGATCATGCTATTTACAGTCCCTTTGAGATTTTGGGCATTTATATTTGGGTGCTTATGTTTTCTTATTGGAATACTGCTGTGCGGTCATTAATGAAGAAAGTTTGCTCTTTACACATAACAAAAAGCCTACCGTAAGGTGGCTTTCATTATTTGGTTTTAAACTATTGTTATATAGCTCTTTCAATTCTACCAGTTCTTAAACATCGAGTACAAATATTAACTCGTTTAGCAGTGCCATTAACAACAGCTCTAACTTTTCTTATGTTTGGTGACCAAGTTCTCTTGTTATGACGGTTCGAGTGACTCACTCGGTTACCAAAAACTTTTCCTTTTTTGCAGATCTCACATACTTTTGCCATGAGAACACCTCCTTTAACACCAGCATTACTTAATAACGTAATAATATTATCATACTATACGTTATTATGCAATGAAAAAATTATTTTTTTGAATATTTTCGCTGCCACTTAGTTACAGTTCAGAACAAAAAAACTTAAAGAAGATAAAATCAATGTTGGCTGTAGTGGTTTTAGTGTTAAGGAACTATCTGATGATAGCTACAGAATATGCATGTCAGGAAAACTCATATGTTTTGGCTTTATTAAAGACTTACCTCTGAATTGTAACGTGCATTTGTATGAGAGGTAATCGGTAGTTTAACTCATAGATTTGCATCAAATATTATGCTATTATAGATACAATACTATTTTCCTAGAAAAAAGATGTTTTACATATTGATTTTTTTCTATTATAATAGAAAAAAGAACTAATGAAGACCAGCTAGTAAAAGTCAAGAGAAAAAGCAAAAAAATATAAAGAAAATTCTTTGATAAAAAAATACACAGCAAACAAGCCAACTTCAAACCCGAACATTAGCAATATAGGAATGTACAGTTTGCATTTAATTCAAAATCAAGCTACTAAAGTAAGTTTAGAAGCATGATTTTTACGATGTTCATCTTGACTTATGAGAACAAAAGGCTTATTGTCTCTAAGCACAGCAAAAATAATATTGCAAATTTTATGCATAACAGCACCAAGAGCAACCATTTTAGGCTTGGACAGCTTCTTTTTATCATAATAATCTTTCAGCACAGGATTGTTAGGAGTACCGCTTTTAGAGCCTCTAACAGAAGCTAAAGCGACTATAAAAAGAACTCTCCTAGCTAGTCTAGAACCGCGTTTAGACATAGAGACTTTAGTGCCTTTAAATTTGCCAGACTCTTTTACAGCTGGGTCAAGACCAAAGTAAGCATACAACTGCTTAGGCTTCATAAAAGCTGAAAAATCACCAATCTCGCACATTAGTGTAACAGCTGAAATGAAGCCAATACCCTTGATTGAATCAAGTAGGTGAATTTGCTTAATAAAAATATGCTTCTTAAATTTCAAAGTATATTTTTCAATGCTAACAAGGATAGAATTAATCT
>NVVX01000051.1 GCA_002733545.1 Alkaliphilus sp.
ATTTTAGCTTCTAATATAAGGATTCGACGCTACTTCAAAAACTCCTTTTTGTAATTTTATGGAAATTATCCTGTCTTTATTTGACATGCGGAGACCGAGTTACAATTTTAGCTTCTGCATTATGCTGGGTAATCTTTACGCACTGCAATTTTTGAAGTGCCTCGCACTATAATTTTTGTCGCTTAGTATAGCTAGTATGAAGTAATTTATGTGCTTTTTCGCCGTAAGGCTTACCTAAAAATTCCTCATATAGTTTTTTAATATATGGGTTTTCATGTGACTTTCTAAGAGTTTTGCTTCTATCCTCACGATAAATCGCTTCCATTCTCTTATGCAATACTTCAATATCGCCATGATGGTAAGGCTGTCCACCACCTCCAATACAACCACCAGGGCAAGCCATTATTTCGATTGCATCATAATGAGATTTGCCGTCTCTAATGTTTTCTAATAAGCGCCTCGCATTTCCTAAACCATGAGCTACTCCAACCTTGAAATCCATGCCGTTAATAGGTATAGTTGCTTCTTTTATACCACTCATGCCGCGAAGTGCTGTAAACTCAACATTTTCAAGAGTTTTATTAGTCAACCATTCATAGGCCGTTCTGAGTGCAGCCTCGATTACACCACCAGTTGCACCAAAAATTGTGCCAGCACCAGTAGATTCACCTAAAGGATTATCAAATTCTCCATCCTTGAGAGCCGCAAGATTTATGCCTGCTTCTCTTAGCATTCCACCAAACTCACGTGTTGTAATTACGATGTCTACTTCAGGAATATCATCATCGTGTAGCTCAGGTCTGGCTGATTCATATTTCTTTGCCAAACATGGCATAACAGAAACCAGAACAATATTAGCAGGAAGAATGTTCAGTTTCTCCGCCAAGTAAGTTTTCACAATTACACCAAACATTTGGTGAGGAGATTTGCATGTAGATGGAATATCAAGCATTTCTGGGAAATTATGCTCAATAAATTTCACCCAAGCAGGACAACAACTAGTTAGCATTGGCATAGTTCCCCCATGCTCTATACGGTGAACAAGCTCACTTGCTTCTTCCATAATTGTTAAATCAGCTGCGAAATTTGTGTCGAAAACCTTATCGAATCCAAGATTTCGAAGCGCTGTCACCATTTTACCTGTTACTAAAGTGCCAGCTTCCATGTCAAACATCTCTCCAAGTGCAGTACGAACCGCTGGAGCCGTTTGAACGACCACTAGTTTATTAGGGTCTCTCAAAGCATCCCAGACCTTTGAGGTATTGTTAACTTCTGTGAGCGCACCTGTTGGACATACAGCTACGCATTGACCGCAGAAAGTACAAGCAGTTTCGCTCATTGGAAGGTCAAAAGACGTAGAAACAACCGTTTCAAAGCCCCTCCCTACCGCAGAATAAACATTCACAGTCTGTACATTCGTGCACATAGTTTCACACCGGCGGCACAGTATGCATTTATCCAAGTTTCTTACGATTGCATGGCTAGAATCATCAATTGGGTAAGTGGACATTTCGCCCTCGCAGCATATGGAATGAATCCCCAAATCTGCTGATAGAGATTGTAGATTACAGTCCATGCTTTTAGAGCAAATTAAGCAGTCCTTAGGGTGGTCAGAAAGCAATAACTCCATAACGGTTCTCCTAGCCTTCACGGATCTCGATGTGTTTGTGTGAACGACCATTCCTTCAGTTGCAGGAGTGGCGCAAGAAGGTGCAAGGTTTCTCCTGCCTTCCACTTCAACTACACAAACACGACATGAAGCAACTTGGTTTACCATTTTCAAGTCATGTAAGTCTAGATGACATAATGTAGGGATTTTTATATTAAGCTTTTTAGCTGCGTCTAATATCGTAGAACCTGTTGGGACCGATACTTTAAGACCATTTATTGTAATATTAATCATATTTTTTTCACCTCTTTCATTTTTTCATAATAGCTTCGAATCTACAAATATCGTAACAAGCCCCGCATTTAATACAGTCACTTTGAACAATTTTATGTATTTCTTTTGGAGCACCTTTAATACAATTAACAGGGCATGCTCTTAAACAGGCAGTACAACCTATGCAGTTTTCAGAAACAACAGTATAAGACAACAACGCTTCACAGACACCAGCAGGACAATGCTTATCAATAACATGTGCTTTGTACTCATCTAGAAAATAACTAATTGTGCTGAGAACAGGATTAGGAGCAGTTTGTCCAAGACCGCAAAGAGAAGTATCTTTAATTGTATCTGAAAGTTCAACTAAATGATTTATGCATTCCTCAGTTGCTTTACCCTCTGTTATTTTCGTTAGTATTTCGTGCAATCTTTTTGTGCCAACGCGACAAGGAGTACATTTACCACAGGATTCGTCTATGATAAACTCCATATAAAATTTTGCAATATTAACCATACAATCATCTTCGTCAAGTACAATAAGACCACCAGAACCCATCATAGAGCCTATTGAAACTAGAGAGTCATAGTCAACAGGTATGTCAATCTGAGAATAAGGAATACATCCTCCTGAAGGGCCACCAGTTTGCACAGCTTTAAATTGCTTACCGTGTCTAATTCCACCGCCGATATCAAATACAATGTCGCGCATTGTTGTTCCCATAGGAACTTCAACTAGACCAACATTATTGATTTTTCCTGCCAAAGCAAAAACCTTAGTCCCTGGCGATTTTTCAGTCCCAATTTTCTTAAACCAATGACCGCCTTTGTTAATAATTGCAGGAATATTTGCAAATGTTTCTACGTTATTTACACAGGTAGGCTTTCCCCAAACCCCAGATTGTGCAGGGAATGGCGGTTTTGTAAGAGGTTCACCACGATTACCCTCAATAGATTTTATTAAAGCAGTTTCCTCTCCACAGACAAATGCTCCTGCTCCAAGGTCCACTTCAACATCAAAATCAAAGCCTGTACCCATAATGTCGTTTCCAAGAAGTCCATAATTCCGTGCTTGTTCTATTGCAATGCTCAAACGTTGAATTGCAAGAGGGTATTCAGCTCTAATATAGATATATCCTTTGCTTGCTCCTACCGCAAAACCAGCAATAGCCATAGCTTCTAGCACAATGTGAGGATCCCCTTCTAGAATGGATCTATCCATAAAAGCACCTGGGTCGCCTTCATCTGCATTACAGACAATGTATTTCTGGTCAGCAGAAGATTTTTTTGTGAATTCCCATTTCAAACCGGTTGGGAAACCGCCGCCACCGCGACCCCGCAATCCAGAGATTTTTATTTCTTCGATAACTGCATCAGGCGTCATTGAAGTTAAAACTTTGCCAAGTGCGTGATATCCTTCGGTGGAAATATATTCATCAATATCTTCAGGGTCGATAAATCCACAATTTTTGAGAGCTACTCTAAGTTGCTTTTTGTAAAAAGGCATATCAAGTTGCTCTTCTAATTTTTGGTTTAGAGAAGGTTCCACAAACAGCAATCTCTCTAATTTTCGACCTTTTATAATATGTTCTTCAATAATTTCTAAAGAATCATCAGGCTGAACCTCAATATAAAAAACGTTGTCAGGATAAACTTTTACTATAGGACCTTTTTCGCAAAAGCCAAAACAGCCAGTTTCTACAACCTGTATCTCGTCTTCTAATCCTTTTTCACTAAGAACTCTTTTCAATTCATTAATAAGCACATTACTCTTTGTAGCATGACACCCAGTACCACCGCAGACTAATAAGTGCATTCTATAGTTTGGCAATTTCTATCTCTCCTTTCGTTACTTTATAGTTTCAAAGGATCTGCTGACGATGATATCTTCAAGCAATGTCCCGTTCATTATATGCTTTGTTACAATCTCTCTACCTAGCGCCTCATCAACTTTACCATAGAGAATTGAAGGTTTATCTGGTATTATAACTTCAACAACCGGCTCAACGTCACAAAATCCTAGGCATCCTGTTTGTGACACAGAAACATTTTCAATGTGTTCTTTTTGAAGTTCGTCAAGAATAGCCATCATTGTTTGACGTGCACCACTAGCTATTCCGCAAGTGGCCATTCCAACGCGAATAACAATTCTATCTTTAGACCCAGCGGTCTTTCGCAAACTCATACGATTTTCAAGGTTTTTTCTTATTTCTTGTAGCTCTGCAAACGTTTTTATTTTGGACATAAATACACCTCCTAAAAAATTAATTGCTCTGTTCAGCTAATATTTTTTTTACATCTTTTTTCTCTACATGCCCGTAGATTTTATCGTTAACCATAACTACAGGAGCTAACCCGCATGCACCTACACACCTTAAAGCTTCTAAGGAATACATCATATTCTTACTAGTTTCTCCAACTTTAATACCTAGTTTTTTTTCGAACTCTTTAACGACGTCATCCGCTTTTCGGACAAAACAGGCAGTACCCATACATATGTTAATTACGTACTGTCCTCTTTGCTTCATTGTAAAAAACGAGTAAAAACTAATTACTCCATATATTTTAGAAGTTGGAACATCTAGCCTTTCGCAAATGAATAGCTGCACCTCTTTAGGCAAATATCCAAATAAATTCTGTGCTTTGTGTAAAACAGGCATTAAAGCACCTTTTTTCTCAGGCAATGAAGCGATGTAATCTCCGAGCGCATCAAAATTTGATTGCGACAATCCTTTGTTGTACATAGTGATACCTCCTCTTTATTTTTTTTAGAATACTCAATAATTGCTATGGAAATGGAAGCAAAGAATAAATATTCACAATATTAAGTATAACAATACCATATATAGTTTAATTCGATAATTAGAAATGCTAATACTAGATTAGAATTTGTAGCTCAGTACAAACTATAGTATAATAAGAGAAAAATATATTTACTAAAATAGGACTGATGAAAATAATGAGCATATACTATATTGATAGAAAAGATGGACAAGTAAAACAAGAAGAAGTGGCTGCTTACAGAATGCTTAAATGGACTTATGAAACTAGAGTAGGCAAAACATTGTTAGAATTACTTATTAAGAAGAAAATATTTTCTTCATTCTTGGGTCTTTTTATGGAGACAAAACTAAGTAAAAGAAAGATTGATTCATTTGTTAACAGTTTAAGAATAGAAATGTCTGAAGCAGAGAGAGAAAAAACACATGAGTATAAGAACTTTAATGATTTTTTCGCGAGAAAGTTAAAGGCAGAAGCACGTCCTGTATGTCAAAATGACATTTCGATGATTTCGCCTGTAGATGGGAGATTACTAGCTTACGAAAACATTGATTTATATAGCGAAATTGAGGTAAAAGGTGAACGATACAAATTACTTGACATATTCCAAGATAGTGAAATGGCAAGCGAATTTGATTCAGGAACATGTGTTATAGCAAGACTGTCTCCAATAGATTACCATAGATTTCATTTTCCAGACAATGGCTCAGCACATGAAAGCAAGAGAGTTAAAGGATATTATTATTCCGTAAATCCACTTACAATGTTTAGTTTTATTGATGTGTATTGTAGAAATAAAAGAGAGATTACTAAGTTTGATTCTGATAATTTTGGGGAAATGTGTTTAGTTGAAGTAGGAGCAACTGCAGTTGGTTCGATTGTGCAGACTTATCAGGCGAATTCGCATATAGAGAAAGGCGCGGAGAAAGGTTATTTTAAGTTTGGTGGCTCAACAGTGATTATGTTTATAAAAAAAAATAAAATTGTAATTGATAGAGATATAATTAGAAATACAGATTTAGGATATGAGACAAAGGTAAATATTGGTGAGAGAATAGGGCTGAAATACAAAATGCAAAAAAAGTCTACTGATGTTCATGTTTAGCATTTTGAATTTCACAGGTGTAAAGAGAAAATGCAAGGAAAATACACGCAGAACTGCCGTAGACTTTTTAATATTTACTTGAAGAAGGGAAGAAAAAATTGAAAAATACTGAAAAATCAACGAAAAAAATAATAACTTTCAAACAAGTAATAATTCAGGCTTTTTATTGGATTATTGCAGCAACAGTAGTTGGTATTATATATAGCTTTGTATCTAGTTTGGAAATACTACATTCTATAAATATATCTTTATATGTGGCAGCAGTCTTGCATATTGCATATTCAATTATTCCTAAAGAAATAACTGTGAATCTTAGAAAAGGAAGAAAGATGTTTGAACCTGAAGAAATAGATAAAACAATGGCTAAAAAGGAAAGAAAACTTAAAAATGCAGAACTGAATTTTTCAAGGGCTGCTATTGTTTTGGCTAGTGCAGTAATAGTAGATTTTTTAAGATTTTATCTTTAGAAGTAGCATTAAGTTTCTTTTTACTTAGCTTTAATAAATATCAACAATAAAATGAATATACATATTAAAACATTAATTAAGGGGGCTATATTTTGCTTATTAAAAACTTAAAAGAAATTAACAAAGACTACATGAACAAGACAATAGAAGCAATTGTACTAATAGTCGAAACAAAAGTGAAAACCGCAAGAAATGACAAAGTCTATGCAGACATGATTATTCAAGATGCTTCGAAACAAGTAGAGGCTAAGTATTGGGACTATGCGAAGAAAGAAAAGTTTACATCTAGCATTAAAGAAGACGAACCTGTAAAAATAAAATGCGTAGTTGGCGAGTACCAAGGACGAATTCAGGTGACGATTAAGAGTATAGAAAAAATAGAAGAGAATATCGACCTAGATAAACTGATTCCCTCTAGCGACTGGGGCACAGATAAACTGGAAAAAGGATTGAAGTATTTTCGCGATTTAGTTGAAGAGAATCATTTGCAAAAGCTACTAGACTTAATGATTTGGGACGAGAAATATTATGCAAAGTTTTGTTCGCATCCAGCGGCTAAAAGAGTGCATCACAATTTTAGACAAGGCTTACTGCAACATGTACTAGAGGTGTTGAAATTTGCATACACCATTGCAAAAACTAAAAACTTGACTGAAAAACAAATTAGCAGACTAATTGTCATGTGTTTTTTACATGACTGGGCAAAAATCATTGAATACAAATCCTTGCCAGCTATAGGTTTTACAGACGAAGGAACAATGCTAGGGCATATTTTCTTAGGAGCTCATCACACATTAAATTGCATGAATCAAATTGATAACTTTGACGAAGACGATAGACTAGTAATACTCAATGGAATACTAGGTCATCACGGTAAATACGAATATGGCTCGCCTGTACTACCTAAAACAGTAGAAGCACAAATACTGCATCTAGCAGACGTCACATCAGGCGACGTTGAAAGCATTATATCTTTTTCTAATGATGATGATAGTAAAGAGTCATTCACGCCAAAACTTTGGAATATGGGTACGGACTATTTTAAGAGGTGAAGTGTTATGAGGTAAAAAGAATTTGCAAAAAACGGGGGGATTTTGTGAAAGAGATTTTATTCATTGAAGATGACAAAAGACAGCGAGAGTATTTAATTAACAAAGCTTTAGAAATAAATCCGTATATAGAAATTAAGTATGCTAAATCATGCAAAGAAGCAATTAAAATTGCTAACATCTATAAAATCGAAGCTTTTTTTATAGATGTTCAATTACCTGATGGAGACGGAATAAGCTTAGCAAAAAAACTAAGAGAGATAAAACAATACTCGTTTACACCAATGGTCTTTATAACGGGCGTATTTACAAAGGAAATGGAAGCCTTTCGAGAGATACACTGTTACGATTACATTATTAAACCATTTTCGACTGACACTTTAGAAAAGGTAATGAAGAGTATTTTAGTGAACTACATAGAAGCAGATATTGAGTGTGAAGATAATTATTTGCTCTTAGATTTCAAGGGAGTTAAGCAAAAAATTAGAGCATCAGAGACTTTGTACATAGAGCATAGACAAAGAAAAATATTTATAATAACAAAACATGAAGAAATAGCTTATAAGCATATTTCAATAAAAAAGTTTAAGATAGATCTTCCAAGTGATTTTGTTCAAGTTCATCAATCTTTTATTGTGAACAAAAATTTTGTTTGCAAGATAGATGTGAATGCATATAGCATTAAACTCAAGAATAGAATAGAATAGAACAGAACTAATACCAATAGGGACAAATTATAGGGTGATTGCGAGGGATCTTGTTAATGCAAATGCATGAATCAATGTTGCTATCAATGATTGATGCTGTTATGGCGATAGTGCTAATTGAGGGCATAGCAAAACATATTAATATTAGCTTTAAGCATAAGGCAATATATGTAGTACTTACATCACTACTCATTGCAACAAGCAGTGTAATAGTTGAAAGTGTTGTTTTATCTCAGCTTATAAACTTGACAATATTTTTCGTTTCTTCTATGTTTTACTTAAGAGTGAACAAAGAAAGGGACTTAGTTACTAACACAATTGTTTTTTTTCTAGCAATAGTAATCATGATTGTTGTTCAGTTGCTAAGCATAGTAATTATGAACAATTTCATAGAAAACTTCAACTATACATTTGTAAACGGATTAATGGCTCAAGTCTTAGGGTTATCAATCATAATCTTGATAATCAAATGTATACCAATAGATAATATGTATGTATTCATACGAAGCAAAAGCATTATGTTTCGAATTATAGTAACTAATATATTTGTTTTATTATATTTTATATCTATGTTATGGCAAATAGAAGAGATGCATATAGTCGAATCGATAACTATAATGATAGCAATTATTTTATTGGTAATTTTTATCAATGTTATTCTTATGAAAGAAGCCCTAATTAGCAAGGTTTATGAAGAAAAATTACTAGTTTATGACACATATTTACCAATTATTGATGACCTTATGGAGGAAATAAAAGAGAAGCAACATGACTATCATAATCATATTCAAACTTTAGTTGTTCTAAATGAGAAAAAGAATAATGCATTTTCAGAAGAAACAAAGAACTATCTAAACAAAATTCAAGAAAACGAGTTTTGGAAAGAACTCATGAAGATAGATAATAAAATTATTGCAGCATTTTTATATAGCAAGTACTTAGAGGCGAAGGAGAAAAACATTGAAATTAGTTTTGAAATACACAATTTGTTAATAGATTCAAAACATACGAATTACGAACTGGTAGAAATGTATGGCATATTGATAGACAATGCGATTGAAGCAACAGAGAGGGAAATGCAGAAAAAAGAGATAGTGATACGTTCATATAAGAGCGGAGGAAGCAATATTTTTCAGATTGAAAACCCATCAAAATTCATATCAACGAGTGAAATAAACAAATTTTTTCAAAAAGGTTATACTATAAAGCAAGAGAGTAGTAAAGGAATCGGGCTATACAAACTTAGACAACATCTAAAATCAACTGGAGGCACCGTAATATTTTCTTACGATAACCTCCGTAAAACCGTTGTTATAGAAATAGAACATAGCTAGTTTTTTAGAGAGTAAAGTTTATCAGTCTTACCTTAGAAAAACAAACAAGATTACTAGAATAATTAGTTTAGTGAAGTCACTAGCTAAAGCAACTAAAACATAATTAATCTCTTTGAGTTGAGTATCAGTGCATACTGTCTCAATTTTTAGCTTTTCAATAACAAATGAAAAAATAAATTTAATCATACTATCACCTACTTAAACTTAGCATAAATATAAAATAATATCAACGAAAATTGCGTATTTGCCCCTTATTTTTGCGTATTTAGATTTTTAACACTAAATAAACAAAAATAAGGGGCAAATACGCAATTACTATTGCAAAAAAATTTTGAAGAGATAGAATGTTATAAACAAGCTTGTTTATAAAAATTTTAGGGTGGTGAGGAGTAAGAAATATAAAACAATACCTTATGGGTTGAACCAAAGTAAATTTATTATTTTAAAGGAGTGTCGCAATTTGGCACTATCAAAAGTGAAAAGGAGCGAAAAAAGATGAAACAATTTACAAGATTAATCGTTAGCTTAGTAGTAGTGTGTATGTTAGTGTTTCCATCTGGAACTACGTCTAATGCAAGTACTAAATCAATACAAGAAGTTGTACCTGAAGGCATTCATGTTCTAGAATACTCTAAATCGGATAAAGCATATGCACTCACAAGTGAACAAGTAAATAACCCTAAGACAGTAGCAGCAGTTAATGCATTCTTGGAAACAAATTCAAAAAATACTACTGCCAAAATTATGAGAGAGTTCAATGAAAAAATGTATTCAGAAAATATTACAGACGCACATTCAACAATGGGCATATTGGCAGGGACGTACAATATTAGTGATTTTGAAAGTAAGCACATTAGCACAGCTGCAATGAGTAGTAAGTTCGATTCAACAATATATTGGGATTTCATCAAAAGTTCTGAGATAAGCGGAAGATCACAAGCAACTTTTTCAGGAATGTATGGTTATGAGCCTGACAAGATTTCACTTACTGATAAATTCAGTTTTGTTGGTATTGTTGTCGGAATTGATGTGTCAGGTCCTAACTGGTCAACCACTATGCAAAGCGCCACTTGGAGTAGAGAAGAAACAGGTTACTCTTCATTAATTCACATATATGAAGACATTACATGTGTGGGGTATGACATATACATTAAGCAAACTACAACAGCCTATTTTGAGATTGGAGCTACTGGTTATACTGTAACTGCAAGTGACTCACAGTGGCTATAGGGTAATCCTAACTAAACGCAGAACTGTGTATATGTTCTGCGTTTAGTTTTTTAAGATTTGCAGATAAAAATAAAGCGAGGTGTTTTATGAAAAGAGTAGTTATATTATTATTATTGATTCTTTTGTTCATTTCAGGATGTCAAAATGAAAATAATGTAAGTGTTTTGAGACAAACACCTATAAATGGTGACTTGCTAAATAAAATGTATTATGAAAACGAGTATAGTGCTTTTTTTTATAGTAATATGACCGATTGTTTAATAAAAAACAATATTAATGAGTACTCATTATCTTGGTTAATTACCTTATCAGATTTGTTGTGTTTTCAGCTTTCGGAAGAAGTAGATAAGGCAATGATGAATGCACATAATGAGTCGATGCCTGAAAAATTAAATGTTGGCAGTAACAAAAAATTAATTGAATTATTAAATAGTTTAAAAGTGAATAGATATAAAAACCGTTCGATAGAAAATCTGGAAAAAGTAGAATTTATTAAGATTTTAATGGGGTATTATGATAATGAACTAGGTTTGTTTAAGGTGGACGATGATAATACTGAAATGATACAGACAACTAATATCATATTGCAAATATTTGATTTGTTAGAGGAAATACCCAATGAAGTCCTTGGAAAAACAGTTGATTCTCATAAAGTTATGCTAAGTGATGAAGATTTTTTCGACATGGAGGAAACAAATATTAAAAAAAATTTGGTTGATTCTGGAATTATAATTTTAGATTCACTCATAATTTTGGATAAATATTCACCAGATAATTTGAATGTTTTTATAGTAGAAAAGAAAGAATGGATTCTTTATTGGCAACAGGCAGCAAATGAAATTTTATTGAATAATAATATTAATCCAATTATGCTGAATCATATGCTTAATTCTTTATATAAAGTGTCTAGTTATATTGAATTAGAATATAGAATAAATGAAGAATACTATACACGCATAAGTGTTACTAATTTGAAAGAATTATTTTTCACGGATTTGCAAGCATTCTACAAATCCATACTTGTATATGAAAATTTTGGATTCGAATTAGCAGAGGAAATTGAAAAACTAATTGCTTTAAACATGAATTATTGGATATACGAAGATCAACCTCATTTAAACATCAAAGAGCTATACTTCGGCATTAAAATAGCAGAAGAAATTGGATTTAAATTTAACGCAGATAAAATATTGTTTGCGTTGAGAAACTATTATGATACAGAAAATTTAGAAACATTGTATTATTTAATGCTAATTAATGAAGAGTTTAATATGATGGATAGTAAAAAAGAGTTTTTTGCGATGAAAAGTAAACGTTTTTTTGATGATAATCAAATTTGGGCAGACGTGCTATTAAGTGATATGTACTATATTTCTGAAATACTACTAAAGGCTGATTATGAAGATGATAACTTGCCGCATCAAATAAAAGAATTACTTATGGATATTAAGATTACTGCGATTGAATCAGACAAAGAGCTTTATATCTATGTTAAGCTAGCCAGAATTTATGATTTAAATATAGATAAAGAAAAACTCGCGACTAAGATAGATGAGTTTTTTCTCGAAGGAAAGAGTTTTTTTCATGATAGTAGGTATAAAAAGGTGAATTTATTTTCGACATATAGAATGATATACTTGAAATCTATGTATTCTCTAAAAATTGATCAAAAGGAACTTAGCTCTATACATAGTTTTATTGAATCATTAGCGACTAATTATGGTGGGTATTTTATGACGAGTACTTACGGCAATAATTATTTTAAAAACTTTAGCACCAATTTTTCGTTTGAAAGCTGTTATTATGGCTACGAAATAGTCGATCTAATAAGAAATATGTAAAACATGATTATAATTTGAAAAATCTGTGCTACGGCAAGAAAGGATTGAGATTGTGAAGAGCTTAGTATATATATTGATTTGCACTGTACTATTGTTTACTTCAATTAAAGCGAGCAATAAATACGCCAAGATTGCTAGCATGATATTGTTTGTTTTACTAGTTGTTCCAATTGTTATTCAGATTATCGAAGTAATAATTGATTAAAATGAGGCAATGGCAGCTAGAAAAAAGGCGAGGTCAGGTTAGGACACAGACGTACGTGGAGTCAGATACCATGGGCTGTCAAGAGTTTTTTTCGACAAAAAACTCTTGACAACCCATGGTATCTGACCCTCTGTCTTCTTGATGAACTCTGGGAAAACAATTTGAAGTAGCCTAGTAAATTCCATCTTAGCCTTTGAAATAACTTTTAATTTGTATATGGTAAGATAAAAGTGCAATAAAATGCGGTCTAAAAGTACAGTGGTAAAAACAAATGCCATAAATGAAAAAGCCACTTGTCAACACCCAATAAATACCTTACTCTATTAGT
The DNA here is from genome assembly GCA_002733545.1 of Alkaliphilus sp. Classification (GTDB taxonomy): domain Bacteria; phylum Bacillota; class Clostridia; order Peptostreptococcales; family NVVX01. The sequence goes on from NVVX01000051.1 coordinate 12,930, forward strand.
TGAGAGACAAATAGGGAGGTAAGAAAAGGAATGTTGAAAATGGCTCAAATAGAGTATATCAAATTTTTATACGAAGAAGAAGGAAAATCTTTAACTCAAATTGCAAAAGAGTTGAAAATGAATTTTAGAACAGTTAAAAAATATGCACAAGAATACAATTGGTCACCCAATATAAAACAGCGTAAGAAAAGAAACTATCCAGCATTAGGAGACTACATAGATATTATAGACGCGTGGCTAACTGTTGATTTGCAAATAGTTTGATGTTCGATTCTTAGAGTTATATGATGCTATTTTTTAGGATTATGATGTGAATTGCAAAATATTTGATGTTGTACATT
>NVVX01000052.1 GCA_002733545.1 Alkaliphilus sp.
GGAATGTCAAGTAGTTTTTCACTAAAAACTCTGTAAAACGAAGGATTTCATGCATTCAAGTTAATAAATCCTATGTATAAAATACCGGGAGATTAGGTTTTAATCAAAACAATTTTTGCATCGCCTGGTAGTATAATGTTTATAATTCTACTCGCATCGGGCTCAAGAGGAGGCTTGCTTGCAATTGTTGTAACCTCCATTTTGTTGATTATAACACTGCATAAGAAAATATTTATACATTGGAAAAGTTTGTTGGTAATTCTTGCTTCTATGGTAGTTATTTTCATGCTTGTTGACTCAGTGTTTGAAGGTCGTGTCACTGCAAGAATAAAGCATGGCGTAAAGGCAATGTTTTCTGCAAGCACGCATCCTCTTCAAGACATTCGTGTAGACGGCAGTAAAATCAAGATTTACGCTAACAATCAAGTAATAGGGGTAACTATTTTAGACGGAGAAATCATGTTCCTTGACTCAGAAGACAAACAGTTAGAGATACTAATGAATGAAGATATAGTAACGTTTAAAGATGATAATTATAAGAAATATGTGTTTGAGATACTAATAGTTGACGGAAGACCGGTCTTGAAACTAAGAAATTTTAGCTTGAGATTTCTTGTAGAGAGAGAAGGATTCAAGTTTATAAATGAAAAGGGTAGAGCGGTCAAAATGAAAGAAATAGAGAGTTGGGGATTTGAAGAGAAAGAGCGCTGGGGGTCTTCCAGAGGCTATATTTGGTCACGAACTATACCTATGATTACAAAGAACTGGCTAATTGGCTATGGACCAGATACGTTTTCAATTCACTTTCCGCAACACGATTTTTTAGGAAAAATCAGAGCATTTGGTACCATTGGAATGATAGTAGACAAACCACATAATATGTATTTACAAACAGCGGTTAATTCAGGCTTGATAGCCTTAATAGCTAAATTAGCAATATTTGCAATATATCTATGGGCTAGTGGAAAATTGTTTATAAAGTGCAAGTGCGAATCATTTTATGAAATAGCAGGAGTAGGAATATTTCTCGGAGTATTTGCTTACTTAGTTTCAGGTTTGTTTAATGACAGTGTTGTCTCTGTAGCACCAGTATTTTGGGTTCTGTTGGGAACGGGAATAGCTATTAATAAGCAGATAAGTCAAAGAAGCGCAACAGAAAACTAATTATTTAGAAAGCAGGAAACCAAAGAAACAGTCTTGTGCTTGGGTTTCCTTTTTTAGGGTTTGATTGTTTTTAATTGTTGACATGATAAACTAAACAGGGGTGCTAAAAAATGACAAGAACGGTGATAAAGTAAAATAAAACAGAGATTTATCATATAATGCTAAGAGGCATAAATAAGAAAAGAATTTTTGAGGCAGATTGAAAGGTGGATCTTATGTATAAAGAATATTGTGACAAATGCGACTTGTCACTTAAAGAAAACGTATTTCATGCAAAAAAAACAATTATACAAAATATATATAATGAAAGGACCAAGGGGACGGTTCTTGCGGCACTTTTCCCATTTTTGCCTTTTATTTACTACTAAGTCATGTATAAAACAAACCCAATCCCCATGCTATAAGTAGAGAAAAAGGCTAGTCTGATAATTGTGACAATAATCATTGAAAAGCAAATTGAATTGTGGTAAAATTAGTATATAGAAATGTGAAGGGAAGAATTTTAGCAGTGTCATGAGAGTATTATGCGAAAGCGTGTAGATTTCGAATGCTTGATAATAGAATAAAATTAAGGTGGTGTAGCTTGTGAATACTGCAAAAGAAATGATTCACAAATTGATTGATGAAATGCCTGAAACTAAAGCTGGTGAAGTTATAGATTTTCTTTTGTTTATTAAAAACAAGAAGGAAGAAGTTCTTTACATGGACAAAGAAGAAGAAAGTGAAATTTGGGGTTTAATAGAAAACGGGGAACGAGTGTCAGAAGAAAAAGCGAAAGAAATAATATTTGAGGAAGTACAATCGTGAGAGAATTAGTGTATTTAAGGGGAACGTTGAAATTTCTTCGGAAAAGCGATTTAAAAACGAGAAAAAGAATTGTTAATGCAATAGATAAAATACCAATAGGCGATATAAAAATGCTGCAAGGAGATAAAAAGCCTCCAGTATACAGATTGCGTATTGGCAAATATAGAGTAATATATCATTTTGATCACAGCGAGAACGTGCTAACTATTGTTAAAATTGATACTAGGGGAGATGCTTATAAATAGAAGTAGACGGAAGCAGGGCCACGGGGGCGGTTCTTGCGGTACTTTCCCTATTTTATCCAATTATTTACTGTGAGGGCATTGCTCTCTTTCTTATCTATGAGTGCGGCGTAGATGTAGATTTACACTTTATTCTAACCCGCAAACCAAGGGGACGGTTCTTGCGGTTGGCTTTTCCTTTTTTTGGGTTTTGAAATTGTTTTTTAATTGCGGATATGATAGACTAAATAGGGGTGCTAAAAAATGCCAAGAACGGCGAGAAGGAAAAGTAAAACAGGGATTTATCATATAATGCTAAGAGGCATAAATAAGCAAAGAATTTTTGAGGCAGATTGAAAGGTGGATCTTATGTATAAAGAATATTGTGACAAATGCGACTTGTCACTTAAAGAAAACGTGTTTCATGCAAAAAAAATAATTATACAAAATATATATAATGGAGCAAAGCTTGAGGGTTGCAATATTACATTTCCTGAGACTGAAACAATACTAAGTGGTGTAAATGTTGCCGGCGTAAGCATAAATGACATTGAGTGCATAATAAACCTTAGAAATGCTTGGCAATATATGTTGAAAACGATTGAGGAACCACTAACTGTGGAGTGCATTTGTAAAATCCATGCAGAGGTAGCAAGGAATCAAGCTCTTGAATGGGGAGCATTAAGAACTGGAAAAGTAGGCATTTCAGGAACGTCATATATACCAGCTGTGCCAAACAAGCACGATGTAGAAATTGAATTAAATAAAATACTAGGGCTTTCTACAGCAACGTCAAGAGCGATATATTATTTTTTGTGGGCTACGAGAAGCCAGTTATTTTGGGATGGCAACAAGCGAACAAGTACTATGATTGCAAATAAAATACTGATATCCTCTGGAAAGGGTATTTTTACGATTAAAGAAACTGATTTGCTGGAGTTTAACATCAAATTATCTAGCTATTATGAAAAGGGAGATTACGCACAATTTGATGATTTTTTGTTTGATAACTGCATAATATCCTACTGAAACGGATATCCTCGTAAAATAGGAATTTATTATTTGAACGAAGAAACAGGAGAGACAAGGAATAGTTAAAGGGTTAAGTGAAGTAGAATTTGGATCAAGACAAAGCGTAACAAGAGCACAAGCAGCAGTAATGACTTACAGATTACTTGAGACATTAGGTAAGTTTTAAAGAGTATAGAAAAGATTACACAAATATAACTCAGGGCATATGCTCTAAGTTTATTTGTTATCCGCGGAGTCTCTGTGCCTGCATAACGGTATTTTGTAATGATACTGAAATAAAAGATCAAGCAATAGGTGGTATAATGAATATATATATCGTTGTGAGCGAAAAAACCAATCTGAGAGGAGATGGAGTTTATGAAAAATAAAATAGCTATTAGTTTAAGCACAATACTAGTTTTATTAACTATAAGTGCTTATTCGAACTCATTTGAGAGTATATTTAGCGGTCATTGGGCAGAAAAACATATCGAGCCTGATTTTTATGAAACCTATTTCGAAAAACATGTTAGTAGTTTACAGTCAGAGTTTTTGTTGAACGGAGCTATTACAAAAGGAGATTTTTATAGCATATTAGGATGTCTAACTCAAGAAACGGTAACAATTCCTCTTACAGAAGAAGAAAAGAACAAACCGCTGTTAAGAAAAACGGCAGTGATGTGGTTAATAAATGCTATAGAAGATGAAGAAAGAAAAGTTGTATATGATGAAAAAGAAAACATGTTTATTGATATAAAAGGACTGGAGAAAAGTGAAAAAGAATCTGTTCTTAGAGCACACAGCATAGGGCTAATAAATGGTTATTCTGAGAGAATATTTGCTCCTAATGATAAGGTAACCTATGCTCAAGCAATGATTCTTATGCAGCGGCTAAATAATAAGATAATGATTACTGAGAATACAATTCCGTTTGTCACCATAGAAACGATACAGGAACATACTGCTAGACAAGAGGGTCTTTTTGTTTCGGAGAAAGAAGATAAGATTATAATTACTGTAGTACAGAGATTCAATACCTCAGGTTATCAGCTAGAGGTTGCAAATATAGTTAAATTAGGCGACGCGAAATATGCTATCAGTTTAAATATTACTAAACCAGATCCTAAGCATATGGTTCTACAAGTTATTTCGTTTGTTAGAACTACAATAGAAATTGATAAAAAACACGTAGATTCAAATTATACTTTTGAAGTGTTGAACTTGCCAAAAGGTGTAGAGAGGTAATTTAATACTCTTTTGCTGCCTAATATGGGTATCAAGACTTAACTTCATATATTTTGCACGGAAAGCTATTTTCGTTATCACAAAATAAAGGGAAATAGCAATAATAGTCGAACAAGTTATAGTGCAGAATAAATACAAATTATATTAGACAACAGGAGGACAAATATCAAATGGAAGAAATAAGTCTAAAAGAATTGATTGAAGTACTATTAAAAAGAAAGACAATAATAATTGCAATTACAATTGTTGCAATACTTACATCTGGAATCTTTAGTTTTTTTGTGCTAGATCCTGTTTTTGAATCAAAAGCTGTAATAATGGTGTCAGATTTTGCAGTTAGGCTTGAAACACCAGTTATTGAGGACGTTGGAATAGAGAATATACTAGCAGGTTTATCACAATTTCCTGTATTGACTATGGAGACTTACAAACAGCAAGCTTCGTCGCCAGAAGTTCTACTAGCTGTGATCGAAGAATTGAATCTAGAAGAAGAATATAATGTAAGAGAATTAGCTAGCATTATTTCGATAAATACTATTAAAGACACTAATCTGATATCAGTAGAGGTAAAGCATAATAGTCCTGAAAAAGCATCGCAAATTGCAAATGTTTTTTCTGATAAATTTATTGTTTTTGTTTCAGAAAAAACGAAAGAACGCTCAACAGTAGCATCCCAATATATTGAAGAACAAAAGCTAATTGAAAAACAAAAATTAGATAGTGCCTTGTTAGATTTGAAAAAGTTCTTATCTCAGCCAGAGGGCACATCAGAAATATCAAAAGAACTTAGTGCCAAATTAGGCTTGCTAACAAGATTTAAAACACAAGTAGTTGAAAATGAGTTAACGCTTGAGGTTTTAACAAAATCGTTACAAGAAACTAAAAATCAACTCAAAGAAACACCACAAAAATTTACAACAACGAGATCAATTCTTGAAGACACCTTGTTAGCGGATGTAATTAGAGAAAGCACAGGTAAAGCATCACAAGAAATTGCTCCAATTCAAATGGAAGCAGAAGAAATGAACTCGATATATATTAGCCTGACAAGTAGAATAGCTAATAGTAATATAAGCATTGTAGAAGTAAAAACTAGAATTATCAATTTAGGTAGAGCTATTAACGAAACACAAGCGGAAATAGAAGTACTACAAGCACAACTTGCTGAAAAGCAACATGAAGAAAGAATTATTAATCAAAGAGTAAGTATAGCTCAAGGAATTCATGATTCCTTTAATAGAAAGCACGAAGAATTAAGAGTAGCAGAATCAGCTCAAATAGGAAAAGATAGTATGTTAGTAATGTCAAGAGCAATTCCAGGAGATGTTCCTGTTGCGCCGAGAAAGGCATTAAATGTCGCTATAGCAGCAGTACTTGGTCTTATGATGGGTGTATTTATTGCATTCTTTGTAGAGTATTGGAAAACTGAAGGCATAAAAATAGCAGGAGAAAATACAAATGGGTAGCAAATCAAAAAAAAGCATGAAGGCTGTCAAAAACGTAAAAGCAGAAAGTAAATTGCTTAAATTAGCTGTTTTTATGCTTCTTTCTGTATTTTTATTTATGTTGCCCTTTTATAGAGGTTTATATTTTCAAGGAGAAATAATGATAGCACATATTGTTTCGTTGTTTCTATTTATTATGCATATAATAAGCAAAATGATTAACAAGAAAAAAATAGAATTAGTCAGTCATACAGATTATGTAGCTATATTACTAATTATAGCGTACTTACTACCTATAATTTTCTTTAGGTGGGCAAATTTGAGGGACTCAGTAGGCATGGTCTTGTGGAGTATTAATACCTTTATAATATATTTGATGGTTAAAGACTATTCTAAGGATGAATTGTACAAAAAACTAATATTAAACGCTATACTTGCAAGTGGAGTAGCCGTTATTTCAATAGGGTTATTGGCTTCATTTGGATACGTAGAATATGCAGATGCTTTCATGGGCAATAGAATTTCATCTACATTTCAGTATCCAAATACTTTGGCAGCCTATACAATGATGTTGTTTTTCATCACTTTCGGTATGATGAAGGAAGAAAAAAAATATTGGCTAAAGACTATTTATGCAGTAGTTGGGTTCTTGATGTTCTTTGTATTTGTGTTTACATATTCACGAGCAGCGTGGCTTATATTTCCATTTATTGCGTTTGTATATTTTATTGCTATTCCTTATAAAGCAAAAGCACAAGCGATTTTTTACGTAATATCAGTATTAGTGCCAACAATAGGTTTGATGCAACCATTTACTCGATATCTCGGCGTTGAAGACGAAATAAAAAGCCAAGCCTTAACAACATTGTTAATTGGGATGGTAGTCTTTATGATTATTCACATAGTATTAGATAGAATCATTAATTTGATTAATGAAAAGCAAATTAAGTATGTATTCATTGCATCAGGGCTAGCGGTGATACTCGCAACAGGATTTGTTTTTATTGCCATTACTACAACAGAGCCAGCAGTATTTGATAACATGAATATTGATGAAAACAGGTCTAATCATCTTACTAGAACAATAAGTGACATACTTCCTGATGAAAATTATACGCTGAAGGTGAGTGTAGAAGCTACTAGCCAAGACGAAAAAGAGTGGCCATGGAGAGTCCGAATTCTTGCGTCGGACGAAAACGGCAAATCAAAATTAATAGTTCAGAGACTTGGAGAGCTAAATGAGTCTGGCGAGATACTAATTCCATTTACTACATTTAAGAGTACAAATAGTTTAATTGTACAGATACTAAATCTATTTCCAAACACGAAAGCTACGTTTAATAATGTGACACTAATAGATGAACAAGGAGATTCTATCCACGAGATGCCTTTAAAATACAGATATATTCCTGAATCACTTATAGGAAGAATCAATAGCATAGAAGTCGAAAATCATAGCGCAAGAACAAGAATAGATTATGTTATTACAGGAATGTCAATGTTTAAAAGCAATCCTATAATAGGAGCAGGTGGTGGCGCTTGGAAAGCGCAATTTAGCAAATATCAAAACGAACCATTCTTTAGCACACAAGCACATAATCACTATATACAAACAGTAGTAGAAACAGGTGTGTTCGGAATACTATTAGTTTTGATGTTGATTGCTTTGCTTTTATATAAGCTAGTTTTGGCAGCATTAAAGAAAGATACTATACGGATATCGATAATAACAGGCTTGTTAGCGTTACTTGCACATAGTGTACTTGATTTCAATTTTTCTTTTTTATCAATTGCATTAACATTTTGGGCCCTGCTAGGGACTATCCAGCCGTATGACGACAACATTAAACTCGGACTACCAAAATTTATCTTATCTCCAATATCTGCCTTACTAGTGATAGCGCCACTATTAATTTTTACAATATCTCTTTATAGTGGGTATAATTATGGAATAAAAGCTGTTCAAGCAGCTGAAGAAGGGAATTTTGAGAGGGCAACCGAATATTTTGAAACTGCAGTAAAAAGAGATCCTTTTCAAAATACATTCAGAGTAGATTTAGGGCATATGATGAGGCAAAAATCCGTGCAGTTAGGGCAAGAAGATATACTGATAGCATCAGAGGAGCATTATTTAAAAGCACTAAAACTTGCGCCTACTAATGCGTTGATGTTTCAGCAAGCTACATCATATTTTATGGCAGTAGGACAATTTGACAAAGCTATAGAATTAATAGACAAGAGCGTAAGGTTGGCTCCGCTAAGACCAGCTATGTACGAGCAAAAATTAGCATTATATATTTCTATGGGAAGTCACTTTTTAGATAACGGCAAAATGGATGAAGGATTAGAACTCTATAAAAGAGGATTATCTATTATAGAGGAAATGAAATCAGCAAATATTGGGTTAAGAAAAACAATTAGATTCACTGATGAAACGGTTAATAATATTAATAGAGTGAAATATTTTATTAATAATGTGGATGATGTAGAGAGAATAAATATGCTAGCTAATTTAATATATGTACAATATCTTAGTCTAGATGTAGATACCGACGACATTCCTGACACGTGGAGACAATGGAAACCAGCTAAATCTAACCTCCTAACAAAAATGAACAAAAGTGGTGTCATGCTTTCAAATAATGGAGAAGTTAGAGCAGGTATTTTTTCAGGTGAGTTCGCACTAAAACCACTAACGACCTATGTGCTAGAAATTAAACTAATTGAACACAAACAAATTGACTATCTACAGTTATTTGTTCTTAGTAGAACAGGAAAGCACGTTCAATTCCATCAGTTAGGAATGCCTGAAACGATAGATGGTGGGCATAAATTTGTTTTCAAAACAACTGAAGATATTGAAGCAGGAAGACAGTTTATTAGAATAGAACATTTAGGAAACACAGAAGAAAGTTTTGAAGTTGAAAGTATTAAAATATTTTTGAGTGAAGAAGAACTGGACTAGAGAAAAGAGAAGCCTGATACTTTGTGCGTTCAAAACACCGATTTATAATCAATGACTTCAATTTAACTGACATATGAGATAGATATTTTAGAAAGAAAGGTCGGGGGGCATCATGAAAAAAAGATTAATTACTACAATTTTAATTATTTTTGATATTTTACTGATAAATCTAGCTTTTTTCTGTGCGTTTTACCTTCGTTTTGAAGGAAAAATTTTCGGAGTAGGTTTAGGTGCTGAACAATTCAATACTTATATCTATAATATTTTGATTTTTACAGCAATAAAGATTATTGTATTTTACTTTTTTGGACTATATAAAAGCTTATGGAAATATGCAAGTATAGAGGAGTTGGTGCAAGTTGTTACTACGTCTTTTGCAGCAAATGCCGCGATTATCTCTTATATGGTTATTTCACAACAAGTTTTACCAAGGAGTATATATATACTAGCTTTTATGCTAGATGTAATATTCATTGGTGGAATTAGATTTAGTTATAGGGTAGCAAGAAGATTTAAAGAGGGCGGAGTTTACGGATTAACTAAGAGCAAAAATATAAAGAGGGTAATGATAGTTGGTGCCGGGCAAGCTGGTGCAATGGTTATCAAAGAACTTAAGAATCACGAAGAATTGCGTAGTAAACCAGTAGCAGTTATTGATGATAGTGATGCGAAATTAGGGTTGAAAATCAATGGAGTACCTGTTTTAGGTGATAGGTATCACATAAGAAAAATCGCAGAAAGAAAGAAAATAGATGAAATTATTATTGCTATACCGTCGATGAAAAGAGCAAATATCAGAGAAATTGTAGAGGAATGTAGCAAGACAAATTGCAAATTAAAAATTGTACCAGGTATTTTTGAACTCATTGGTGGAGATATTTCAATTCAGAGTATAAGAGATGTAGAGATAGAAGATTTGCTAGGGAGAGAAGCGGTTAAAGTAGATTTAGAAGAAATTAGCGGGTACTTAACAGAGAAGGTTGTACTTGTTACAGGTGGTGGAGGTTCTATTGGATCAGAACTATGTCGTCAAATATCAACTTTCAATCCCCAAAAGTTATTAATATTAGATATGTATGAAAACAATGCGTATGAAATACAAAACGAACTAATTAGAACTCATTGTAATGTAGATTTAGAAATTATTATGGCATCTGTTAGAGATAAAACAAGACTAGAAGAAATATTCAAAAAATATAAACCTGCAATAGTGTTTCATGCAGCAGCGCATAAACATGTACCTCTTATGGAAAGCAATCCTAAAGAAGCGATAAAAAACAATGTATTTGGCACTCTTAATGTTGCAGAATGCGCACATAAATATAGTGTCGAGAAGTTTGTGCTAATATCAACAGACAAAGCAGTTAACCCTACAAATGTAATGGGCGCTACAAAGCGTGTTGCAGAGATGATTGTGCAGTCATTAAATAAAGTGAGCAAAACTGAATTTGTTGCAGTTAGGTTTGGGAATGTACTAGGCAGCAATGGAAGTGTTATCCCTTTTTTCAAAAAACAGATAAAAGATGGCGGACCAGTTACTGTAACACATAAAGATGTTACAAGGTACTTTATGACTATACCAGAAGCTGTACAGCTAGTAATTCAAGCTGGAGCAATGGCTAAAGGTGGAGAGATCTTTGTGCTTGATATGGGTAAATCTGTGAAAATAATTGATTTAGCAAGAAATTTAATAAGATTATCGGGATTTGTTCCTGATGAAGATATAAAGATTGAGATAGTTGGACTACGACCAGGAGAAAAATTATTTGAAGAACTTTTGCTTGAAGGTGAGGGGACAGAGTCAACAAAGCACGAGAAAATATTTACAGCCAAGCCTCTTTACTCGGATTTAAAACAATTAATTTCAGGTCTGGACATATTAAAAACTCTTTTGTTAGGGGAAGACGAAAAAATAGTTAGTGAGATTGCTAAAATTGTACCGACTTATAAGAGAACTAAATAGATAGTAATATAGTTGGCAGGTAGGTTAGAGAAATATGCTGGAATGCAATGCAATGAAAAGGAAGATGAAAATGATTACTAAAGACACATTTGTTAGAGGAAGTAAAAATGGTGCTACTACTGTTTGGATGTTAGCAAAAATTATATTGCCAGTATATTTTGTGGTTACTGTTTTAAAGCATACAGGACTGTTAGAATATGTTGCAATTATTTTTGCACCTGCAATGAGTATTTTTGGCTTGCCTGGTGAAGCAGCTTTAGCGCTTGTATTAGGAAATGCACTTAATATTTATGCGGCTCTTGGCGTAATTTCTTCTATTTCTTTAACGGCAAAGCAAATTACGATTTTAGCTGTAATGATCTCTTTTTCCCACACACTGTTTGTAGAAACTGCAGTAACTAAAAAGATTGGGATAGGAGTTTTGCCAATATTAGCAACAAGAATTGGATTAGCACTTGCTTCGGGGATAATTTTGAATATAGTACTGTAGCTGTATGATAAGGAGACGCAGTTCTTGTCGCTCCTTAGCATACATTAGCAAAAGCATTTATTGATGTAAAAAAATTGCTAGCACATAAAAAATAATAGAGGTGAAAGAATGAGCGCTGTAGAAATTATTAAAGAAGGTTTGTTCGGCGGATTAACATCAGTATTTAATATAGCGTTGATTGTTTTTCCACTCATGGTTTTTATGGAAATAGCAAAAGATGCAGGAGCTTTAGATTGGCTTGCAAAACTAAGTAAACCGATTACGAGATTTATGAAAATATCTGACGATTCAGCGTTCCCTTTAGCTATAGGTCTGGTTTTCGGATTAGCCTTCGGTGCTGGAGTAATAATACAGAGTGCTAAAGAAGGTAATTTGGACAAAAGGAGCTTGCTGCTTCTTGCGTTGTTTTTAGCTTGTTGTCATGCTGTTTTTGAAGATACTCTGTTGTTTGTTGCAGTTGGGGCAAATGGATGGTTTCTTCTAGCAATAAGAACTATAACTGCTTTTATCTTAACGGCTATTGTATCAAAGAAAATCAAACTGCCTAATATTGATCAAAATTAAACATTGTATTGTCGTTATTGATTTAGCATTTAGGTAAGGAACAAAATATCAACATCATAATATAATGTATTAGGAAGTGGTTCGCATTTGCAAAAATAAAAACAATATTGGCCATTTAACTAACGAAATAGAATTATATAAAAAAAACATAGAGAGATTAGAGCTAATCTTTGAAGCGGCTAAAGAAGGCATGTGGGACATGGATGATGATGGAAATGTTAGATTTTTCAATTCGAGTTTCTATGAAAATTTCGATGTTAGCTTAGATAAATCCACCTTAGATGAGTGGATACATTTGATTCACCCTGAAGATAAACATGTACTAAGAGAAAGCGTTGTTACTCAAAAAATAAGCAGAGCGGATGTTTTTAAAACTCAATACAGAGTAAAAAACAAAAAAAATGAGTATGTGTGGATAGAAGCTCTGGGCAAAGCACAATACGATGCAGATGGCAAGATGTTATTTATGGTAGGTGCTCATGTAGATATAACTGAAAGAAAAAAGCACGAAGAGAAAATACTGTTTATGGCATATCATGACGATTTGACGGGACTTCCTAATAGAAGTTTGCTTGAAAAGCATATAGATGAAGGTATGAAAAACTTTAAATCAGGAGCGATACTATATATTAATATTAAGGACTTTAAACATGTAAATGATGTATGTGGTTATGACATCGGAGATAAAGTGTTAATTTGCATTGGCAAAAAAATAAAGAAATTTTCGGGGGATTCTGATTTTGTTTCGAGAATAAGTGGAAATGAGTTTGTGTTATTAATAGACAGCATTTTTGATAGAAATATAATTGAACAAAAAGTAGAAAAGTTTCTAGAAGAACTCGAGAAAAAAATGGATGTAGAAGATAGAATTGTAAAAATTAACGTTTGTGTGGGAATAGCAAGATTTCCTAATGATGGTACTAAGGCGAAGGAGATAATTCAAAATGCAAACTTTGCTATGACTGTAGCTTCAAAAAAAACAGCACCTAGCTATGAATTTTTTGATTTAGAATTGAAAAAAAAACTGCTAAGAGAGCGAACAATTGATAATAACTTAAAAAGTGCTTTAGCGAATAATGAATTATTTGTTTGCTATCTGTAGATTTACACTTTATTCTAGCCAACTAGTTTCAAACTAATTTACCCAGCTAACTACAAGAATGTCACTTTATTTTGACCTGCTTGCACTTTATTTA
>NVVX01000053.1 GCA_002733545.1 Alkaliphilus sp.
TTATATATATATTCGACATAAAATTCAATTTTCCTTTTTGAAATATATGGTAATTGCAAAAGGTTTATTTTTTATTTCAATTCAGCGGAGTATGAGTTAGATGGTCTCTATAATTGCGGTACTTAGTTTGACGTATAATTATCAATTCGAAAAAATAAAAAATGGGAGGATTATCATGAAAAAAAATATCATTATTTCTATATTAGTATTTGCTTTAGTAAGTTTTTTTGTAGCAGGAGGGATAGTTTCTGAAGTAGCTTTAGCAGGTCAAGAAGGTGGAATATCTATGCCAGAACCGATAGGAGATATAATTCCTTTGCCAGGGCTAATCAATGGAGAAATACATGTAAATGGAGCTGGGGTAGTTATGGCAAAGCCAGATATAGCTTTAGTAAATGTAGGGGTTGAAACATCAAGCAAAAATTCTAGCGATGCACAAAGTGAAAATGCTACTATTTCTAATAAAGTGATTGAATCACTTAAGAAAATAGGAATAGACGAAAAAGATATTAAAACAGTTTCATACAACATGTTTAGAGAAAGATATTATGATCATGAAACAAGAAAGACGGTCGAGGGAGATTTTAAGGTAATTCATAGCTTGCAGATAGTAGTAAGAAATATTGACAGTGTTGGTGCTATAATAGACACAGCAGTAAATAGTGGAGCTAATCAAGTGAACAATATAAGCTTTACTGTATCAGATGCAAACAAATTTTACCTAGAAGCACTGAAACTAGCAATAAAAAATGCAAATGGTAAGGCCAATGCTATTGCAAATACAATGAAGATAACTGAAATCGTACCGATAGAGATAATTGAGATCAATATAGCTCCACTCACTAGAAGTATGGATATGATGCTAGAATCAAAAGCTGTGGGTTCAACGCAAATTGAAACTGGCGAACTTGAAATAAGAGCAAACGTACAAATGGTTTTTAATTATTAAGTAATACTCATTATAACGAAAATAAAAAAAGAAGACCTTAACAGGTCTTTTTTTTGATGATTAGTGCTATAATTAGTGTAGGCAAAAATAGTAGAAGATTTGAGAAATAGTATTGACTATTTGCTACTTACAAGAGAGGATGGAATGAGATGGGTAAAAAACAAATGATAATTATTGATGGAAACAGTTTAATATATAGAGCATTCTACGGGTTACCAACGTTAACAACAAAAGAGGGCAAACATACAAATGCGATTTTTGGTTTTGTAACAATGCTATATAAAGTATTAAAAAAATATGACCCTGAATATGTAGGTGTAGCATTTGACCTTAAAGCGCCTACATTTAGACATAAAGAATATAGCGAATATAAAGCTGGAAGAAAAAAAATGCCGCCAGAATTAGCAGAGCAAATAAAGCCATTAAAAGACATTCTTGATGCAATGAATATTTTTAGAATTGAATCAGAAGGGTTTGAAGCTGACGACTTGATAGGAACAATAAGTAAGATTTGTGAGCAGAACAAGATTGAGAGTCTAATCGTTACTGCTGATAGAGATGCGCTGCAATTAGCTTCTGAGTATACCAAAATACTTATTACTAAAAAAGGCGTATCAAATCTTGAAATATATGATGATAAGCAAGTAATGGAGAGATATGAAGTAACACCAACTCAATTTATTGATTTAAAGGGTCTTATGGGTGACAAATCTGATAATATACCAGGTGTTCCTGGAGTGGGTGAAAAAACAGCAATTAAATTATTAAAGCAATTTAAAACAGTAGAAAATTTAATACAAAACACCGAACTTATTTTAGCTCAAAAGCTGAGAGAAAAAATTGAAAATAATATTGAAAGTATAATTTTAAGTAAAAGGTTAGCTACAATTATTACTGATATACCGGTTGAAATCAATTTAGAAGATCTAAAATTCATTGACCCTAGCTATAGTGAATTAGTAGAATTATTTAGAAAGTTTGAGTTTACAAGTTTTATTACTAAGATAGAGAACAATACAGAAAAAAACGTAGAAAATGCCATAAGCAAAAACGAAAAAAAAGT
Source organism: Alkaliphilus sp. (assembly GCA_002733545.1). Classification (GTDB taxonomy): domain Bacteria; phylum Bacillota; class Clostridia; order Peptostreptococcales; family NVVX01. The sequence goes on from NVVX01000053.1 coordinate 2,013, forward strand.
AGATAACAACATTATTGTAATAGATAACAATGAAAAATTAGAGAAATTGCTCTTAGAGATTTCTAAGAAGCAGTTAGTAGTAATAAATTCAATTACTGAAGAGAAAAATTTGCTGACAGATAGATTAATTTCAATTGCATTAGCGACCTGCGATAAAAAACAGTATTATATTGACTTAAACAGTAGTATGAACGAAGAAACAACTATTAACAAATTAAAGGAAATATTAGAAAATGAAAACATAGAGAAAATTGGACATGATTTTAAAAAGGAAATTATACATTTTAAGAGGTACGGAATAAAAATTAGGAATATAAAATTTGACACTATGATTGCAGAGTATTTAATTGATGCGACAAAGAACTCTTATGAAATGGATAAAATTACTTTAAAATATACTGATGATATAATTCAAAATGATGAAATGCTGCGAGGAAAAGGCAAGAAAAGACTATTGCCAGCTGAAATACCAAGTAGTATGCTAATGGATTATTTATGCCAACAGGTAAGGTCAATATTTAAAACAAGAAAAATATTGATAAGTAAAATTGATGAGTTAAACATGAACGAATTATACTACACTGTGGAACTGCCTGTTGTAGAAGTTTTAGCATCAATGGAGATCGAAGGAATTAAAGTAGATATAGAGATGCTAGAGAAACTTAAAATCGAATTTGGAGAAAATATTACCAACTTATCTATAAAAATACATGAAATTGCTAATTCTGATTTTAATATTAACTCGCCAAAGCAACTAAGCGAAGTTCTATTTAATCAGTTGAAGTTAACACCAATTAAAAAAACTAAAACAGGGTATTCTACAAATATCGAAGTTTTAGAAAAATTGTATAAAGAACATGACATAATACCATTGATAATAGAATATAGACATGTGACTAAACTCTACTCAACTTATGTAGAAGGATTACTTAATTTAATAAATCCAGAATCTAACCGCATTCACACATCATTTAAACAAACAGGGACAGTTACTGGTAGACTTTCAAGTGTTGAGCCTAACCTTCAAAACATTCCTGTAAGATACGAAATGGGGCGGGTATTAAGAAAAGTATTCGTAGCATCTAAAGGAAAGAAATTTATTGATGCAGATTATTCGCAAATAGAACTACGCGTGCTTGCACATATTACTAAAGATGAAAATATGATAGATTCATTTGAAAAAGGGCAAGACATTCATACAAGAACAGCATCTGAGATTTTTGGACTGCCAATCGATGAAGTATCAGCAGATGATAGAAGTAAAGCTAAGGCTGTAAATTTTGGGATAGTATATGGGATTAGCGATTATGGGCTATCAGAAAATTTAAAAATTTCTAGAAAAGAAGCAAAAAAATACATTGAAAATTATCTAGATAAATATGTAGGCGTAAAGAATTACATGGAGAATATTGTAAAAGAAGCCAAGGCAAATGGCTATGTGAGCACTTTGTTAAAGAGAAGGAGATATTTACCAGAAATCAAATCCTCTAACTTCAACATCAGGTCTTTTGCAGAAAGAACAGCTATGAACACGCCAATTCAAGGTAGTGCAGCTGATATAATTAAAATAGCAATGGTAAAGGTTTATGGGGAATTAATAGAAAAAAAACTTGTTTCTAAACTAATATTACAAGTACATGATGAGCTTATTGTTGAATCGCCACTAGACGAAATTGATGAAGTATCAGAAATTATTAGAAGATGTATGGAAGATGCAATGGAGTTACAGGTAAAACTAGAAGTGGACTTATCAGTTGCCGATAATTGGTACGATGCAAAATAGGAGAAATAAATTATGAAGAAAGTAATTGGATTAACAGGTGGAATAGCTTGTGGGAAAACCACAGTTTCTAACATCTTAAAAAAGCTTGGGGCGTTTATTATTGATGCAGACAAGATATCGCGTGAGGTTGTTAAAAAAGGATCCCCAGCTCTAAGAGAAATTGCAAGTGAATTTGGAGACAACTATTTATTGACAAATGGAGAACTAAACAGAAAAAAAATGGGTGAACTTGTATTTTCAGATAGTGAAGCGCTAACAAAACTTAACAAAATAACACATCCTAAAATAGTGGCAAAAATACAAAATGAGATAAAATGGAGCAAAGAGAATTCCAACTATCATGTTATAATAGTTGATGCCGCATTACTTATAGAAAACAATTTGACAGAATTAGTAGATGAGGTTTGGCTTGTTACAGCAAGTGAGCATATTCAAATTAATAGAATTATGAAAAGGGATAGTATTACAGAACAAGAGGCTAAGTTAAGAATTGATAGCCAAATGACTGTAGAAGAAAAAAGGAAATTTGCATGCAATATAATAGATAATTCAGCTAGTTTAGAGAGATTGAATAAAATCGTTAAATCTCTTTGGCAGGAATTCAAGTAAACGGAGGAACATGATGCGAAGTAGCAAGAAAAACAAAACATTAGTTCGTATGGTTGTGCTAGTCATATGCCTATTAATCGCTCTTAATTCTAGGAGAATACTTAAAATACTATATCCTATTCATTATTACGACTTAATTGTTGAATACGCCGAGAAATATAGTCTTGACCCATACTTGGTAGCTTCAATAATAAGAAATGAAAGTGGTTTTGATCCTGAGGCCGTGTCTATAAAAGGTGCTAGTGGGCTAATGCAGATAATGCCACTCACTGGAGAATGGATAGCAGAGAGCATGGGGAGAACAGACTATTCAGACGAAATATTATTTGATCCAAGAATTAATATAAGCTTAGGAACGTGGTACTTGAACTTTCTATACAATAAATTTGATGGAGATCTTAAACTTGTAATTTCGGCGTATAATGCGGGAAACGGGAATGTGCGTACATGGCTTCGAAATTCTGAATATAGTGCAGACGGCATTACCCTAAATATAATTCCATTTCCTGAAACTAAAACATACTTTAGAAGAGTATCAAGAGATTATAAAATATTTAAGGTAATATACCGAGAGGGAATTAAGTATTTGTTTTCGGATTAAGCTAATTTCTTGATTAACCTTAAGAGTACGGTCGGGTCAAACAGCTCTAGACAGCTGCCCTGCAATGTGTAGGGGTTCCCCACGGTGGGGATCGTAAGATTTTTCGCTTTGTAATCAATCAATCGATTATTAAATAAAGGGAGACGGATATGAGAAAAACATACTTTCTAATCGTTATAATCGTAGTATTATCAATGATTAGCACAGCCTGCAATAGCGAAATATTTCAAATAGCAAACCAAGAAATAGATATTGAAAATCAAGAAGAAATAGTGGAAGTAGGCAGAAATAAAGATACTAACTTAATACTGTCTGTTACACGATTCAAAACTCTTAATCCACTATTAAATAACAACAGAAGTTTAGTACAGGTTCACAAATTAATATATGAAAGCTTAGTTTCTTTTGACGAAGAAATGAAAGTTGTTCCTCAACTTGCCCAAAAATGGGAAGTGTCAGAAGATGGAAGAACCATAGATTTTACAATTAGACAAAACGTATACTGGCATGACGGAAAAGAATTCTCTATAGATGATATCATATTTACTTTTGATGTAATAAAGAAAGCATATAAAGACAGAAAAACACACTCGCCATATGAAGATATTGCAGATCTTATATTAAGCAAAGTAGATGATAACACTGTTAGGTTCTACTTTGAAAGACCGATTGGAACTGCTCTTGATTTGTTGGTTTTCCCTATTTTACCAAGTCACTTGTTTTTAGAAGGAAATTTAGACAAACTATATTCTAATGATTTTCCATTAGTGGGAACAGGAAGGTATAAGATCAAAGAGTATTTAAGAATGCGTCAATTGACATTAATTAAAAATGATAGATATTGGGGAAAACAGGCTAGTATCGAAAAAATAGAAGTTGTTGTGGTGCCGGATCTAAATGCACAAATCTCATTGCTTGATAGTGGAGAGATAAATTTTGTGCAGGTTGTAGATACAGACTGGAGAAGGTATTACGACCATGACAGCTTGCGTGTTTATGAGTTTATTACTAACAACTTAGAATTTATTGGATTTAATTTCAAGAATGAAACATTAAACAACCTAAAGGTCAGAAAAGCAATAGCCTATGCAATAGACAGACATAGGCTTGTCAGTAACATATACTTAGGACACGCAACAATAGTAGATGTTCCGGTAAACCCTAATTCTTGGCTTTACTATGAAGGAGAGTATTTGTTTAGCCATAACATAGAAAATGCAAAAATACTGTTAGATGAAGCTGGCTATAGAATTAATAAAGACAAAATGATAAGAGAAAATGCAGACGGAGAAGAATTAATATTTAGACTAATTACAAACGAAGGAAACTCTATGCGTGAGAAAACAGCTTACTTTATTAAAGAAATGTTAGAAGAAATTGGAATAAAGTTAGAAATTGAAATTTTGGAGTGGGAAGAATTTAACGAAGCAGTTGAGATTAGTGATTTTGATATTGTTTTAGCAGGTTGGCACTTATCAAAGATTCACGACCTATCATTTGCTTTTCATTCAACTGAAATTGGAAACACAAATATTATAAATTACCAAAATGAAGAACTAGATGTTAAGCTTGAAAGTGTTACAAATTCAATTGGAAGAGAGGAATTTAGTGAAAACTCTAAACTTGTCCAAAGATATATTAGTGATAACTTGCTCTACTATTGCTTGTTTTTTGAGCATCAAGCTATAGTTATGGATAGAAGGGTTGAAGGCTTGGTAAATCCTCAATTTCATAATATTTTTTATGAAATTGAGGAATGGTATTTCGATGTTGATTAGTGCTTAGTAGCACACTCACTTGCAATGCCCTTAAGAATTTCTAAACCATGTTTTAATGCAGGCAAAATAAATTCAAGATTTTCCTTTACTGCCTTAGGGCTACCAGGTAAGTTGATAATTAGTGTACTACCTCTTATACCTGAAACAGCACGACTTAGCATAGCCTTAGGTGTTATTTTAAGAGAATGATACCTCATAGCTTCGGCTATTCCGGGAGCGTTTCTATCTATCACATCTAGTGTAGCTTCCGGGGTGACATCTCTAGGGGAAAATCCTGTTCCTCCAGTTGTTAATATTAAGTCTAGTTTAAGATAATCAGACATATTAATTAATTCATTAGAAATTACCTCTTTTTCATCTGGGAGAACTATGTATTTTGACACGATATATTTCTCAACTACCATTATTTTTTTTATTAACTTACCACTAACATCGTCGCGCTCACCTTTATATCCTTTATCGCTTGCTGTAATTATACCTATATTAAACATGTTTAACAGCTCCTCTAGGTAATACTTTAGACTACTTGCATGTTAATGTCAAATTATAAAATTCTCGCGATTCTATGGTATAAGATTGAATTTTATGGTAGAATAAATTTGATAAAAAATTATCAAATTTAAAAGGAGATTTGTTTTTTCTGTAGAATAATATATATACAACTGAAAATTAATACTTATTTTTCGAGTCTTTAATTCTAAAGGATACTATGAATTATTGACCTATTGGTGCAAAGGGAAACTTTTATGCCACCCGTGTTTGGAAAGGAAAATAATATGCACTATATTCCTTTCTATGGTGTTTTTTTGTAGAAAAAAACACACTAAAAAATGGAGGATTGTTTATGCGAAAAAATTACAAGAAGGTGCTAGGTGTTGTTTTTGTTTTAGTGTTGAGTATAGGAGCTTTAATTGGCTGTACGCAGGAGAACCCAGGGAGTATTATTCTAGCTACAACTACAAGTACAGAAAATAGTGGGTTGCTAGATTATATTATACCAGTATTTGAAGAAAAAACAGGTATAGAAGTTAAAGTTGTTGCAGTTGGAACGGGAAAGGCATTACAAATGGGAAGAGATGGAGAGGCAGATGTTTTATTAGTACATGCCAAACAAAGGGAGATTACTTTTGTTGAAGAAGGGCATGGAACAGAAAGATTTGAAGTAATGTATAATGATTTTGTAATTATAGGACCTAAAGAAGATCCAGCTAATTTACTTAATAATGCTAAGGCTGATACTATTGCAGGATTTAAGCTTATTAATGAAGGCGAGTTTGAATTTGTATCAAGAGGTGATGACTCTGGAACTCATACGAAAGAGAAGAATTTATGGCTTGAAGCAGGTATTGAACCTTCGGGAGATTGGTATGTTTCAGCAGGAAGAGGTATGGGTGACGTGATTCAAATGGCAGATGAAAAACTGACATATACTTTGACTGATAGAGCAACTTTTTTAGCTTTAAGTGATACGATTGATTTAGTTGTATTATTAGAAGGAGATTCAAAATTATTTAATCAATATGCTATAATACCAATAGATCCTAGTAAAAATGAATTAGTTAATCATGGCGGAGCGATGGAGTTTGTTAACTGGATATTATCAGATGAAGCACAGAAATTAATTGCAGGATTTGGGGTAGAGAAGTTTGGAGAAGCTCTTTTTATTCCTAATGCAGAGTAAGCGAGCAAAACAGCGAAATATAAAATACATATAGAACTGATGGATCTTTGATGCAAAAGTGTTTGACTTGATTCGCAAAAAAAAGAGGGATAAAATGATTGACAAATTTGAAAGAAAAATTAACTACATGAGAATATCGGTAACTGATAGGTGTAATTTAAGGTGTGAATACTGTATGCCTGTAGTTGGGGTGCCAAAAAAAGCACATAATGAGATATTAAGGCTAGAAGAAATTGAAAGTATTATAATAGAAGGCATTAATTTAGGGATAGATAAGGTGAGACTTACTGGTGGAGAACCACTTGTGAGAAAAGGTATAATGGGACTTATAAGTAATATTGCAAAAACAAAAGGTTTGAAAGACTTTGCGATTACAACAAACGGAGTATTGTTAAAAAAATATGCTAAAGAATTAAAGGATAGAGGTTTAAAAAGAGTGAATGTTAGTATTGATTCTCTTAATGACAAAACGTATGAAAAAATCACCAAAGGTGGCAATTTAAAAAAGGTGTTAGAGGGTATAGAAGTGGCAAAGAAAGTCGGATTAACACCACTTAAACTCAATATTGTGTTAATGAAAGGGATCAATGACCATGAAATTGGCGACTTTATTGAGCTAACGCGAAATGAAGAAATTGAAGTAAGATTTATTGAGCTTATGCCAATTGGTGAAGCAAGTAGCTGGACTAAGGGTTATCATCTCCCCAATACAGCAGTAAAAGAAAGGTTTAAAGAGCTAATACCTATAGACGTAGAAAACAAAAGTATTCCTGCAAAAAGGTATAAAATTCCAAAGCATAAAGGAACAGTTGGGTTAATAAACCCACTTAGCGAATGTTTTTGTGATGGGTGTAATCGAATAAGGATTACAGCAGACGGGAAAATTAAACCCTGTTTACACTCAAATTATGAGTTAGACATAAGAGAACTGAAAAAGCAAGGTTTGAGCATGAGAGAGATTTTAATGATTTCAGTTAGTGAGAAACCAGAAAAACACAGCATTACTGACAAAGGGTTTAAACCGATAAAAAGAAATATGAACCAAATAGGAGGATAAAATGCGAGACAAGGGGACAGGGACTTGTCTCGTTTAAGTTGTATTGTATTCCCAGTATTAATTTGCTAGTCTTTAACAAAGAAATACCCGGGGATTTTTTTAGGGGGAACAAGGTTGGAATTCCAACGAATCTTGGTATCACAAAAAATATATTGAAATATTTTCGAAAAAAGTGTCACACTTTCTCCTTTTGAATGGTTGTATATATGAAGGGTAAAAAGGAGGAGGTGAAAATAATGGTAAAGATGAAATGGATTGTAGCTATAGTGTGCATATTTGCATTCACGAGTTCATTAGTAGTAGTCAATGCAAATTTAGAAGTAGTAGAAGATGAAAGGCTAGTTATATCGCCACAGATGCTGTATATAAGTACTATAAGAAGTAGTATTCACATGGAAGATGGTGTAGTGACTATCATATGTTCGCTAAGGGGATACCGTAACATAACAGACAGAGTGAGAATATCTTCATATCTTCAACAAAGGATCGGTGGGAGATGGACAACTATCAGGCATTTTACAGAAACATTTAACAGTCATAGTGGAACAATGTTTAAAACACATATTGTAGAACAAGGCGATTCATATCGTACGAAAACATTCTTTTATGCTTACAATGGACATAATGTAGAATCTCAAGTGATAATAAGTAATACAGCTCAATAGTAAAATCAAGAAGGAAAATTTATGTATAAAAATAAAAAACAGGAGTGAAGAAAATGAAAAAAATAATATTTGCGTTATGCTCTTTAATAATTTTGTCTTTTACATCTATAGGACTTGCAGGAACGAGTGATTTAAATAATGTAAACAATTTCACACATACGATATCAGAAGATGAAATTTTAGAAAATGAGAGAAGGATGGAAGAGCATAAAAACAATATGCTTCAATTTAATCAATCTTTTTTTAAAAGTTTGTCTGTTCCAATTTTTGAACAAGAGACAAGTTATTATTGTGGTCCTGCAACAGTAAAACAAACGCTACAGTTTATAAACGCTAATTCAAGTAGTCAAAGTGTATATGCAGGCAGGTTAGGTACAAAACGTGGAGTAGGAACTAATTTGGATAATATAAGAATTCTTTTAAATACAGATCAATCAAGACGAAACTACATTTCAACCGTTGTGTCTAGTGAGTTCGATTTTCAAACTAAGCAAGAATTAGCCTTGAGAGCAAATGTACCGACTATTTTGCATATCAAGGCAAAAACCACTGATGGATGGAAATATGATACTAGTGGTGGTCATTTTTTAAATGGTAGTGGACTGAATTATCACTACGATGTAGTTCCTATGCATATGATGGAGCGTAGCAGCATTACAGAAAGTTATGTCTTTAGTAAAATAAAAGTTACAGATCCTTGGGGCGAAGGGCTAGGTAATACATGGTACAATACGAGAACAGTTTATAAAAATCTTAAAAATAGATTAGGGCTTATTTTATATTAATCAGATTAATCTCTAAAGTACATATTCCTTAGCTGTAGAATATGCACTTTAGAGAGCTTTTGAGATATTTGGCTAAATGAAAGGAGAGAGATAGAGATGAGAATAAAACTGGCGCTAGTTATTTTGTTATTAATGTTACTAGCAGGTTGTACTGATACGACGTACCTGGGCGAAAAAAATTCAGTGAATAAAAATTTAGATGAAATTATTAATGCGGAAACTAAACTTCAAGAGGAGTTTGAGGAAAATGAATGCAAGAAATACACTTTAGTTCTTCAAAAAGGCGAACTTAAGAAAATAAACTTTTTCGAAGAGAAAAATTACGATACAATTGAATTGACACTTCCTATATATGAGACGAGCATACAGAATAATTATGCAAATAAAATGGTTTTGATTGGAGTAAACTTAAGTAGATATTATTTTAGTGCTGCTTCATTAGAAGGAATAGATTTTTTTTACTATGACTCAGATGCTCGCGGATATAGTAAGTATAAGTATCTTAACAACACTATGCTTGCAAATACTATAAGCATGGTATATGAGGATAATGTATATGTTGTTGTACTTGAAGGTGGTAATGGTAAGTTAGAACTGTTTCAGGTGGTGAAAATTAATATATTGGAAAAAACACATGAAATAATCTATGAAGGGAGAACTAATTTTATACCGGATGTTCAAATAGTTGATAATTACTTAGCTATATCGTTTGCTTACAGAGAAGGCGATAAAATGTATAGTGAAGTGCATGCCATAAATCTTGATGAGGAGAATAAAATTTACGAAATTCATAAAACCTTTTACTATTCAATCTCTAAAACAGATGGAACAGGTAGATATATTTCTGGTTCTGGGGGAAGTAATGGCACTTTATACTATCAAATTGTTACGTTGGAGAATCAAAACAAACACTTAGGAGAAGGAGATTTTTATATATACAAATACGATTTTTCAGAAAAAAAGATAGTAGAAAAGATAGTTCTGCCAAAGTGTAAACAATTTGTTTCAGGAAGTGCAGATGTTTTTGTTGCTACTATCGCTACGTTTGGTGGAAGGAGACCTTTGAGATATAGAGCTACTAGTTTATACGTAAAAGATGAAGAAGAAAAAATTTACAATAAATTCTCTATTCATTACAGTCATTCTCACAATCCCCTTTATTTGCTTTTGGCATTAAGCCAAGACCGTCTAGTCGCTTATAATGCAGATACTATGTGGTTAACTGACACCACAACTCTTGAATATGATAAGGTTAAATTTAGATTTTTAAATTTAAGAGACAAAGGAGTACGTTTTAGTAATCCAGTTGTATTTAATGAGAGTCTATTTTATGCGATTAACGATAATGGTAAAATCACTATAAGAGAATTTAGACCTATTGACGTTTTGGGCAGGGTTGATTTATCAACGACAGAAATAAAAAACACAAGAGACGACAAATATAAAGAAGAATATCAAGAGCCTGAGTATCAAGAGCCTGAGTATCAAGAGGAAATCAATATTCAAATTATAGATGTAGATTTAAGAGAGGAGCATGTTATTATAAAAAACTTTGGTTCTGAAAATATACATATTGGGGGCTGGAAGTTAGTATATACAGATTCAAACTCTACCTATATCTTTCCAATAGGATATATATTGTTATCAGGTGTTGAGGGTGTAGTAGTTTACAGAAGTGATGCTGAGGAAACTATTACAAAACGAAAATGGGAGGGTCTAAGCATTTGCTCAAGTTCAAGTGGTTCATTAAGTTTATATGATGATAATGATGTTCTAATTAGTACTTTTGATTGGAAGTGATAAAACTCAAGTTAATTCGAATAGCGAGACAAGGGAAGAGACAAGGGGACAGGGACTTGTCTTTTTTGATTGATAATTGTCGACCGCATACTCGTGGCTTCAGTCGTGAGTTAGGATGACGAATTTGACTTGCGTATATTAAGTATAAAAAGCGTGAAACGTCTTA
>NVVX01000009.1 GCA_002733545.1 Alkaliphilus sp.
CTAATGACCACGATAGATTCAAACAGCCTATAACTCGCCAAGAGATGGCAATGATAATTTCTAGAGCAATGCTTAGTAGATATTTTGGTGCAGACCCGACAGAATTAGAACTTATAGAACGTGTAATTATAAAAGATATTCATTCTTCAACTGGTGACTATTTCCACTACATTGCTCAAGCTTATGCTTTTGGACTACTCGGGGGAAGAAGTTTAGGACATTTTGAACCTCTAGCTCACTTAACAAGAGCAGAGGGTGCTACAGTTATTATGAGGTTCTTAGATGAAGACATAAGAGAGACAATAAATCCCGATTTAAGTCATGTAAAACAAGTAACCCTATTTACTGGTTGGGAAGATACATGGATGACTATATATGAAAGCTATAGAGAGCCTGATATTATTGATATGTTGATTTTGTTGGAGGGTAATCAAGATAATACTTTGGGTTTTGCAGGGATGGGAGCTAATCCTTTTGAATCTTCTACGGGTTTTGTAGCATATAGAGACGAAGAAACTTGGATTAAAGATATTAATAATCCCTATGAAAACTTAGCGGACCTAATGATATCAATAGACAAAAGCGAGAACCCTCAATCAGACCACGAAATAGCTTTAATAGACCCACAAGGTGCAATGGAGAGACATCAAGAGATTATTAGACTTCTTCTTGAAGTAGCCTTTGAAGATGACTTTGATGAGGTTTGGGGTTGGTTTAACGACTCATTAGTAATTCTACACAGAGATGGGAGATATCCCGTATCAGTTAGAAGATTGAATAATCGCAGAGTAGATATCGGTGGAAATYWSARMWWYYWKGMRMYRSADWYKRRWRACRTARGTSSGRWTYWRWSWKWRMAAWRRWAWWMKRRMYAATTNTCMKWYWWWMKASYKWYTYKATATAAAACTACASYTGAAAGGAGTTGGTGCATATTGWTTGCRCATTATTAAATAATACTAAAAAATTGAATAGAGGTGATACAAATTGATTAAAAGATTAGTTAGTATTTTATTGGTGGTAATTTTATTAATACCACTAACTGTTTTTRGTGACAACSTTGAAGTCTATGGCGCAACAAATAGTGACCCAAACATGTATAACGACAATGCAGAGTTTAGAAACCTAGACAAGCAAACTATCTTAGACCTGTATGGTGCAGGTGGGACTATAGGRAACTACYTWGGTGGAATGCCTGCTACAAATGCTAATGGKTTATTAGTAAATGTAGAGATGATGTTAGAGTTAGGGGTAATCGTATATGGATCACCTTCTTCTGTTTCTACAAATGAGCATGTTGCCATGACTCAAAGAACTCACCCATCTACACAAGGCTACTTTAAAGGTGGCGTAATGAATGCCTTRGGTGAGTATCGTTACYTRGGYAGRGATGTATCGGGACATGCTTTTACYAATCAAGCATTTGTACCWGATGAACTAAATCCTAATAAAGATTTTGCATCTAGAACTTGGGTATACCAGCCTTGGAGAACTATTAATTGGCATCCAGTCTTTGATGGAAGTCAAGCCCCTAGCCCCTTCCACAGAGCGGCGACAGATTTAAGGCATCCCGAAAGGATGTCCCTAACAACCCAATGGATAACCAAACTCGTAACTGAYGGTAGAGGTGACATAGGTGGAGGAGTTATAAAAAACTCAACTAGCCAGGGTAATTACAACGCAGTTGAGCATATCCACGTATCTCAAAACCCTACAATGAGAAGAACATCTAAGGGAGTTATGTTTCATGAAACTAGTTCAGGTGCTGTATTCTACCAAACACTATCAGATATGCCGAATATGGCACAAGACGTAACACCTGTCATAACYACAGTGCGAGTACCAACAGGGCAAGACTTAACCTTTGAAAAAGGWGCAACAGAAGTAGTATTTGAAGTTACTGTTACAGGAGTCCTTCAAGATGATGATATTGTCATTGATGATKCCCTTCAATCAATTTACTACGACAGGCATGATATACAGCATTGGGAATTTGAACTAACACCTTCTAGAGGCGCAGTAATAGAGCCTTTAGGCTCGCCTATAGTTAACAGAAGGTTTAGTGGGATGCAAACGGCTACACAAAGATTTCGWGTAAGGGTGGCGTCAACAGAGGCAGGAGTAGTTACTCTAGAAGGCTTATCTAGACCCGTCTTTTTCAATAATGAATYTGTTCAAGACACTGGTTTAGCTGTGGCACATCTAATAGGAGGAACAGAGGATTTTGGTAGTATCTTTGGTGTTTCGGATAATATTGTTGTAGAGAAGATAGGTGATTTAAACAAAGGTCATATTGGTTACAGGGATATGAGTTTTGGAGATTTAACAAACTATCATCTAATAATAACTGGAAGTGAAGTACACAATATTCATGYGCCAGCACCTACAGAATCAGAACTTCCTGCTTTTRATAATGACATAGCTCTTCGAATTAGAGATTTTATTTACGGTGAGATTGGTAATGAAACAGAAGGWAGTTTTGAMTTTAWYRTAGAACAAACTGTRACMCAAGAGGGAACWRRWRAAACWMGKTCATTCACTCRAACKATAACARTAGTTTTAGATAACTATCAACCAGTTATAATYGAGTATGAACAACTAGTTCAACCTGACCCACAAATTCCAACTAAAGTCTTTGACTTAGCTCCTTTAAAYGCTACWGAYGGAACACCAGCAGGTATTGACAACAGAGTAGTTAAAATCAACGGACAAGTAGTAGATGACAACYTATTYTTTAGTGGAAAYTTTGTATTTGGARCWGACTTTAGTGACACTTGGGCWTTTGTAGAAGTAAYYTATACACAAGTATTAAACTATGGAGACCCTGARRCWRRTGAYCCYGAATGGAGACTTCGTGGAGATGAGTCAGTTGATATGCCATTTTCTCTATTTRTATGGGTWGTTGATACYAAACCTAAGGCTCAATTTGAAACCGATGGAACGTTTAAAGAGAATAGGTTAATTACTATAGCAGATGATACTACTAGAGCGAACTACGCAGAAGTTATGGCAGTTTACCCRATTCATTCTTGGGAATGGTTAATTAGAGACCTTGATGGAAATAACGCAGATTTAAGAATAGAAGGACGACCTAATGGTTTAGTTTCTCAAAATCATGCTTGGACTGGTAGGAATTTAGTAAGACTGTTATCAAAACAAAGTGGTTCGTATGAAGTATCCTTAGTTGTTAAAAACAATGTAGAAGGAACTATAAGAACATCAGATGTTTTCAYACAGAAGTTCCATGTACTACCTGATGAGATACCTGCTTTAATAACCAACATATGGGCATCTCAAATTCTTAGAGAAGATAGTATTGATATGTACTATCATGGTGTTTCAGTTGATGACGATACTATAGCAAGCAGTACAGTAAGGCTTTATCATGACCACAATAATAACGGAACTGTAGACCATTTTATAATGCAAGGGACTATTRCAGAGCTTAAGGCTTTGACTCATGCTGAACTTGGMWCATAYAAGTTYACYGTAGAGYTARTAGAAGAATTTGGRCAACCTACAATTCCAGCATTTGTAACGCCAGAAGATAGAAGAAGGGTAACCAATGAAGTAAAGTTTTGGGYAGAGAATTTAAGACCATTAACAGAGRTCTAYGTAGATATTCCKATTCAYTTRCCTGAGATTGACCTTCATATTATGACAGACCAAAACATGGTAGCTAGGACAGGTGCTAATGTTTGGAATAAAGCAGAAGTAGCTCATATATCAAGCAACTTAGTAACTATTAACAATGATTTAAGGTTATTGAATGTAAGGCCTACAGTTACCATGAGGGATTTACACACTTATGTGCATGAAGCACCTGCAAGCACTACAACCTCTGGGAGTTCTAGGAGGCCTTCTTCAATACCATATTCCAAAAGCGGATACTCAGGAACTTTGACACGATTTAGAGAAGATAACATAGGCTATAGGGTGAGTGGTACAAGAAGAGAGCGCAGAACAGGAACTAGAACAGTGTCACGAACCTTTTCAGCTACTCATTCTAATAATGTTTGGGGTTCAAAAAGAGTTTTCGACGATGGGGGTACGAGACATACTGGTAGTGGTCAATCTAGTCCAGCACCTTCTTCAAAATTTATAAACTCGGGTGGGTTTTCAGGTTCTATCCCTAGAGGACCTACAACAGGAAGTTCGGGTTCATGGAGGTCTGTAGGAAGTGGGAGTGAAGGTTCTAGAGGTTATACTGATTATTATAGGTCAGGAACTTGGACAGCCCATTATAGGGGTTCTCTATCCAAACAAGAAAGGTATACTTACACTGTTAATGTGCCTTATAGTTATTGGGTATCAAGATGGAGGGGTCACTACAGTGGTACACTCTACAAATCTGTAAAACAATCTTTCACAACAGTATTCACTAACGAAAAAGCAAGTAGATACACGATTTACGTTTCAAAAAACACTATAAACAATATGGCATACGTAAACCAATTACTAGCAACAGCAGATACTAATTTCATTCTAATAGGTTCACCTGCTATAAGAAGTCAATTATCACATATTAAGTTCTTTGACATAGATTCAAAACCATTTGAGGAATTATTACAAGATGCTCTAAACTTCATCTCCGAGAATAACCCTTACATCTCACAGCATACAGCGTTAGCACATATTCCAACGCACAGAGAAGAGATGGTAGCGTTTACTCAAGATGGTACTAACTTCAATGTAAGCCATAATGATTTTGAAGATGAAGGAGACCCAATAATTGAAGAGCAGTGGAAAATAACTCAAGACCAAAATCATTTTGCAACGCCTCTAGGTTTTGAGACAGCTTTAGTACTTGACACTTGGTTTGCAGGAGTAGCGCCAACAAGATTTAATACAACAGGGAAGTTCAGTATACAAAGAAGAGTACTAGACAACCCATCACTAGACTCTAACTTTACAGAATTTAATTATCTATCAAATGAGCCTGCTCTAGAGATATTTGCTCACAGAAGACCTGTAGCAATGGCAACATTAGATGCAGTTCACACAGGTGGGGGAAACTACAACATTACGTGGGCAGACCAATCATTTGACTTTGATCATGTAGGGAGAAGAACTGACAGAGGAATTATAGAGCATGTAGTAAGATACAGCAAAAATAGTGGACCATGGTTTTACGGTATACCTGCAAGTCTTTTGGCAGGAAGTTATGACTTGGAATATACCGTAAGAGACGTAGAGAATACTTGGAGTGATGTGTTTAGAGTTGATTTTGTTTTACACTCACCACCAAATCCGCACACAGACCCACCACCACCAGTGTTTACACCGGAGTCTGTTGAATTTGAAACAAGCCTCAAAACACAAAATCCAACATTTGGATTAAACTCAATCCCTGCAAGTGAAACATTAGTAATACACGATACTTGGACGAGGTATGCAGATACTGTAAAGATTGATGTAGAACTATTAGCGACAGCTGCACCAGCAGTAACATTCCACCACAACGCAAGCGACACAACAGACCCTAACTTTCCAAAAGATATTTGGTGGCGTGATCTAGTATACAACATACCTGCAACTGTTCCTAATGGCACATATACACTAAGAGTAACAGCTGTAGATCATTTAGATAGAAGAACTAACAGAGATTTTAGTGTTGTTGTAGACACACCTATAAACATATCTATAAACCTGCCAGAAGTAGTTATTGGCGGAGAAGATTTAATAATTACAGCTACAACCTCTAAATACGTAAACGAAGGTGATTTTCACGCTAAACTATTTGAAGGAATGTTAGAAGGGACTATACTGCCAGATGGAACAATCTTAAAAACCAAGCTAGAAACTGAAGAATTAGAATTTTTGCTACTAAAAGAAGAAGACAATAAAAGGCACTGGGAAATAACATATTTTGTAGCTACAGACATACCAGAAAAAACTTACCCAGACGCATACATAGCAAACTTTAGAGCATATGCCATAAATCATACATCAGCAGTTAGCAACTTTGAAACACAAAACGTAGCATTTGAACTACAACAACTAAGATTAGAAGACCTAAGAATAACCAGCATATATGATGCTCACTGGAGAGACAACTTTCTAGAGAGAAACAATCAACCTACTAACTTAAAAACAGAAGGAATCCAAATTAAAGATATGCCAGTATACATAAATGACAAACATAAATGGGTAAGACTTGGGAATATAGTGGAACTTAAAATTGATAGTATGGGGCTAAATGGAGAACATGATGAAATCGAGATAAATGTAAGATACCATGCATTAGATAGAATGAACAAGCTTCATAATGTAGATGTGTATGTATATGACGACGAAGAGGAATTTGTTAAAATTCAAAATAGCCAATATAATCAGATAGTTTACAACCTTACATTAAATGCACAAAACCATAGAAAACCTTATGAAACTGACCCTGGTGATAACAACAGAAACACATGGGAATTTATATTGTATCTTCCACCAGAAACAAGAGTAGTAAAAAGAGGAAGAGAACTAGATTTAGTTAACCGTAATCATTTTGATCATTTGCTCTTAGTAGTAATAGAGATAACTGCAAAAAAAGCTAATAGGCTGCAATACAGCTACAGCATCAATGCAGAAGGATGGGGTGAAGATACGGGAAGTATATACGGCAAAAATAAGCCAACGAAACTAAATTTACTAGGTCATGGTATTAACCGCGGTGAAGTTTTTTGGTTTAACCTAGGTCAAAATATACTGCAAGATATTGAGATTGAAAGAGGTTGGTAAGTGAACTCGTTCAGCTATACTGAACATAAAAGCTTAAAGGATGCGATATGCAATAGAAGTCGCATTCTTTTTCTGTGAGTTAACAAAAATATAAACATAATGTGAAAATATTATTGCAATAAGACTATTAGTGTGATATGATTGCGTTGGAGACATTCAGAATCACCTATAAGTTACTGGTTAGAATAGTCAGTCATTAAATACTACACAAGGCTAAGTAACCAAAAATACGTATATCAGTGAATATTGCAAAAAAAGAAGGTGCTAAAATGAGAGCTGTAACCTTGTTAATATTAATTATAGTAATTTTTCTAGTGCTACTCCTTATTTCTTTATATAAAAGAGATAAGAAAGAGAAAAAGGTAGTAAAAGACGAAAAACATGGTTTGGATATAGGTGGAGCTCTAGATAAAGAAAACTACTGTGAAGAATTTGAGACAATAGAATCGATGGAATTAGACGATTTGGAGACTGAGTTATTATGTATAGAAAAAGATAGAGCTAACGGAGATGGGCTAAAAAACAATGAAAATATTAATAAACCTAAGAAGCATAACAATTATAGGAAAGTTTTTAAAAATGGAACTATGATTGGAGGGAAATACAGAACTGAGAAGATTTTAGGCGAAGGTGGCATGGGAAGAGTTTACTTATGCAAGAATGTTGAGTTAGGTAATTATTGCGCTATTAAGCATTTTTACAATGGAAAGCTAGGAGATAGAGTTAACAAAGCGGAAAAAGAGATTTTGATAAAATTAAATCATATGAATTTACCTAAAATTGTTGATGTGTTTAGTGATGAATATGGAGAATATATTGTGCAAACCTACGTGGAAGGCAGCACGTTGCAAAAAAAAATGGAAGAAGAAGGACCATTTGATGAAAATGATGTAGTAAAATGGGGAATGCAATTAGCAAAAGTGCTAGACTACTTACATAATATTAAACCAAAGCAAATTATATATAGAGATATGAAACCGTCAAATGTAATAATCTCGCCTGAAGGGGAAGCGATACTAATTGATTTTGGGATTGCAAGTGAAAGAGAACATGAAAATGATGATGGATTAAGAGTTAGAGTAGCAGGGATAACTGTTGAATTTGCAGCGCCAGAGCAGAAGAATGGAGTATATAACAGGAGGACAGATGTTTTTAATCTAGGGATGATGATGCATTACTTGCTAACAAATAGGTTTCCAGATGAGGAACGTGAAGAATTAAAAAACTTAAATATATCTACTAACTTAAAGACGGTGATATTAAAAATGATTGAGATGCACAGTGAATACAGATATAAAAACATGGCAGAATTAATTAATGACCTAAGTGACTCAATAAGGGATAAGAATATATTAAGTATAGGAAATAAAAGAAGAGGGAAGGAAAAGAGGTCAAAAAATAATACAGTAATCGTAGTGACGAGCCTAGAAAGTACTGGTAAAACTACTGTTGCGGTAAATTTAGCGCATGAACTTAGTACTAGAAAAATTTATACTATTATAATTGATACAGATGTTGATAAAAAAGATCTGTACTACCACTTTAATAAGGACTATATTGGATGTTTGAGCAAGATTGGTCAAGGAAATAATCATGAATTAGCGCAAAAAATAAATAAACATTTAAAGGTCTATTCAGAGCATAGAGATGCGGAGTGTAGCATTTCAAATGCTTCTATAATGAGATTGATAAGTGATTCTAAGAAAATATCAGAAGCAGTTATTGTTGATTTAGCTAATAACTTAAGTGAAGAGATTAGAAAAAACGTTTTTTTGATGGCGGATCATGTGTTGTTTGTGACTGACCAAAGGGTTAATCAGATTAATAGACTTTCCATGAATATGACAGAAAGTTTGGGGGGAGTGGAAGGAATTGATTTGTTGATAAACAAATACACTGACATTAATTTTTTGGACAAACATACAATATTAGATTTGATAAAGCAGAGAAAATCGCATGTAGAATGTAAAGAAGGCAACGGAATTGAAATAGGCAATGTATTCTCAGTAAAAAACGATTACGCAGCAATTTTACGTGGTTTAGCAGAAAGAAAACCTGCAATATGCACAGAAGACAACTTATTAAATGATGATTTTAGAATCTTAAGTAATTACTATTTTCCAAATGAAGCTATAAATAATTACGGAAGAACTAGTTTGATAAAGAAGTTGATGGGAATTAAATGAATCAGATGTGGCGTTGTGATAAACAAACCACTAGTTGCGGGATAAAAAAATTGCGAAATAGAAATGTGAAGGATGGATGTTTTATGAGAAGCAATAAAGAAAAAGTATTGTTAGTAATTGCAGTCGCGTGCGTTATAATTGCTGCACTCATTTATTATTACAACAATGTAAAGATTCCGCAAATTAAAGAATTGGTTGAAAATAGAGTGCGCATAGAGATTGATGTAATGGCGATGCCAACAAAAAAAGTATTAGTAGTTAAATCAGAAAAAGGGATAGCTAAAAATACAAAAATAAGTTTGGAAATTATCGAAGAGCATTTTGAAGTACTTGAAATACCGATTAAATATGTTGCTAGAAACACTACTGCTAATATTGAAGCTTTGGTAGGGAAAGTAAGCACACAAAACCTATCATATGGGCAACAGGTTATAGCAGATTTTTTTGTTGATCAAGAAAGAAAACATGGTGACTTGCATAGATTAAAGGAATATTCAGTATTTAACCGAGTTGATGGAAATGTGAAGGCAGGAAACCTTGTAGATATTATTGTGGATTACCAAAATGGAGATTACGATATTGTAGTTTCTAAAATAAGAGTAGAAAGCATTTCCAGTAAAAATAATGATGATCTTAAAAACAAAGAATACGTAATAGTGATGGCAGTAAATGAGGTTCAATTTAGAGATTTGTTTTTGGCAGAAAAAATAGGAGTGCTTAAAACGAGATTGTATATAGATGATGACCAAAAGGCATCTGATGTTACGTTTAACCACATAGTTGCAATGGAAAAATTATTAATAGAAAAAGAAAACTCGGTAAAAACAACTACAAATACTCGCGAAGCCGAAAGTCAAGATGAAATTTCACAGGCTTCAGATGAAGAGTAGGTGAGGGGAGTATGTTTATTGCAGTTACCTCACCTAAGAAGGGATTAGGTCAGACGGTTTCATCTATTAATCTAGCAGCCAATATTACTGCTATTACGCAGGAAAAGTGTTTGCTTATTGACTTTAATCATAAATATAGAGATGTAGCAAGATATCTTAGTGCATCGGCAGTGAATAAAGGGATTGATGATTTTAAGAACTTATATGACATTGGACTGAACAACGAAAGCGATTTATTTAAGAAATGCACAAAACGAGTGCATGAGAAGATAGATATTATGACTGCAAATATTTGCTCTCAAATTGACAGGGACGATATTGAGAGGCTCGTAGATTTATCAAAGAGAGAATACTCATTTATTATTGCAGATACAACTGCAGGAGAAGGGGAAATGACGAAAATCATCCTAGAAAGGGCAGATGTAATTGTAGTAATTTTATCGCAGGATATTAATATTGTGAAGTTATCAACTGCAAATAGTAAACATAGCGAACAGATCCGAAAGAATATCTACATAGTAAACAAATATATCAAAGAAATAAACAGGCAAAAAGTGGGCATGTGTTTTGACAAAGTCCAAAGATTACTAAAACAAAAAGGTGTTAAACGCGAAAATGTTTTTAAGCTGGACTTTGATGCGAGTTTGCTAAACGAGTGTAATGAGAGTGCGTTACTAAACTATACTTTCTGTAGTAGTGAAGAAACAGTAAACAGCTTGCAAAATAGAGAGATTGTGGAGCACATACTAAGCAGTTACGCAAACTATTCTTTTGACAAAGAAAATAATAAGCGGCGCAATACAAAATGGGATATAAGAAAATTCTTTGCAAAACGCGAAGAGAAAAATAGGATGTGTGATTTAAATGAATAGCTTAGAAGAAATTGTCGTAGAGCTAGAATCTATTTTTGAAGATGTAGATAAATATAGTGAGATATATGAGATTGATAAAGAGCACGCGTATGAAGAGATAGCTGAATTTAACACATTAAAGAATAGAGCGGTTTTAGGGGATGAAAATGCTAGAACGTTCGTGATTAATCAGTATTCAAAGCTTCTAATAGAGGGGTTGAGTGTATGTGACGAAAAAATCAATGGTGTTATATCTTTTGAAAATTTACTAAATAATGAGGATGGTATTTTATTCGAAATACTGCTACATTCTTTTGATATGTCTGAAATAATTGAAAAACATAAAATAGAAATTTGTTTTACTTCTCTAATGCTAAGAAATGTGGTAGAGAAAGAGCAAGAAATAATAAAGCAGAAATTTAGTGATCCGAGGGAAAGAATCAAGCTATTGTCAACTTTGGTATATTGTTTAGATGACGGGCAAAATGTTATTGATACTTTGCAACATCACATGATTAACGAAATAGGGGTATTAGGCAAAGACTACATATATATTATTTATAAAGGGCTGAAAATTCACTTAGAGTTTTTACGTTTTAAAAACAAAGAAATTGTTGTCAACATTCAAAAAAAAATTACTGCAAATTCAAAGATGCAATTTGACGAACAGAATCCAACTATGACTGCTTCGAAAATAAACTCGAATCGCATTACTACCGCAGGGTTTTCAGCAACTGCAACGGAAGAAGATTTGATAATTAATGAAAGAATTTTTACAATAAAAAAAATAACATTAGAAGAGATGAAAGACAAATATAGTACAATTGATAGTTTGATATATGAGCTGTTATTAATCAATCAAGAAGGAAGAGGCTCGCACCTTGTTTCGGGAAGTGATATGGGAGTTGGAAAGTCAACATTTTTATTAGCTATGTTAGAAAAAGTCCCAGACTATTGGGGGATAGGAATACTAGATACTCAAGACGAATTACAAGCAAGAAAGAAGTATCCAAGAAAAAATATAATTACTTTAATAGAAAATGCTAAAAGAACAATAGCAGAACAATTCCAAATAATGCTGAAGATGTCTAGAGATGTGCTCTATATTGGCGAAATCACGAAACCAGACGAAATTACTGAACTAATAAACTCTTGTCTTAGACTAAACGCTGGAGTAGGGGCAACAATTCATTTGATTTCTCCATTTGAAGCAGTAACAAATTGTAGAAATTTGATGATGAGGACAGCGATGTATGCAGATAGTGAAAAAGCAGAAGAAGATATTGCAAGAGGCTTAGACTTAGTTGTGCATTTAAAAAAATTAAAATGTGGCAGAATTGTTGTAGATAGTATTGTAGAAATTGTGTTTACAAGTAATGAAGTAGGGATTGATCCAGTATTAAATGGCACACTTGAAGAAAAAATACATAATTTAATTGATGTGGCACAAATCTATTTTTCAAAAGCAATTTATAAAAAATGCTACAAATACAATGAAATAGTAAAATACGATGAAAATACTCACAAGTGGATTCCGAAAAATCTTCCAACCGATGCATATTTTAATAAAATAGGGCAGTATGTTGCAGGTGATAAAATCGATGAATTTAAGGAGGCTTTCATGGAGCAGTCTAAGTGAAATAAGAATTTTTTTGATAGTATTCAATATTAGAATAAAAGATGGTATAGAGTCCTAAGAGTGCAAAATTGCAACTAACAATTAAGCAGTAAAGTGGTGAAAATATGGATCTAATTAGTGTGATTAATGTAGTACATAGTGAGTATTTGGGTTATTCAAACATTGTATTGTGGGTTTTGTTTTCAGTTGGAATAATTATATTGTTTCAGTTGATACTAAAAGAATTTGTAAAGGGATATAGAAGAAGAAAATTTATAGTTAGGAGTAAGCAGCTACCTACGTCAAGAAAAATTTTTATGATACTAACTAAAATAATGGTTTTGAGGAAGGTTATTAGATTTTTAGCGTTAAAGCTGAGTATATTTAATAATAAATCCGTTGAAAAGAATGAAGAAGGTGCAACATTCTTCTTTATAATTGCTAACATATTTATTCTTATTTCATTGCTTTTAATATTTCCACAAAATGTATCATTATGGTACGTGTTCTTATTTTATTACGTTCTATTTGTTTTGCTGATTACACTTGCTTTATATACACTTAATTTAATGGTGAGAATACGATTTACAGCGCAGCTTCCAAAAACATATAAAATTCTTAATAGCAGATTTACTACTGAAGGTGATATTGTGAAAGTTATTGACATATCTCTGGAGGATTTCGACAGTGCTGTAAAAAGAGAGATGACGAAAATTAGAAACGTTTTACGAAAAAACAATCCAGAAAAAATTGAAAAAGCCTTCTCTAACATGGAAGAAGTATACAAAGATGAATATTTAACAATACTACTTAATCTAATTAGACAAGCACATTATAAAGGTGGAAAAGAAAGTATACAACAACAGTTTGAAGCCGTGACAGAAGAAATTTTGATTGATATTGAGAACCGCAAAGATTTGGCGTTTACTAGCAGAATGTATATAGTTATCTCATTGTTTACACCATATGGGATAGTTTGGCTAGAGAGGTTTAATAATCAAGCTTTAGGAGAAAAATCAATAGAATTTTATAGTAGCCCAGCAGGAATTAGTTTAAAGATAATTATAATGATTGTGTTGTTAATATATATGGGTACTTTGTTATTGCTAGAGAGAGTATCTTGAGAGAATTCTAAAAAAAGAAATGATTATATTCTTAGAAAGGAACAGAGATGGAATTATATAGCTATTATTTTGTATTGCCTTTGACTTTTACATTTGTATTAGTTGTGGCGTACTTATTTAGTAAAGCGAGAAGATTTAAAATAAAAAAGATTAGTGATATCAATCGGAATTTCTATGAAAAATACTGCGATTGTATTACGAGAATATTCAAGGGGAAGAATTTAGTTAGAATAAATCAATTCTACATCCAACAGTTGAGATTTACAAAAATAAACTTGGCTGATTTGTTAGCAATAAAAGCGATTATCTTAATTATTACAATAGTATTAATACTATCAATAAGAGAGACGAATATAGACATTATTACCAAAAAAATAATAGGTACATTTGAGTATAAATACGATGCTGTGTATGAATATAGTAGAAAAAATGTGGATATTGAAAAGGCATTAAATCAAGAAATTACATTGCTTGACACATTGCTTAGCACGAAAACCATTGGCGAAATTAGAGAATTGAGCAAAGGAGAAATAAAGGCAGCAATACGTGCGCATATTAAAAGCTTAGCGTTGGAGATGGAGATACCAGAAATAACTGCCATAAATAAGGTTTACCATAGAGCGATAGATTACGTGCTAGCAAGAGAAATTAATGCTAAAAGAGTTATTCTAATAATTATTTTTTGCTATAGCATACCAGAAATAGCACTGTTCATTTTTAACTTTTTCTCGGTTAAAAATGCGAAGAAGGAATTGAGATTTTTGAAGCGATTGATAATACTAAATGGATCAATAGAGCCAGTTAATTTTATGGAGTTACTATCTATATTGATTTCTAAATCTAAATATTACTCTGTCACACTTAAAGAGATACAAAAACTAAACTATAAGAACTCAATTGACAGTAAGGTAATATATTTGGACCTAGTAAGTAACTGTAAGGATATTGACGTAAAGCTTTTTTATGAAAAGCTAGACCAAGCTAATAATTACAATTTTTCACAAGCAATTAAGAATATTAAGAGTGAATTCTATATTGAAAAAAGAAGAGATATTAGAGCAGTAAAAAAGCAAATGGAACTTATTAACGCTATAGGCATAATTGGATGTTTTTTAATAATAGCAATAATGACAATGTATATGCTTGTTCCTTGGTTGTTTGCATACGATATGAGTCAGTTCGTTTAGGTGAAATGAGTCAATATAGCATAATGTTTTGGTAAGATGTATTTTGGGGGAGAGGGGATAAGGAGAATGAAAGAGGTAATTGCAACACTTATAATTTCAGTTGTAATTTTAGGACTACTCATGATAGGAATTAATTTATGGCGAGGAAATATTGATATTATGAGGCTGGCTGCAGAGCAAACACATGAAATGGAGAAAGTTGGAGAGGTTGATTTTATCTCGTTGCAAAAAGATTCTCTATATGGAAGTGAAGTTATATCAATCATTAGATATTTTAGTAAGGACAGTAGTGTTCAAATCAATGTTCTAATTGCTGGGAATGAAAGGAGCTTTAAATTAGAGACCTATGATTCGCCAGTATATAATATTCCATTTGAAATGAAATTTGAAAAAGAAATCTTGTATGAAAACAATAAGATTGTTGAAGTGAATTTTAGTGAGTTGAAGTAAGTGTGGGAAAAGTAGAATAATGGAAGAGAAAAAACAAATTAAGGAGTGAAGAAATGGATAAAGCAATAGCTACAATAGTGGGAATAGTACTAGTATTAGGCTTAATAGGATATGCAATTTTAGGACAAGTTGCAGGTGCAAAAGAAATAGGTGATCAGGCAGCAATGGAGCAACACAAAATAAAATTGATGTTAAATGATCCTAGCATTGTGACTGGTAATACTTTGAAATGGTATGTGCAAAGTCTTGGAGCTTCGAATATAAAGGTTGATTATTTTGGGGACGGAAAGGAGCTTGGTGAAGATATTACAGCAGTAAAAGGTGATGCCTTGTTTACAATGGTTAAAAAGTACAATGCTAATGGAGAATTATCAGGTGCCGACTTTACACAAGTAAATTTGGGGGATTAAGAGAGTGCTAAATAACATGTGTAGAAATATGAGGAATTAGTATGATTGGAAAAGTAATAGCTGGTTTGGTTTCAATCATATTTATTATGCTCTTTATGTTACTAGTAGCTACATACTTTATGCACCTTAGCATAAAAGAGTCAGTTAACATGATTAACTACCATGCTGTAGAGTCAATAAGCACAAATGGAATATTTAGCGAGAGAGCATACGACTATTTAAACGAAAGACTTAGTAGGGTGGGCAATTATAAAATTAAACTCAAACTAGAAAAGCTTATAAAAGATGGTCTGTACGATGTTTACTTTGATAACGAAACCATTATTGATCGAAGGTTAAGGCGTGGAGATAAAATAACAATTTATTTAGAAGATAGAGACTTGACTTTATTTGGGAGATTAATAAATAGTAGTATGTACAATGAAATCACTACTCGTAAGCTAGATATAAGAATAAACTCAATGATGACTGGCGTAATTACAAAAAGCTACAAAGACTTAGTAAAAGGATATGACGTTATTTCAAGCATTTGGAAAAACGAAGCTGATGAAAATGTAGCAATATTTGTAGTCACAAAAATGAATTCTAATGGGAAGCATTACGGTTCGTACACGCACGAATATATATTTGCTTCAAATCTTCATTATGGAGATAGTGAAGATGAAAGAGAAAATACTGGGGAAAATTATATTTTTGATAATGGAGATTTTGTTAGAGCCTTTGAATATTATGAAGATGGGAATATAAAGAAAATAAGTTTTAATCAACAATAGAGGTGGTTTTATGGGGCAAATAGTTGCTTTAGTAATAATATTAATTATGGCCGTATTCTTATTTTTACCTATGTTTAATTTGGTTGAGAATCATCATGAGGTAATAGATATTAAACAACGGCTTGTTTTGTCGTCTAAAGTTTTAATTAATTCTATTCAAAAAGAAGAATTGACTAAAGGGGATGAAATAGCTGAGGACAAAGACAAATTTAGAACAAAGATAATTGTAGACAAAGATAAATTGTTAAGCTCATTCTATGATATGTTACGCAAAAMTTTTCCTAACGATAGAAAAAGAGAAGAAATAATATCAAATATTAAGGTGAAAATTCTTGTACAGCATAATTGTATATACTACGTTATTGACGAAAATAGATGGGAACTACCTATTTTCTTTACGTACGATTATATGGGGGAGACAGTTTATCTAAATACTAAAAACAACCTAGCGTATTTTTACAATAATGATGGCAGTAGGGTATATAAAGATGTAAGTGAATTTGGAATTACAGTTGAAGAAAAAGAACAAATAATTATTGATGCGGTAAATAATGTGGTCTCAGAATATACTATAAAAAAAGAAAAGGGAAAAACATTGAATATTAACATTAAGAATAAACATAGAGAAGACATTCACAAAAAAATGTCTGAAGCTAGTTTCAATGTGTTGGAAGGAATAACTTTTTTTGTAGTATATAGTGATGGAAAAATAAAAAAAGTGAATAATGAAGAATTTACATTTAGGAATTATAATGTTGTTGGAACTACAATTAAATAATTCTGGTCAACACACGGGGACGGTTCTCTTGTGTCGTCGTGGTGTCTTGCAAACACGACACAAGAGAACCGTCCCCGTGTGTTGACCAAGGGAATTCGAAAAAAGAAGGACATTCATATACTTTGCAGAATAGATAATATTAGTGTTGAAAAATTCAAAGGAGGATTTTGTATGGGACAAAAGAGAAGAATTATTATCACAGTAATGCTTATCCTGATATTGATAACAAATAGCGTGGTAGTGTATGCGGATGGCTTGATTTTTACAGATATTGAAGGGCATTGGGCGAGGGGATATATTGAAAAAATCTACAATATGAAAATCACTTCTGGTTATGCCGATGCAACATTTAGACCGAATAATTCAATTACTGGACTTGAAACTATAGTTATGATAGCTAACTTGTTAGGTTTCGACGAAGATTTGCATAATTATGTTGATGAGTACTCAGAAATATTTAGTGAGCATGATATACCTGCATGGGCAAAGAGTAGACTAGCTTATTTGATGGTGGAAGAAATTATAGAAAAAGAGGAGTTAGATGGACTACGAGTAAACGGTGCAAGCCGAAATGCTAAAAGAGTTGAGGTTGCAAATTTTATTGGGCGTGTTTTAGTAAATCATGCTGATAAATCTACAAGAATGACTTTTTCTCTTCCGTACAAAGATGCGATGATTATCCCATCAGAGACGAGTCCTTACGTGGATTTAATGTTGAGAGAGGGGATTTTAAACAGTGCAAGCAATGATGGGAAATTTTTACCAAACAATGAGATTATAAGAGCTGAAGTAGCAAAGATTATAGCTAATACTGCAAAGCTTTTAAATGAGGAAGTTGATGAAGACCAAGATATAGACCAAGATGAAAAAGAAGAACAACAAGAAGAGGAAAAAATAGAAACAATAGAAGGAGTATTATCTGGAGTTATAATTGCAAACAGAAGTATTTTGACACTTTTCGATGATGTAAATAAACAGTTATTATTTGATGTACATAAAGACGTAGAAGTATTAATTGACGGAGAAGAAGCAGGACTTGAAGACTTAGTAAAAGGACAGATTGTACATTTAGTAATAATTAATGGTCAAATTAAGGAGATAGAAGCGGAAGAAAACAAGGAAGCGATAGACGGTTTTTTTAGGAAATTCATCAGAGGTACTACAAGAAATGTCCTAAGTATTATAGGTGAGAATGGAACGTCGCAAACGTATATTATTCCAGATGGAACAATTATAATGCTTAATTACAGAGAAGATTCACTTGCTAATTTTGAAGAAGGAGATGTAATCAAAATTATTGCAAATGCAGATTTTGTTTTAGAGGTAGAAGGTACTAGTAAAATGAAGTATGTAGAAGGGACAATTACAGCAAAAGGGACATTAGCTAACCCGTATATTGAAGTGGCAACAGAAGAAAATGGAGAAGTTATTGTTGTAATAGAAGAGGGTGCACGACTAATTAGAGATGGAAGAACAACTACTTTTGCTCAAATTAGAGTTTCGGACGAGATAAAAGCAGAATTAGAGTATGAAAAACTAATAAGACTAAACGTGTCTACTGTTAGAAGAGAAGTAGAGGGTTTGATTAGAAGAATAGTTATAGGAGAGAATTCATTTTTAATGGTTGAAACCAGAGATGGGATTAGAGAAGAGTTCGAGATAACTGAGAATACATCTATTAGAATTGATGATAGAGCGTCAGAGATATATGACTTGAGACTGAGCTTTGATGTAGAGCTGAAAATTGAAAGTAACGAAGTGATGAGCGTGATAACCTCGGCAGAAATAGATCCTGAAATTATAAGAGGAGAAATTACATTCATACATGAGGATATTGGTGAAATAGAAATAACAAAAGATGATGGCACTGTAATGCAGGTTAGTGTGACGAGCAAGACTATCTACATTGGAGAAGTTGGTGAAAGATTGACATTTAGAAAATTAAATGTTGGTGATGAAATCTCAATAAGAGGGAATAGCAATAGAGGTGTATTTATTGCAGATAGAATTATTATTGATAGAGCAAATTAGCAGAGAGAATTGAAGGAAAAGGAATGTAAAAAAGGAGACTAGCGATAGATATGCTAGTCTCCTTAAGCTATTAACTGATTTAGAAAAATGTAGATATTATACCTTGAACGAATACAACTGCAATAGCTACAGGAGCAATGTACTTGATAAGAATTGTCCAAACACCTGCTAGTGCAAAGTTAAGCTTTCCGTCATTAGTAGCTTCTTTAATTGCGTTCTCCATTCCCCATACCCAACCTAGGAATATTGCTAAGAGCATACCGCCAAGAGGGAGAAGAACTTTTCCGGATATGAAATCTAGAGTATCAAAAATTCCCATGTTCGGCAAAATGTGAAAGCCAGACCAAGGACCGATACTTAGTGATGCTGGAACGCCGACCAAGAATATTACGCCAGCGATAACTAAAGTTGCTTTTTTGCGTGTCCATTTCCACTCATCAATTACGTAAGCAACTACAACTTCAAGTAGTGAGATTGCTGAGGTTAAGGCAGCAAATAGCACTAACAAGAAGAACGCTACGCCAAATAGACCACCTAATGGCATTTGTGAAAATACAGCAGGTAAAGTAACAAATACAAGACCAGGTCCTTCAGCTGGATCGAAACCAAATGCAAATACTGCAGGTAAAATTGCTAAACCAGCAAGTAGCGCAGCTCCGGTATCAAGCAGGGGAACAGATAGTGCGCTTTTTAGTAGATTCTCATCTTTTTTGATATAACTACCGTAAGTAACCATGCAGCCCATACCTAAGCTAAGCGAGAAAAATACTTGCCCTAGTGCAGCTAATATAACGCCACCGTCAATTGCATTCCAATCAGGAACTAAGAAGTATTTAACCCCTTCCATTGCTCCAGGCAGAGTAACAGAGCGTAGCATTATTGCAAAAAGCATTACGAATAGAGCTGGCATTAATATTTTGGAATATTTCTCTATACCGCCTTTGATACCACCAAGTACTATACCGAGAGTTAAGATCATAAAAATTGCATGATAAAAAATTGGACTGAACGGGTTTGTAATCATACTTCCGAACATTCCGCCTAATGCATCCATGTCGGCAGTATTGAATGCACCTGTAAGGGCCTTAATCACATAATTGATAACCCAACCACCAACTACACTGTAAAAAGATAAAATCATAAATCCTGCTAATACTCCGAGAGCACCAACCCAAGCCCATTTTTCGCTGATTTTTTTGTAAGCACCAATTGCATTTAGCTGAGTGTAGCGTCCTAGGGTTAATTCAGCCAGCATGATAGTAAAGCCGACTAGTACTAAAAGACCAAGATAAACGGCAACAAAAGCGCCACCACCGTTTTGTCCAGCCATATACGGGAACCTCCATAAGTTACCCAAGCCGATAGCTGAACCTGCTGCGGCTAATACGAAACCAAGTCTGGAGCTCCATTGTTCTCTTTGTTTCTTTTCTTGAAGATTGGACATAATTTCCCTCCTATGCTTTTTTATTTTGTTGAATTATAGAATATTCGAAACATTCTATAATTTATGATTATACACCCAAATACAAATGATTGCAAGTGTTAGTTTTTTAACAAACATTGACTGTATATTAGACTGCAGCTGTGATATTCTCTAAACAGTAACACGTCGAAACGAAGACCGCGGGGACGGTTCTTGCGGTACTTTTGACATATTTAAGATTTTATTACAACGAAATGGTTCTTTTTTAAATAGCAATAATTTAGCCTTTGATTCCGTGTGAATTAGGTATATAATAGATTGAAAGCTATAGAGGAATTACTAATATGAAGAGATTATAGTGTATTAGTTTAAGATTATATTAAAGTACAGGAGGATAATAGAATGAAAGCAATTATAAGAATGAGAATGGGTATGCATGATGCGCACTATGGTGGTAATTTAGTAGACGGAGCTAAAATGATGCAATTGTTTGGTGATATAGCGACGGAGCTATTAATTCGCCATGATGGAGATGAAGGTTTGTTCGTTGCATATGAAAGTGTCGAATTTAGCGCGCCAGTATATGCAGGGGATTATATTGAGGCAGAGGGTGAAATAATTAAAGTTGGAAATAGCTCGAGAAAAATGAAGTTTGAAGCAAGAAAAGTAATTGCACCTAGACCAGATATTAACGAGTCTGCTTGTGACTTTTTAGAAGAACCGATAGTTGTATGCACTGCACTTGGCACTTGCGTAGTTCCAAAAGACAAACAAAGAAAATAAAAAAGGGGTGTGAGCAAATTTATGGAAAAATTAATAATAACTGCCGCTGTAACTGGTGCTGAGATAACTAAAGAGATACAACCTAGTTTGCCAATTACTCCTGACGAAATTGCTAATGCTGTATATGAATGCTATTTATCAGGGGCATCTATTGCGCATGTTCATGCAAGAGATGATGAAGGAAACCCAACACAAGCGTATGATGTATACAAAGAAATAAAAGAAAAAATTGAAGAAAAATGTAATATTATTGTTCAACCATCAACAGGTGGAGCGGTGTGGCATACGCCAGAAGAGAGACTGCAACCAGTTGAGTTAAAACCAGAAATGGCAACATTAAGTTGTGGAACATGCAATTTCGGCGAAGACATTTTTGTGAACAAAGAAGAGGCGATAAATAAATTTGCAAAACGAATGCAAGAATTAGGAGTCAAACCAGAGATAGAAGTATTTGAAAGAGGCATGATAGAAAATGCAAAAAAACTTGTTAAAAAAGGGCTCATAGAAACACCTCTACATTTCGATTTTGTTTTAGGTGTCCCAGGAGCTTGTCCTGCTACGGTTGATGACCTATTATTTATGGTTAATGCAATACCAGAGGGTTCTACATGGACAGTTGCAGGAATAGGTAGACATGAACTTCCACTAGCTGTAATGGCAATAATAATGGGTGGGCATGTTAGAGTAGGTTTCGAGGATAACATCTTCTATAAAAGAGGAGAAATGGCAAAATCAAATGCACAACTTGTAGATAGGATTGTTAGAATAGCTAAGGAAATGGGGAGAGAAGTAGCAACTCCTAATGAAGCTAGGAAGATTCTTAATATTTAGCTTTGAAATATAATAACATTAACAAAATAGATAAATAATATTTGTAAAACTACTATATCAAGAAATACTCGCAAAAAAACAGAGGAGAATAAATGAAAGCAGGTGCCAATATGAATAGAAATTTAGCGATGGATTTAGTGCGCGTAACTGAGGCGGCAGCACTAGGAGCTTCGAAATATATGGGGAAGGGAGATAAAATTGCAGCTGATCAAGCAGGTGTTGATGGCATGAGAAAAATGTTTGATACTATCAGTATTGAAGGCTTGGTTGTAATAGGAGAAGGTGAAATGGACGAAGCTCCAATGCTCTATATAGGCGAAGTAGTAGGAAAAGGTGGACAAAAAGTTGACATAGCAGTAGATCCTGTGGAAGGAACAAATTCGGTTGCAAAAGGGTTAGGAAATGCTATAGCCGTTATTGCTATTGCGCCTAGAGGCTGTTTGTTAAACGCGCCTGATATGTATATGGATAAAATAGCTGTAGGACCTAAAGTAGCTGGCAAAATACATATAGATAATACTGTAGAGGAAAACTTACGAATTACTGCAGAAGCATTAAACAAGAGCATTTCAGATTTGACAGTAACGATGTTAGATAGACCTAGGCACAGTAGTATAGTAAAGCAATGTAGAGAAATGGGGACGAGAATTAGGCTCTTTCAAGACGGAGATGTAGCTGCTGCAATGGCAACCTGCTTTGAAAGTTCGGGAATAGATATTATGCTAGGAATTGGCGGTGCTCCTGAAGGTGTCTTAGCTGCTGTTGCAATAAAATGCATGGGTGGAGACTTTCAAGGCAGATTAGTAGCATATAATGAAGAAGAAAGAAAGCGTTGTGGTAAAATGCGGATAAATATTGAAGAAGCGCTTCTATTAGAAGACATAGTAAAAGGTGATGAAGCATATTTTTGTGCAACTGGAATATCAGATAGCGTATTATTAAAGGGAGTTGTGTACACAGGAACTAAATCAGCTGAAACACATTCCGTTGTAATGAGGTCGGAAACAGGCACGATCAGATTTGTTGAAACCATACATAAATTTGGTAAAAAACCAAAATACGCTTATTAATTAATAAGCCATGCCCACTTGTGGATGAAACTTTTTTGTTGATGGTGCAAGTGTGTTGACATGAATGTTTAATAGTGATAGAATGACGGAATTAACAGATTGCATTATTGTTGTGAAATTATGGAGGTGTTATTTTGAGTGGCCCGGAAATTGAAGGGAAGAAGTTACAAGAAATAAGAGAAATAGCAAAAGAAATGGGTATTAAAAACCTAGCTAAGTACAAGAAAAAAGAATTAATCGAATTAATAAACGAGAAGAAGAAAACTAGCCTACCAGCACATCTTTCGAATGAAATCCCTGAAGGAAAAGAAGTAGATATAGCTAAAGGAATATTAGATATTCATACAGATGGATATGGTTTTTTGAGGAGGAATAATTACTTATCAAGCGATTTAGATATTTATATTTCACCGTCACAAATTAGAAGATTTAGAATGCGTACTGGAGATTTAATTGAAGGAATCACAAGAATACCAAAAGCCGGAGAAAAGTTTAAAGCTCTTCTGTATGTAAAAAGAATTAATGATTTGGATCCTGAAATAGCTACAAAGAGACCAAAATTTGCAGAACTTACCCCAATCTACCCTACAGAAAGAATAAATTTAGAAGTAAGTAAAAACGAATTAGCTACAAGGCTAATAGATTTAATTGCTCCTATTGGGAAAGGTCAAAGAGGTATGATTGTATCTCCTCCTAAAGCAGGCAAAACTATTTTACTTAAAAAAGTTGCAAATAGTATCGAAAAAAACTACCCAGATATAGAAGTTATTGTACTGCTGATAGATGAAAGACCTGAAGAGGTTACGGATATGCAGCGGTCAATCAAGGGAGAAGTTGTATATTCTACCTTTGATGAGCTTCCAAGTCATCATATAAGAATAGCAGAAATGGTAATAAATAGAGCGCAACGATTAGTTGAACATGGGAAAGATGTTGTAATCTTACTAGATAGTATTACAAGGCTAGCAAGAGCATACAATTTGGTTATACCATCTACTGGAAGGACATTATCAGGCGGATTAGATCCTGGTGCACTTCATAAGCCAAAGAGATTTTTTGGAGCAGCACGTAATGTAGAGCATGGAGGAAGTTTAACTATAATTGCTACAGCGCTTGTTGAGACTGGAAGTAAAATGGATGATGTAATATTTGAAGAATTTAAAGGAACAGGTAATATGGAATTGCATTTAGATCGTAAACTTTCTGAAAAAAGAATCTTTCCTGCTATAGATATACATAAATCTGGGACTAGAAGAGAAGACTTGCTGCTCAATCAAGACGAACTAGGTGCTATTTGGTCTATTAGAAAAGCATTAGGAAATAGCCATGTTCAGGAAGTGACTGAAAGAGTTGTTAAATCGCTTGTAGAAACTAAAACTAATAGCGAATTTACTGAGATGGTGAAAAAAACATTGATTTCAGGCAAATAATATGATATACTACGGTAGTTGAATTTTATAAAAAATAGTAATGGGACTTCTGTTGCTTAATCTGGTGAAATATCACCAATATAATTAGAATTTTAGATTATTGTTTTGAGAAGAAAGAGGTGACAAATATGAGAAAAGATATTCAGCCAAAATACTACGAAGTAGAAGCAGCGTGTGTATGTGGAAATACTTTTGAAACAGCATCAACTAAAAAAGAGCTAAGACTTGATGTTTGTTCAAAATGTCATCCATTTTTTACTGGCAAGCAAAAGTCAGTTGAAAAAGGTGGACGTGTAGAAAAATTCAATAAAAAATTTGGCATGTAGTTTTAATAGCAAATACGAATTCTAAAACAAAGCGAGGTTGTTATGTGACCTCGTTTTTTAGTGCAAATAAGAATCTAATGCGTAGTATACATGTTTGATCTATTTTGTTTTAGGATTAAGACTTTCGATTCTCCAAGTGGGAACTTCCAACGGGGTAGAATCCTTGATTCGCGATTTTCAGCGTAGCTGGACGAGTTCATAAGTTTATCTTTATTTTTTCCACAACCTAATATATAATGGAGAAAGTGAAGATATAACATGATGAGGAGATATTAAAATGACTGATTTGATGGAGTATACTAAAAATGGAAGTATAGAGGTTATTGTGGGGCCAATGTACGCAGGGAAGAGTGAGGAGTTAATTAGAAGAATCAATAGAGCGAAAATAGCGGGGCTAAAAGTAGTTGCTTTTAAGCCAGATATTGATAAAAGATATTCTGTTTCTGATATTATTTCGCATAACGGGAAAAAAACAAAGTGTATTCCAGTAAAAGAGATTAGTGAAATAAATAAAATTGTTGACAATGAAACATTTGATATTTTAGCGGTGGACGAAGTGCAATTTATGGATGAATCACTAATTGATACTTGCCAAAAGGCAGCTGATAGTGGCAAAAGAGTTATTTGTTCAGGTCTAGACATGGATTTTAGAGGAGAACCTTTTAGAACTGTACCAAATTTGATGGCAATAGCCGAGCATGTAACAAAGCTAACAGCTGTCTGTATGGTATGTAAAATGCCGGCTACAAGAACACAAAGAATTGTAAATGGGAAACCAGCAAAATACACAGAGCCAATAATATTAGTAGGGGCTACTGAGTCGTATGAGGCCAGATGTAGAAAATGTCACAAAGTATTAGAATAGGAGGCTGTTATGTCTAATTTTTTAATGATAATTGGATTAGTTGGAATGCTAATAGGAATTCTTACTCCTGTTTTGCGTGTTTACAAGAGAAAAGCAAAATACTCCAAAGGAGTTGTGCTTCTTGTGTTTATCTCTCTTTTTTTATTTATTATTGGAGTTCTTATGGGGGCGTGAAAATCAAGAGCCTTTAGTAAGAGGCTGGGGTGCATTTCGCATGCTTTGCAACTTTCAATCTTTACGCTAGATGAAATGCCTTAGTATCTTTTTTAAAATAATTAATAAAAGCAAAAATATTAGAACGGGTGATTTCAAAACATTTAGTGAAATCACCCGTTCTATTTATAATAGGATTGGAAGCAACTATGACAATCGGCTATTGACTTTGGTGGATTATTTTCTGTCATATTGTATCTATCTACATCCTTTCGTAAAACACATGAAGCAGTGATACGTTATTGCAGTTGGGCTAAATTAAATAAGATATTTCAAATCTAAATTTTTACTTCAAAATCAAATTCCAAATCAATTTTGAAAAACTACCTCTTAATCAGTTTCCGAAGCCATTTCTACTTCAATTTCCAAAGCTACTTCTTTTTCAATTTCAAAAGCTAATTTCAAATCAAAATCTTTTTCAAAATCTAATTCTAAACCAAAATCTTTATTCGAAAAACCATTTACTCTTTAGCGCCAACTATTTTGTTGCTAGTATTAATTTGAACCCTCTGGACATATCTCGCAAGATATTCCTTTTTTACAAGTTACTCAACTTGTTTTAAGTCTTAGTCTCTCGTCTTTCAAGTCATCAAGACTAAGTGGATATTGATTGACAGTGAGTTGCCGAATCCTATTGTATTATATATTTACCACAAAACAGACCTCTTAAACATTTTTTTTATTTTATTTTGATAGCACGATGCAAAGAGTAGGTTTTTGTTGAATAGTAAGTTAGTAGATGATACAATTAATTGAAGAAAAAACATAGCCTATATACAGGTGATTTTAAAAATATATAAGAGATATAATTTATTTAGAATAGGAGAAACTAAAATTGGAAAACAATTCAAAACAACAAAAATATTGCAATATAGGAGGTCAAGCGCTAATTGAAGGCGTTATGATGAAAGGCGAAGACTATACCGCAATTGCAGTAAGAACACCAAAAGGTGACATTACAATTAATAAGACTAGAATACACAAATCTCGCAGAAAGAAAAAATTAATGAGCATACCTGTCTTTAGAGGAGGACTTATTCTTATTGATGCGATGATCGTTGGAGTACGCTCGTTACTGTACGCTGCAGAAATAGCCGAAGAAGGTGAAACTAATAGTGCAGAAGAAGACAAAAGCGGCAGGTCAGAAGAAATAGAAAAAATTAAAACTGAAAGTGTAGATAACAAATTTGAAAATTGTGAAGTAAACGAGTTAAAAGTAGTAGAGGACAAAACTATTAATTACAAAGCCATAGAAAAAAAACCTGTACTTAAAGAAGAAGATATTTTTGATAAATTACTAAAAAAAATCTTTAAAGACAAAGCGTACGATGCAATGATATACATATCAGTTTTTTTAGCCTTGCTAATGTCTATAGGAATCTTTATATTAGCACCAACTTTGCTTGTGAGCTATTTAAGACGATTTGTAGATTCTAATTTGATTATCAATATGATTGAAGGAATAGTGAGAATTTCACTATTCGTTGCGTATGTTGTATTAATTGCTAGAATGGAAGATATAAAAAGAGTTTTCCAGTATCATGGAGCAGAACATAAGGCAATATACTGCTACGAACACAAAGAAGAGCTTACCGTCGAAAATGCAAGAAAGTTTTCCACTTTGCATCCGCGTTGTGGAACTAGTTTTTTATTTGTTGTCATGGTTGTGAGTATGCTCATATTTTCACTAATTGGATGGCCTAACCCATTGGTAAGAGTAGGTATGAGATTGCTATTATTGCCAATTGTAGCGGGAATATCTTATGAAATCATTAAAATAGCATCAAAGAGTCAATCAAAACTTATGATGTTAGTTAATTATCCTGGGATGATGTTGCAAAAACTTACTACGAAAGAACCAGACGACAGCCAGCTAGAGGTAGCATTAGAAGCTCTTAAGAATGTGCTAAAGGATGATGAGAATGTTAACAACAGAGCAAGTATTAAAGAAAGCAACGATTAAACTCAGAACATGTAAAATAAAAGAATCTTCTATTCTAGTCAGCGGGCATAAAGTCCGAGGTATTTTAAAGGATGATTCTACCCAAATCGTTATAAAAACTCCTCAGTTAGATGCTGAGGTGATTTTATGTAATCTGTTAGGGGTGGATAGGATTAAACTCCATATTTACCCAGAAAAAAAGATTTCCCAGGAAATTTGTCGAAAATTTTGGATTGATGTAGAAAGAAGAGAGAATGGAATGCCTGTTCAATACATTGTAAATCGACAAGAGTTTATGGGATTAGATTTTTTTGTCGAAAAAGGTGTTTTAATACCGAGGCCAGACACTGAATTATTAGTGGAAGAATCTTTGGAAATATGCAAAAAGAAATTGTCTGAATCCTGTATTGAAGTATTTGAACTAGGAACGGGTAGTGGAGCTATATCTGTCAGTTTGGCTAAATTCATTGACAGAGTAAGAATTAAAGCTGTTGATATTTCAGAAAAAGCAATAGAAGTAGCAAAGAAGAATGCGCATACACATGAAGTAGATGAAAAAATTGAGTTTATGCTAGGAGATATGTTTGCGCCAATACTAAACAAAGGGAAAGAAAAATTTTTTGATATTATCATTTCAAATCCGCCGTATATCCCTAAAAGAGATATAGAGGCACTAATACCACAAGTGAAGAATTATGAACCTTTATTAGCGTTAGATGGAGGAGAGGATGGTTTAGATTTTTATAGAAAGATTATAATGAGGGCGCCAAACTTTCTTAAAGATAAAGGATGGTTAGCATTAGAAATTGGGTACGATCAAGGGGAAAAAACTAGTGGGTTAATGAACGAAAGAGGTTTTAGAAACGTAGTTGTGAAAAAAGATTTAGCTGGCTTTGACCGGGTGGTAGTTGGTCAATGGTAAAACAATATAAAATGTGATAACATAGAAGACAGTTTAAGTGAAAATAGATAATTTAGATGTGGAGAGATAAAGATGTTAAACAAATTGGAGTTTTTAGAAGAAAAGTATTTGGATTTGAGTAATAAGATTGGAGATCCAGAAATAATAAGAAACCAGAACGAATGGAAAAAACTGGTGAAAGAACATTCAGCACTAGAGCCGATCATATTAAAATATAAAGAATACAAGAACGCGAGCGAGTCTTTATTAGAGACAAAGGAAATACTGTATGATAAGACAGCGGATGACGAATTAAGAGAAATGGCGAAAATGGAAATGGAAGAACTACAAGTGAGTATCAAAGAAGCCGAAGAGGAACTTAAAGTGCTTTTATTACCTAAAGACCCGAATGATGATAAAAACGTAATTGTAGAAATACGTGCCGGTGCTGGAGGAGATGAAGCAGGCCTATTTGCAGCTGTTTTATTTAGAATGTATACGAGATATGCAGAAGAAAACAAATGGAAGACAGAATTGATGAGTCTTGCTGACACTGGTGTTGGTGGGTATAAAGAAGTTATTTTTATGATTAAAGGGCAGGGTGCATACTCGAAATTGAAATATGAAAGTGGAACACATAGAGTGCAAAGAGTCCCAGTGACCGATTCTGGTRGAAGAATACACACATCAACAGCTACAGTAGCTGTGCTAGCTGAGGCGGATGATGTAGAGCTTAAAATCCATCAAAATGATCTAAGAATTGATGTGTTTCGCGCGTCTGGGTGTGGAGGTCAAAGTGTTAATACTACGGACTCAGCTGTAAGAATTACTCATCTTCCAACAGGGGTAGTAGCTACTTGTCAAGACGAAAAATCGCAGCTAAAAAATAAGGAAAAAGCACTTAAAATATTAAAAGCAAGAATATTCGATGCTATAACCAAGCAGCAAAAAGATGAAATAGCAGAAGATAGAAAAAGTCAAGTTGGAACAGGAGACAGAAGCGAGAGAATTCGTACGTATAACTACCAACAAGGACGGATTACTGATCACAGAATTAATGTGACTGTATACAAACTAGACGCGTTTTTAGAAGGCGACATTGGTGATATGATAGATGCTCTGATAACTTCAGATCAAGCGGATAAATTGAAGCAAGTATAAGTGGTAAAATTGAAAATGCACACAAAACTAATATAGCCTTTGGCAATTTTAAAACTCGTTCGGCGTAAAAATCCTAAACTCGTGAACTCGCTTCTTGCCTGCGCGTTGCGCGCAAGCAGGCGCTCAAACAGCACGAGTTCTAAACGGATTTTGACACCTCGCTCATTATAAATTGCTACAAAGTCTATATATGTTTAGCTTAGCATTTTAAATTTTACAGGCGTCAAGTGCAAGTGCGCAAAAAACTAATTTTTTTCTTTGGAATTCAAGTTTAAAATACGTATAAAGCTAGTATGAAATGAAAGATTGAAAGAAGTGAGAAGTTTGATAAAGACGATTATATATGATATAGATCCTAATGATATTGACATGAACAAGATCAAAATTTGTAGTAAGGTGTTAGCTAACGGAGGAACGGTAGCTTTTCCTACAGAAACGGTGTACGGAGTTGGTGCAAATGCGCTAAATCCACAGGCTGTCAAAAAAATATATACTGCTAAAGGAAGGCCGGCAGATAATCCTCTCATAGTTCACATATCAGATGTTAAAAGCCTTTATGTACTTGTGGATGAGGTTTCGAGGGCAACAGAAGATTTAATATCAGCATTTTGGCCAGGCCCGTTGACGTTAATACTTAAAAAAAGCAAAGCGGTGCCAGATACTATTACTGCGGGCTTAGATACAGTGGCTATACGATTGCCAATGCATCCAATTGCTATTAACCTAATAAAAGAAGCGGGGATTCCTATTGCTGCACCAAGTGCAAACATTTCGGGCAAACCAAGCCCGACAAGAGGAAAGCATGTTGTTGATGATTTGTTTGGAAGAGTTGACATCATTATTAATGGTGGAAATTGTGAAGTGGGATTAGAATCAACAGTGCTAGATATGAGCACAAATCAGCCAACAATACTAAGACCTGGCGCTGTGACTAAAAAAATGATCGAAGAGATACTAGGTAAAGAAATAAACTTTCATGAGACAAACTTAGGCAATTTTGAGGGCGAAATCCCTAAAGCTCCAGGCATGAAGTATATTCATTATGCGCCAAAAGCTGAAGTTATTATTTACCGTGGAGAAATAGATGAGGTAACAAGAAGAATGGAATTGGATCTAGAGAGATATGTGAACCTAGGTAAAAGAGTTGGAATTATTTGTACTGAATCCCGAAAAAGAGCAGAAGGAGACGGTTCTTGCCTTGCTTTTCGTGGCAACTTATTCTCTCAAAAAACAAAGCAAGAACCGCACCCTCTTGCCAGTGTGAAATCCATGGGTGTTAGAGGAGAATATAAAACTATTGCGGCAAATATTTTTCGTATTTTAAGAGAGTTTGATGACGAAGAAGTAGACATAATACTGACTGAAGCAGTTGAAGAAACAGAATTGGGGCAAGCCATAATGAATAGGTTGATTAAAGCAGCAGGATATAATATAGTAGAAGTGTCAAATGTCAACTAACTTAAAAAGCAAAGCAAGAACCGTCCCTGTTTGCTAAAATAGGAGCGACAATGGGGACGGAGCAGTTTTGTCACGAGGTAACTATCTTCACTATCGCCAAGAAGCAAAGGACTGATAAGATGAAAACAATATTATTGGTATGCACAGGGAACACTTGTAGAAGTAGCATGGCAGAGGGAATATTGAAAAATCTATGTAGATCTGTTAATGATCTAAAGATTATTTCAGCAGGAATTTCAGCAGTTAACGGGAGTAGTGCAGCTAGTAAGTCTATAGAAGTTATGAAGGAAAAAGAAATTTGTTTGCTAAATCATACTGCTACCGTACTGACAGAAAAAATGGTATTAGCATCAGACTTGATATTAACGATGACTTTGGCGCATAAACATGCTGTAATAAGTATGATGCCAGCAGCCAAAGTGAAGACGTACACCTTGAAAGAATATACAAGGAAGAGTATAGCAAATGGGGACGATTCTTGTCTTGACTGTTGCGAAACTAAGCTACCTCAAATAGCAAAGCAAGAACCGCCGCTGATTGCTAAAAACGATATCTTGGATCCTTTTGGACAATCGATTGATATATATAGAAAGACAGCAAATGAAATCGAAGAGTGTTTAAAAATTTTATGTGAAGAACTAGGGAGTGTATAGTATGAAAATAGCAATAGGCAGTGACCATGGAGGATTTGAGCTTAAAGAACATATCTTAAATTATTTATTAAGTCACGGATATAATGTAGATGATTTTGGAACCGACTCGCTTGAATCTACTGACTATCCAATTTTTGCGTTAA
Source organism: Alkaliphilus sp. (assembly GCA_002733545.1). Classification (GTDB taxonomy): domain Bacteria; phylum Bacillota; class Clostridia; order Peptostreptococcales; family NVVX01. The sequence goes on from NVVX01000009.1 coordinate 32,227, forward strand.
ATGTGAGTAAATCTGTAGCAAACAAAACGCACGATCGCGGAATTGTAATATGTGGAACTGGAGTAGGTATTTCAATAGCTGCCAATAAAGTACGAGGAATTCGTTGTGCTTTAGTATCTGACTGTTTTAGCGCAAAGGCTACCAGGCAGCATAATGATACCAATGTTTTGGCGCTTGGAGGTAGAGTTATAGGAAAAGGGTTAGCAGAAGAGATTGTTGACATTTGGATAAACACAGAATTTGAAGGTGGGAGACACAATAGAAGAATTGATTTGATTACTGATATAGAAAAACTAGAGAAATCTTAAAAATAGGAGGAATAAAAAAATGGGAAAAGTAATAGTAATTGATCACCCGCTAATTCAACACAAATTAACTTTAATTAGGGATAAAAACACAGGGTCCAAAGATTTTAGAGATATTGTAAAGGAAATGTCTATGCTGATGGCATACGAAGTGACAAGAAACATGCCATTGCAAGAGATAGAGATAGAGACTCCTATTTGTAAAACCAAATCGAAAGTAATCTGCGGTAAAAAAGTTGGGCTCGTACCAATTCTGCGAGCGGGACTTGGAATGGTAGAAGGTATTTTGCAACTTATACCAACTGCTAGAGTGGGACATATCGGATTATATAGGGATCCGGAGACTTTATTACCTGTAGAATATTATTGTAAATTACCAAAGGACGTAGTAGATAGGAATTTAATAGTGTTAGATCCTATGCTTGCAACAGGTGGATCTGCTATAGCAGCAATAAATTTTTTGAAAGAAAGAGGAGCAGTAAATATGCAACTAGTATGCCTTATTGCTTCGCCAGAAGGTATAGAGGCATTTCATAAGGCACATGATGATGTAGATATCTATTTAGCATCAATAGATGAAAAATTAGATGAGCATGCATATATTGTTCCTGGTTTAGGAGATGCTGGAGACCGCTTATTTGGAACTAAATAACTTGGCGTCAAATTGTAATTAAGGTGGCAGCGGGGGTGGTGACAAAACTGCTCCGTCCCCACTGTCACCCCCGTCACCCCGTTAAAGTGTCAGCGTGATATAGTGACAAAACGGATTCGTTCCCGCTAACACACCTGTCGCCCAATATTTGCTTATATTAAATTTTGATTTCAAGCTATTTTTATAGTGTTTTTGTGATACAATGATTCAGAGATGTAGCTATATAAGCGAATGCAACACGACTGTAAGTAAGGAGGGAGCTTTGCTTGAGACCTACATGGGACGAGTATTATATGCAAGTAGCAGAAGTAGTTAAAACAAGATCTACCTGTTTAAGAAGGCAAGTAGGTGCAGTTATAGTAAAAGACAAAAGACTTTTGACAACCGGGTACAATGGGGCTCCTAGTGGGATAAAGCATTGTAGTGAAGTTGGCTGTTTGAGAGACGAATTATGCATCCCATCGGGACAAAGGCATGAACTATGCAGAGGAACCCATGCCGAGCAAAATGCAATAATTCAAGCTGCATGCCACGGCATAGAGATTAAAAATTCAGTTATATACGTTACAGCACAACCCTGTGTACTATGTGCAAAAATGTTAATAAATGCAAGAATAGTGAGAATTGTATATAAAGGGGATTATCCTGATGAATTGGCAAAGGAATTATTAAATGAAGCTGGAGTAGTGATGGAACAGTTGGAATTGAGAATTGAAAGCAGGTGAGATGAATATAATGGAAAAAATACTAATAAGTTTTTTTATAGCACTTGCAGTTTCGTATACACTAACGCCTTTAGCTAATCAAATAGCACATAAAATTGGTGCTATAGATGTGCCTAAGGACGAAAGACGTATTCATAGTACTCCAATACCAAGGCTAGGGGGTCTGGCTATTTACTTTGCATTCATGATTAACGCTCTTATTTGGACACCTTTAAGTGCAGAGTTTATTGGAATATTTATTGCTGGTTCGCTTATTTTAGTTTGTGGAATTGTCGACGATACTAAACAAATTTCAGCTAAGTATAAATTAGCTGTGCAAATAATGGCAGCAGTTATTGTAATATATAGTGGTGTTAGAATTGAGTTTTTTACTTTCCCTTTTACTTCTACAGGGATGATTTATTTAGGAGTATTTAGTATTCCAGTAACGCTGCTTTGGATTGTAGGAATTACAAATGCAGTTAATTTGATGGACGGATTAGATGGATTAGCAGCTGGACTTGCAACTATTGCCTCAATTTCGTTGTCAATTATTGCTTTTATAAATGGTCAAACTGTTGTCGCAGTTCTTTTAATGTCACTTGCAGGTGGAACGCTTGGATTTTTGCCTTATAATTTTAATCCAGCTAAAATATTCATGGGCGATACTGGCTCTTTATTTATAGGGTTTATATTAGCAGCAATATCTGTAGAAGGTGTTATTAAGAGTGCTACTACAGTAGCTATCATAATTCCTGTGCTTGTACTAGGTGTGCCAGTACTTGATACAGCATTTGCAATAATTAGAAGATCAATTAATGGACAACCTATACATGTGGCAGATAGAGGACATTTACACCACAAACTTTTGGACTTAGGATTTACTCAAAAACAAACGGTACTAGTATTATATAGCGTCAGCATCTTATTAGGTGGAGTGGCTGTTCTAATTTCTGGAGCTACAGAAATGATATCATTTGTTACACTGGTGGTTATAATATTTGCAATCTCATTTGGAACACTAGGTGTATTATTTGTTATAAACCAAAAAAGAGTAAAACATCTTTCTAAATAATTATTTCAATTTTAGCATAGTAGACCAAATAGAACATTATATACAGCCAAAGTTTTTAACTTGGCTGTGTTTTAATTGATAGAACTGTTAATAAGAACTATCGGATAAAAGAATGCTGTTAAAGGTATACTTTTACTCTAAAATTGGTTAAAATATATGAATAGATAAAAGCATATGGGAGTGAGCGAAATGAAAGATGTTAGTAAATCTGTTGGGCTATGTATCGGCGCATCAAGTATTGGATTTTGCCTGATTGAAAAAAATAATAATGACATTAAAGTAATTGTATCAAAATCTATTGCACACGAAGGTAAACCAAGGGAGATCATAGCAGAAGTTATTACAAAGGAGTTAATTGAATCAGTCGATAAAATTGCTATCACAGGAAAAAAATTAAGAAACATTATGAATGCGTCTTCGATACCTGAACTAGAGGCTCTTGAATATGCGTATGATTTCTATAAAGATAAAAATGAACAAGCTGATGTAATTATTAGTGCGGGTGGAGAAACTTTTATTGCTTATAAGCTAGATAAAACAGGTAAGATAATTAACATACATTCAGGAAACAAGTGTGCTTCAGGTACAGGAGAGTTTTTTTTGCAGCAAATTAAAAGAATGGACTTAAGCATGGAAGCTGCACTTGAAATAGCAAACATTGATAATCACTACAGCGTTTCAGGTAGGTGTTCAGTATTTTGCAAAAGCGATTGTACACATGCCCTAAATAAAGGAACACCTAAAGAAAAAGTGGTTGCAGGTCTTTGCGAAATGATGGCGAGCAAAATAGTAGAACTAACTAAAAGTACTAAACCTAAAAATTTATTATTGATAGGTGGAGTTTCTCAAAATAGCGTTGTGACAGACTTTGTAAAAAATAAAATTCCTAATGTAATTGTCCCAGAAAATGCAGCAGTTTTTGAGGCACTAGGAGCGGGATTATGGGCTTTAGAGAATAACACGAAAAAAATTACTGATTTTAGCAACTTGTTTTGTGAAGAAGAAAGCAAATTTTCATTCTTGCCTCCGCTAAAGAAATTTGAAGACAAAGTTAAGTTTAATAAATCAAATCGTAAAAAAGCAAACAAAGGTGATGAATGTATAATTGGGCTGGATGTAGGATCTACAACTACTAAGGCTGTGTTAATAAGAAGGTCAGATAAAGCAATACTTGCAAGTAGCTATTTAAGAACCAATGGCGATCCAATTGGAGCTTCAAGAAATTGCTATCAAGAGTTAGAAGATCAGCTAGAGGTCGATGTCGTAATTCATGAGCTAGGAATAACAGGTTCGGGGAGACAAATTGCGGGGCTACATGCACTTACTAGTAGCATAATAAATGAAATTACTGCACATGCAAAAGCTGCTGTCTACTACGATTCAGAAGTAGATACAATTTTTGAAATTGGTGGACAAGATGCAAAATACACATACATAACAAATGGAGTTCCGTCAGATTATGCGATGAATGAAGCATGTTCTGCTGGGACAGGATCTTTCTTAGAAGAAGCAGCTAAAGAATCACTAAATATTGATACAAAAGATATTGCAGACTATGCACTCTTAGCTGAGAAAGCACCTAATTTTAATGACCAATGTGCAGCGTTTATTGGTAGTGACATTAAAAACGCAATACAAGAAGGAATTGAAATTGAAGGAATAGCAGCAGGTTTAGTTTATTCCATTTGCATGAATTATGTAAATAGAGTAAAAGGAAGTAGAATGGTAGGCAATAAAATTTTTATGCAAGGTGGAGTCTGTTATAATAGGGCTGTTCCAATGGCAATGGCGGCACTAACTGAAAAAGAAATAGTCGTACCTCCTGAGCCTGGTCTTATGGGGGCATTTGGTGTTGCTTTAGTTGTTGAAGACAGACTAAAAACTGGGTTGATAGAAAATAGTGAATTTAATTTAAGTACATTAGCAAATAGAGAAGCGATATTTGGAAAGAAATTCACTTGTATGGGGACGAAAGAAAAATGCGATAGCAAATGTAGTATTAGTAGGATTATTATAGATGGAAGAACTTATGCATTTGGTGGAGCATGTAATAAGTACTATAATTTAAGAAGCGATAAAAAATACACTAACACTAACAAATTAAATCTTGTAGCACTTAGAGAACGATTAATATATGGGAAATACAGTATAGATAAATCTAAAGAGCTAGAAATTATAGCAAAAGAGAATTTATCGAAATACAAACAGAAATTAATGAGGAGAAAGATCGCAATAAACACCTCATTAATGACGAACACATTGTTTCCACTTTACTACAACTTTTTTACGGCACTTGGACATGAAGTAGTAATAGCGGAAGAGATAGATAAGCAGGGAATTGAAGAAAAAGGTGCAGCTTTTTGCTATCCGGTTGAGGTCTCACACGGTGTACTAGCAAATCTACTTAGAAAAGAGCATGACGTACTTTTCTTGCCACAAATAAAATCTATGCCAACTAAAGAAAATGGAGAAAGTATTACAATTTGTCCGCTTGTGCAAGCAGAGCCATACTATCTTAAAACGGCATTTGGAAAAACTAAAGATAAAAAAGTGATAAGTCCTGTTCTGGAGTTTAGAGGAGATTATAGCTCAGTTAAGGATACATTTATTGATATAGGGAAACAACTTGGATTAAACAAAAAAATGTCAGAAGCAGCCTTTACACTTGCTGTGCAGGCGCAAGAAAGTTTTCATGAAGAATGTAAATTGATAGGGGAAAGATTTCTAGAAGGACTAGAAAAAGACCCTAATAGAATAGGCGTAGTATTATTTGGCAGATCGTATAATGCCTTTGTAAAGAAAGTCAACATGGGAATACCTGGCAAGTTTTCTTCGAGAGAATATGAAGTGATACCACATGATTTTTTACCTGAGGCAAAAGAAAGAATAGTTGAGCACATGTATTGGGTAACGGGACAATCTATTTTAAAAACTGCAACATTTGTAAAAAATCATCCTAGATTATTTGGTGTGTTTATCACTAATTTTAGCTGTGGACCTGATTCATTTATACTAGGATATTTTAGAGACATAATGGGGAAAAAGCCTTCTCTTACACTAGAAATTGACAGCCACACTGCTGATGCTGGTATTGATACTAGAATAGAGGCATTTATTGATGTAGTAAAATACTATATTGAAAGTGAAGATAGTCATAATGTAGTTAAAGAGGCATTTGAAATGTCAAAAACAGTTTACAAGAATAAAGAATTAATCATAATAGATAATCAAGGAAAAGAATATAAATTGACTGATAAAAATGTTCATATGTTAATCCCATCTATGGGAGATTTGTCCGTTAGACTTATAGCCTCATCACTAAAATACACAGGAATTAATGCAACGGCAGCGGATATTCCAACTGAAAGAGATTTGAAATTAGGGCAAGGAGTATCTTCATGCAAAGAATGTCTGCCATTGATTCTAACAGCAGGAACACTTGTAAATTACTTAAAAAATAGGAAAAACAGTGATGAAATGTTAGTATATTTTATGCCTCAAGCTTCTGGGCCATGTAGGTTTGGTCAGTATAATGTGTTTATGAAAAATTATATTGAAAAGATGAAAATTAAAAATGTAGCTGTACTTTCCTTGACATCAAATAATGGGTATGCGGGATTAGGGCTAGGCTTTTTAATGAGAGCATGGAAGTCAACCATAATTGCAGATGTGCTTGAAGAAGTTTATAGCGCAATACTTGTACTCGCAGACGATAAAGAAGAAGCGATTAAAGTGTATAATGAAGTATGTATTGACATTGAAGAAAGTATGAAGAACCTAAAATGGAAAGAAGTAAAGAAAGTTTTACTAAATTCAGCTAAAAAACTAAATTCTATAAAAGTAAAGAAAAAGATGAAAGATACTGTGAAAGTAGCTTTGATAGGTGAGATTTATGTAAGAAGAGATGACTTGTCAAGACAGGGCATCATCGAAAAATTTGCAAAAGAAAATATAATAACAATAACGGCACCAGCTTCTGAGTGGATACACTATATAGACTATTTACTAAAGAAGAAGCTATTGCCAGGGACTACTAACAGTATTAAACTAAAAGCACAAGTGCAAGGAAAAATTAAAAGGCAATTAGAAAAAGAAATAAAAGAAATTTTTAATAAGACGGAGTTTTATGAAATGCATATGCTCAATATGGATAAAATTATTGAAACTGCATCAACTTTAATTTCTCCAAGATTGTCTGGTGAAGCGATACTTACTGTAGGAACTGCAATTAATGACATAGTAGATAATGTAGCAGGAGTCGTTTCGATTGGGCCATTTGGTTGCATGCCAAATAGAATTGCAGAAGCTGTAATTAACGAAACAATGGATGAAAGAAAAGAAGAATTGTCGCCGAACAATAAGTTGGTTAAGGAAGTTTTAAAAAAGCATCCGCATCTTCCATTTCTGTCTATCGAAACAGATGGAAACCCATTTCCGCAGTTAATTGAATCAAGAATAGAGACATTTATTTTACAGGCTAAGAGGGTACAAAACACAATAAATAAATTTTAATGTAATTGGAGGATATCAGACGATGAAACAGTTAAAAGTAATGACTATTTTTGGTACAAGACCAGAAGCTATCAAAATGGCACCCCTAATTAATAAAATGCACGAAAGCGATAGAATTGAATCTATAGTTTGTGTTACAGCGCAACATAGAGAAATGCTTGATTCAGTTTTGAATCTATTTGGAATTTGCCCAGACTATGACTTGAATATCATGAAGCATGGGCAGACAATAGTAGATATATCTAGCAGAGTGATAAGAGGGCTTGAAAATGTTCTAAAAGAAGAAAAGCCAGACATTGTTCTTGTACATGGAGATACTACGACAACATTCATGGGGGCATTATCAGCTTTTTATCAAAAAATTGATGTGGGACATGTAGAGGCAGGTCTTAGAAGCGGAAATATCTATTCGCCACATCCTGAAGAGATGAATAGAAAACTTACATCATCTCTTTCTAGTATGCATTTTGCTCCTACGATAGGAAATTACAATAATCTTGTAAAAGAAGGAGTGTCTAAGGATAAGATATTTGTCACTGGTAATACTGTTATTGACGCACTGCTGCAAGCAGTTGAAAAAGACTACGTCTTTGAAAACCCGATTTTAAATGGAATTGACTACGTAAATAAAAAAATTATTGTAATGACCGTGCATCGCCGCGAAAATTGGGGACAGCCAATGGAAAACATTTTTAATGCAGTTAATGAAATAGTTAAATGCAATGAAGATGTAGAAATTATTTACCCAGTGCATCTAAATCCTAGAATTAAAGATTTAGCACACAGAATTTTGAGTAACAATAAGAAGATTCATCTTATTGAACCACTTGACTATAAGCCGTTTGCTAATTTGCTTAACAAAGCATACCTTATATTGACTGATTCTGGAGGCATACAAGAAGAAGCGCCTGCTCTTAAAAAACCAATTCTTGTAGTAAGAGAAGAAACTGAAAGGCCAGAAGCGGTAGAAGCAGGCACAGTAAAAGTTGTTGGTGTGAAAACGCAAGACATTATTAATGAAACACAACTATTGATTAGTGATGAAAATAGATATAAGCAAATGGCTAGAGCCATTAATCCTTATGGTGATGGTACGGCGAGTGAGAAAACAATAGAAGCAATACTTAACTATTATAAATATTAGTTATGACGACTTTGTGAATTTTATGTTATAATGACTACGCGAAGCGTACAAAATTTCATCGAACTCAACCAAATGGGGGGATCGATATAATGTACGCGCACTACACATTATGACATGATTCATCAAAATAAGACAATTTGAATATTTGTGAGGAATACTAAATGAAGAAGAAAAACAATACTCTTTCTAGTCTTTCGCTAATTACATATATAGGAGTACATATGACGGTTCCAATAGTCGCTGGTTTATTTGCAGGTCAATGGATAGACAATAAATTAAACACCTCACCCATTTTTTTGTTTGTCTTCATTATTTTAGGAGTGGTTGTTTCATTTATGAATCTTTTTAAGGTTGCAACAAAAGACATGCCGCCAAAGAAGGGAAAATAACATGAAAATAGCAAAAACAAATAAAACAATAAATAAAACGCAGATAGATGTAATAATTGGTGTACTTATTTTAAATAGTGCCGCTGCTATAATAAGTGTTATTTTTACAAAAGAACCAATGCCAATTATTATGGGATTGGTGTTTGGGACTATAATATCTATTTTAAACTTTAGACTATTATATCTTGCATTAAAAAAAGCTGTGAACTTACCACCTCATAAAGCTCAAGCTTATGCTAGCTCAAAATATTTTATGCGATACGTTGTAACAGGAGTAGTTTTGTTTGTAGCAATTCGAGCTGAGAATATAAATGTACTTGGAACAATATTTGCTTTGATATCTATTAAAATGGTCATATTAAAAACTGAATTGCTAAACAGTAAACAGTTTTTTGTGAATATATTTAAAAGAAGGGAGGAGTAGTAATGGAAGGGTTTGGACCAAAAATTATGTTCGAAATTCCCATATTTGGTGGAATACCTATAACTGAAACGATTATCAATATGTGGATTGTTATGGCTCTTTTAGTTGGATTTGCAATATTTGCTACTAAACGATTAGACAAACTACCTAAAGGCATACAAAACTATGTAGAGGTTATTGTAGATGCTATGAACAAATTAACTATTCAGACTATGGGTGAAGACAAAAAAAGCTTTGCTCCATATATGGGATCCTTATTCTTATTCTTATTACTAGCAAATCTTTGGGGACTTATAGGTCTTAGGCCGCCTACTGCCGACTTGAACACAACACTTGCACTTGCAATGATGACTTTTTTTATGATCCATTTCTTTGGTGCTAAAAGCAAAGGAGTACTAGGGTATGCAAAAGGTTTTTTTGAGCCGTTTATACTTATGTTTCCACTAAATGTAATGGGCGAGTTATCTACACCGATTTCCTTAGGATTTCGTTTGTTTGGAAACATGGTTGGTGGACTAATAATTATGTCTTTGCTATATGCAGGACTAGGAGGAGTAAGTGCTGCTATTGGGTTAGAATTTTTCCCGGTTTTACAAGCAGGAATTCCTTTTGTATTCCATATGTATTTCGATCTTTTTGCAGGTGTTCTGCAGACATTTATTTTTGTTATGTTAACTATGGTATTTGTTTCCATTGCCATGGATTAGGGCTTGCGATGAAAGAAGCCCTTAGTTCAACTTAAGCGCTTGAGGGGGTGAAAGATTGGAAAATACTAATTTCATTATGACTTTTCTAGAGTGGTTAGCTTCTTTTGAAAGGCGAGCATTAATTTTAGCTGCTTCAGCAATAGGTGCTGGATTTGCGATGATAGCAGGCATTGGTCCTGGAATAGGTCAAGGATATGCTGCAGGAAAAGGTGCAGAAGCGGTAAGTTACAACCAAAAAAGCGGAAAACAAGCGACTATGGTTATGTTACTGGGAGCTGCAGTAGCAGAAACATCAGGGATATTATCACTAGTTGTAGCCTTGATTTTGCTCTATGCAAATCCGCTAGTAGAATTGCAAGGAGCATCTATAGTTATTGCCGCCTCGGCAATAGGAGCGGGACTTTCTATGATGGCAGGAATTGGTCCAGGAATTGGACAAGGATATGCCGCTGGAAAAGGCACTGAAATGGTTGGTAAAAGACCAAAACTACAATCTATGATAGTAAGAACAATGTTTTTAGGGCAAGCAGTAGCACAAACAACAGGTATTTATGCAATGATTATTGCGCTTGTGCTGATATTTGCAAACCCACTAATTAGACTACTATAATGATGAAAAACAGAATTTTAAAATTGTATTAAAAAACAATATTCTAAGGAGGAATTATTAATGGAACCAGCAATCACAGGTAGAGCATTAATTTTAGCAGCTTCAGCAATAGGAGCAGGACTTGCAATGATAGCAGGAATTGGACCTGGAATTGGACAAGGATATGCAGCAGGAAAAGGTGCAGAAGGAGTAGGAAGACAACCAGAAGCACAAGGAGATATTGTTAGAACAATGTTACTAGGTGCAGCGGTAGCTGAGACAACAGGTATTTATGGGCTTATTATCGCGTTAGTGCTGTTATTTGCTAACCCACTAATAGGATTGCTTTAAGACTGATAATTCTTATTTATCAAAAGCAATAAATATTTTTAAATTATGATTTTGATGAAACTTTGAGCATATTACCAGTACTAAAGAGAACAGATCTTTTGCCTATGTTATTAAAGGCATATGTACCAATTAATGTTGAAAGGAGGCATAAAAATGCAACAAGGCTTAGTTGAAATCGGTTGGACGTTTTTCTTTGTTATAGTTAACTTTGTGATTTTTTACCTACTTATGAAGAAATACATGTTTAAGCGTGTAACCGACCACATGGATAATCGAACTAAAGACATTGCAGATTCTTTTGAATTGGCTGCATCTAAAAAGAAAGATGCTGAAGTTCTAATTGCAGAGTATCAATCTAAGATAGAAGATATTAGAGATGAAAGAAATGCAATGATTAAAGATGCAACAACACGTGCAGAACTTAGAGCTAAAGAAATAACTAATGTAGCAAAAGAAGAAGCTAAAAAAATAATGGCGAAAGCACAAGCAGATATTGAAAGAGAAAAAATTAAGACAACAAATATTATAAAAGATCAAATGTCTGTGTTAGCGATTGGAATTGCTTCTAAGGTTATTGAGAAAGAGCTAGATCAAGCTGCACATCAAAAAATGATTCATAAAATTATTAACGAGGTAGGCGAGACGTCATGGCAGAATTAGTAGCAAATAGATATGCAATGGCGCTATTTGAGCTTGCAACTGAAAATAATTTGATTGAATCTATTCAAAAAGAACTAAAATTTATTACGGATAGTCTAGAGGCTAATCCACAATTAGAAGAACTATTTAAATCTCCACTTATGAAAAGTGAGGACATTAAGCAGCTAATGAAGGAATGTTATGAAAAAAGTGTTAATATCAAATTGCTAAATTTTCTATTTGTACTTGTAGACAAAAGAAGGCAAAGCTATATAAAACGAATTCAAATTGAGTATAAAGCATTAGTAGACAAGTCAAATAATGTGGTAGAAGCTGTGGCAATAACGGCAGAGCCTATGAAAGACAAAGATTTAGACATGTTAAGAGAAAAGCTTTCAAAGACTACTAACAAAAATGTTAGCTTAGTAAATAAAGTTGATAAAGATGTACTAGGCGGAATTTTAATTAAAATGGGTGACAAAGAAATTGATGGAACCATTAAAAGACGCTTAGTAGCATTAAGAGAGCAATTAACGCAAATAATTGTATAGAATGAGGTGATACGGCATGAATCTCAGACCTGAGGAGATTAGCTCGATAATTAAAGAGCAAATAAAGAGATATGAGAACAAACTAGAAGTTAAAGATGTAGGAACAGTTATTCAAGTAGGTGATGGTATTGCTAGAATACATGGACTAGAAAAATGTATGGCTGGTGAGCTATTAGAATTTCCAGGTGAAGTTTATGGTATGACATTGAATCTTGAAGAAGATAATGTAGGCTGTGTGTTGCTTGGATCTGACGAAAACATTAAAGAGGGCGACGTAGTAAAGCGTACAGAACGTATTGTTGAAGTGCCTGTAGGTGATGCGCTCTTAGGTAGAGTTGTAAATGCATTAGGACAACCTATTGACGGGAAAGGTCCAATAAATACAACTAAATTTAGGGCTGTAGAAAGAGTTGCACCAGGTATTATTCAAAGAAAATCAGTACACGAGCCACTTCAAACAGGTATTAAATCTGTTGACTCAATGATTCCAATTGGAAGGGGTCAACGAGAACTTATAATTGGAGACAGACAAACAGGAAAAACTGCGTTAGCAATTGATACTATTATCAACCAAAAAGAAACGGGTGTTATTTGTATCTACGTTGCAATAGGTCAAAAAAAATCAACAGTAGCACAAATACAAAACACATTAGAAGAAAATGGAGCTATGGACTACACTATTATTGTAGCTGCAACGGCTAGTGAAATGGCACCACTACAGTATATTGCACCATATGCTGGTTGTTCAATGGGCGAAGAATTCATGGAGCAAGGCAAACATGTTCTAATCGTTTATGACGATTTATCTAAACATGCAGTAGCTTATAGAGCAATGTCTTTACTACTAAGGAGACCACCGGGCCGTGAAGCTTATCCAGGAGACGTATTCTACTTACATAGTAGGTTGCTTGAAAGAGCGGCAAAGCTTAGTGACAAATTAGGCGGCGGTTCTATGACTGCATTACCTATTATTGAAACGCAGGCAGGCGATGTTGCTGCATATATTCCAACAAATGTTATATCAATTACAGATGGGCAAATATTTTTAGAATCAGAACTATTTTACTCTGGAGTAAGACCCGCTGTAAATGCTGGGATATCTGTATCTCGTGTTGGTGGGAATGCTCAGATTAAAGCAATGAAAAAAGTTGCAGGAAAATTAAGGCTAGAATTAGCGCAATATAGAGAATTAGCTGCGTTTGCACAGTTTGGGTCAGAACTAGATAAAGAAACACAAGAGAGATTAGCTCAAGGTGAAAGAATCGTAGAAATTCTTAAACAACCACAATACCGACCTATAGCTGTTGAAGAACAAGTTATGATTATTTATGCAGTAACAAATAAATTCTTTGCAGAAATTGAGATAGAAGATGTTCAAAAATTCCAAGTGGAAATGCTAGATTACCTAAGAGATAATTACGCTGAGGTTGGAAAATCAATTATTGAAACTGGAAAGCTAGAAGGCGAAATGGAAGAAAAACTCAAAAAAGCAATTGATGAATGCAAATCAATATTTAAGCAAGAGAAGTAAAATATGAGAATTTTTAATTTCGACGTAAGTAGCTCTTATACTTTAAAAAGAGGCAGTTAATTGTTAGTCGTCGATAAAAACCGCCGGGAGGTGAAATGTTGGCCGGACGTGATATAAAAAGAAGAATAAAGAGTGTAACAAGCACAAAGCAAATTACAAAAGCGATGGAATTAGTTTCATCAGCTAAGCTTAGAAAAGCTAAAAAACATCTGCAAGATACAAAACCATATTTTACTGCTATGCACAATGCTATTAATGAAATATTAGACTCTTCAGGCGAAATTAAAAATATATTTTTGAATTCGCGGGAAGTGAAAAAAACATTATATATTGTAATTGCTGCAGATAGAGGTTTATGTGGTGGATACAATGCAAATGTTCTAAAAAAAGCGGCAAACGAAATTGCAGGTCAGAAAAACATATCTGTGTTGACAGTTGGACAAAAAGCTAGAGATTTTTTTAGAAAAATGGATGCTGATTTTGACGGTGAATACATAGGCATTTCTGAGAGACCAACTTTTGAAAATGCAAAAACCATTGGAGCTCTTTGTAGAGAGCTATTTAAACAGAACTCGGTAGATGAAGTTATTTTAATATCTACAGAATTTGTAAGTACAATTTCACATAAACCGAGAGCTTTAAAGATATTGCCGCTTACTATTGATATGGAGAACTATGTTCCTAAAGAGCGGGAAGAACGAATGGAATATGAGCCTTCAGCAGAAGAAGTTTTCGACTATTTAGTTCCGAAATATATTGACAGTATGATATATGGGGCATTAATTGAATCATCAACTAGTGAGCAGGGAGCAAGAAGAGTTGCAATGGAAAGTGCAACTGACAATGCTGAAGAAATGATAGACAAACTAAAGCTTAAATATAATAGAGCAAGACAAGCATCTATAACGCAAGAAATTGCAGAAATAGTTGGTGGTGCAGAGGCACTTAAATAGTAAGACGAAGGAGGTAAGTTAATGGCTGAAGTAAATATCGGCAAAGTAGTACAAATTATTGGGCCAGTTATAGATATAAAATTTGCAAATGGGAAAATGCCTAATTTATTAAATGCTATTGAAATTAAAGACGGAGATAGAACACTTACAGTAGAAGTAGCGCAGCATATTGGAGCAGATGTTGTAAGATGTGTATCAATGAGCTCAACTGACGGCTTAGTTAGAGGTGCAAAAGCAACTGATACTGGTGCGGCTATTACAGTTCCAGTAGGTAGAGGAACGCTAGGTAGAATAATGAATGTACTCGGTGAGCCTATTGATGAAAAAGGTGAGATAGTTACTAAAGAACATTCTCCTATTCATAAAGAACCACCAGCGTTTGATGAACAAGAAACTTCAACAGAAATTTTAGAAACAGGTATAAAAGTTGTAGACTTGATTGCACCGTATTCAAAAGGCGGTAAAATTGGACTCTTTGGTGGTGCAGGAGTAGGAAAAACAGTTATTATTATGGAACTAATCAATAATGTAGCTAAAGAACATGGTGGACTATCTGTGTTTGCAGGTGTAGGAGAAAGAACAAGAGAAGGAAATGACCTTTACCACGAGATGGCTGAATCAGGAGTTCTTGATAAAGCAACATTAGTTTATGGACAAATGAATGAACCACCAGGTGCAAGAATGCGAGTTGGTCTTACAGGTTTGACTATGGCAGAGTACTTTAGAGATCAAGAAGGACAAGATGTTCTGCTCTTTATTGATAATATCTTTAGATTTACTCAAGCTGGTAGTGAAGTGTCGGCATTGCTAGGACGTATGCCTAGTGCGGTTGGATACCAACCAACACTAGCTACAGAAATGGGTGCTCTACAAGAGCGTATTACGTCTACAAACAAAGGATCAATAACTTCAGTACAAGCTGTATATGTACCAGCTGACGACTTGACAGATCCAGCGCCAGCGACTACATTTGCGCATCTTGACGCGACTACAGTTCTTTCTCGTCAAATAGCTGAACTTGGAATTTATCCAGCAGTAGATCCACTAGATTCTACTTCTAGAATACTAAATCCAGCAGTTGTAGGTGAAGAGCATTATGAAGTTGCAAGAAGAGTTCAAGAAGTTTTGCAAAGATACAAAGAGTTACAAGATATTATTGCAATACTTGGAATGGATGAATTATCAGACGAAGATAAGTTGATCGTAACACGTGCTAGAAAAATACAACGTTTCTTGTCTCAACCATTCTTTGTAGCTGAGCAGTTTACAGGCATGCCTGGTAAATATGTACCACTTAAAGAAACTATTCGAGGATTTAAAGAAATTCTTGATGGGAAACATGATGAAATTTCAGAATCGGCATTCTTGTTTGCTGGAACTATTGACGATGTAATAGAAAAAGCAAAAGGGAAGTAGGTGATTATATGGCTACAAAATTTCGCCTTCAAGTTATCACGCCAAATAAAGCTTTTTTAGATGAAGAAGTAGAAAAAGCTGTGATAAGAACAACACAAGGAGATATAGCAATTTTGCATGACCATATAGCATTAGTAGCACCACTGAAAATCGGACAATTTACAGTGATAAACAGTAAAAATAAAAGGTTTGCAACTATAGCTGGCGGCTTTGTTCATGTTGATTTAGACAAAACCGTAGTGATAACAGAAGCAGCCGAATGGCAAGAAGAAATTGACTTAGAGCGCGCTGTAGAAGCAAAAAAACGTGCAGAAGAGAGATTAGAAAAGCGAAGAATGGAAGTAGATACATTAAGAGCAGAGATGTCACTTCAAAGAGCGCTTAATAGAATTGAATTAGCTGAAAAAAAGTAGAAAAGGTAGAGGCAGATGACTAATCATCTGCCTTCAAACTGCTGAAAACACATCAACTCCTGCGTTAAACCTGCAAGTTCGCTCGCTTAAGTATGCAAATACATGCGCTCGCTCACTTTTGGTTCGCCTTGGATTTGATGTATTTTCAGCAGTTTGAACTGTAGTTGAAAACAAAGGTGTCGTGGGGACGTTCCGTTTGCCGTGTTCTTGTCAAACTCCAGAATTGTGAGGAATGTTAATGTGAAATACTATCAATATCACTCTCTATTCTTGTCCCCTCAATAGTAATGACTAACTTAATAGGAAGAGCAACAATCATTTGATGAGGTTCGCTTATCCATCCCATATCTGAGTGTATAGACAGAGGCACAATATTATCAGGTAGCCTTCTAAGCCTTGTTTTTCCATCCTTTATTTCTAATATAGCGTTGTATTTGATACCATCGATAACGAAACTGAACTCTTGCAATTGCAATTCTTCTTTATCTACTAGATGGAATCGGTGAATTTCGTTGCCACTAATATTGACAACGATATATTTATCAGAACTTGAGTCTAGAAAGAGAAAAGGTATAAATATCATAGAAGAAATACTTATTAGAGCAATAGTACATATTAGAATTTTATCGTAGATTGTAAAATGTTTCATAATTACCTCCAAAAAATATATCTCCTGCATAGGTTGTCGAGTCAAACTAAGTAATATATAATATTATACAGGAAGTAGTAATAGCTTGCAATGATGAGTAGTTTTTTGGTAAGGACTGATCGGAGTAATTAGTAGGCGCGCGACGAGGTTTCAAAAGATTGCGTACAATGATTCACGGTAGTGGTGCAGCTGCTGCAGCGAATGCGAGAGGTGAGATTTTAATGAAAAAAGACGAATTAAGAAAAACAGTAGAGCGAGGAATAGGTGGGGTTCCTGAAATAAAAGCTAGTGAGAAAAAGAAGTGGTTAGGCGAATTTAGAGAAAGAGTTATTTTGGGATTGACTGTAAAACAGTGCAGTAGCGAATGCTCACTACACTATGTGAGAGAAGCACTAAAAGATGCGATGGCAGAAAAACTGATTGTCAACAATGGAATGTCAATTAACACTATTTCCAAATTTATGAAGTTAGCCGATGAGATGGAAAAGAATTTTATTTCAAGACCAGCACAATGCGATAATGCCATGGGAGTTGTGATATCTAGCTCTGTCGCTGTAGATAGGGGGAATGTAGATTTGGAGTTCGGTGAATTACCAATAAAATTTATTAAACTTGAAAAAGGAAAACTCTGTAATGACTGTTTTTTAGAACTAGAAAAAATAAAAGTAAAGCATGCTAGAAACTTTGGTAGGATTACGCTGTTAGATAAAATTCTAGGAACAAAATGTGTTGCATGCGCAAAAGAAAATAGCTACAAGTTTGAATAAAAAACATCTAAAAATATGATGTTTTTTATTTTTTTTTGCATAGCATCTCTTGATTCTGTTAATAATGATAATACAAGAGAAGAGAGAGTCGTTGCTTAGATGTTTTTTGTCCCCCTTTAACATCTAAGTGAGACATAATGCTCTTCTCTTTTCCTTATAATTGTTAAGCTAGAAACATGTCGCAATATGTCTATTTGTTTTTAGAGGTGATTTTAAAGAAATGTCAAAAACAATTACAAGGGGAGTAGGAGGTAGAGATGAAAAATAAAAAAATGATAATTGTAATAGTTACGTTAGTAGTATCTTTGGGTATTTTATACGCGTCAGCAGGGGAGTATTTCAACGACCAAGAAATAGAATGCGAAACAAAACGACATGCTTTAATAAACGCTTTTGAAATAAGTAATGCTGACTTTTTTGAAGCTAATATTCATACCAGTTTATACTTAAAAGATGTATTTTTTGAGATTTCTGAAATGGAAATTAAAAAAGATGAGCTAATTAGCAAATTGCAATTAGAAGGCGAAATAAAAACGATTGAAGGTAGAGAAAATTTTGATTCATTTATGATGCAAGAAACTTTTAGTGACACAAGAGAAGGGATATATTCAAATAGAATATCAGAGGATGGGTATAATCAAATAACTGTTGTTTCTTTTGATAAGAGCGGAAAGATTACAGTCATAATACTCTATAGTTCGAAATATGAAGATGAAAAAGAATCATTTGTGATTATTGATAGAACTCAGAATATGAGATATGAAGATATAGAAATAGACAAAAAAACAAATGAAGAACTCCTAATCAAATATGGAGACGAAATTGAAACTACAATTTGTTTAGTAGGAACCTATCACGGAAGACTTACAGAAATAGAAAAGCAAAAAATATTTGAAAGCTTGATAAAAGAGCTAGATGCAACAGTGATAGACAATGTGTTAAATCAAATGTATACTAGCGCAACACTATACACCCCATATATTTATGAAAAGGTGGAATTTGACGAAACTAATATTAACTTGCAAGTAGCGATGAGATATAATGGATTTGAAAATAAAACTTATATTTGGATAGCAACACCTTTTATAACATACACATATTAATGTGTATGTTATAAAAAAGAAGGCTCATTTTAAAGAAAGCGAGGATGGATGAATGAGTAGAATTATTATTAATGGGGGGCGCAAATTAGTTGGGACTGTTAGAATTAGCGGAGCTAAAAATTCAGTTCTACCGATATTGGCGGCTTCTTTATTGTCTACAGAAAAATGCATTTTAGAAGATATTCCAAAACTAAGAGATGTAGATGTAATATGCGAAGTATTAACATGTTTAGGAGCGGATGTTGTTAGTAATAATAGAAAAAAAACAATTGAAGTAAATGCTGCACATATAGATAATTTTGAGTCGCCGTATGAGCTTATTAGAAAAATGCGAGCATCTTTTTTAGTCATGGGACCGTTATTAGCACGAATGGGAGAAGCAAGAATATCTATGCCCGGAGGATGTGCTATCGGTAGTAGACCAATAGACTTGCACCTGAAAGGTTTTAGAGCATTAGGTGCTAAAGTTGAAATTGGAAATGGATTTATAGAGGCTAAAGCCAAACGCCTCAAGGGCAGCAAAATATACTTGGATTTTCCAAGCGTTGGTGCTACGGAAAATATTATGATGGCTGCAGTATTAGCAGAAGGAAGTACAGTTATTCAAAATGCTGCTGAAGAACCTGAAATAACAGACCTTGCTAGTTTTTTGAATAAAATGGGAGCAAGAATTGTTGGAGCAGGAACAGGGGAGATCAGAATTGAAGGGGTAACAAAATTATCTGGCACAAAACATACAGTAATACCAGATAGAATTGAAGCAGGAACTTATATGGTAGTTGCGGCAATTACAGGGGGGAACGTGTTGGTTGATAATGTCGATTCGAATCATGTGCGAGCAGTAATCGCTAAACTGCAAGAATCCAATGTAGAAGTTAGTGAAGAAGGAGAAGGCATACGTATTATTGCAAAAGAAAAAATAAAAGCAGTAGATATAAAAACACTACCATATCCTGGATTTCCTACAGATATGCAGTCTCAATTTATGGCTCTTATGAGTGTATCTGAAGGAACTAGTGTAATAAATGAAACAGTTTTTGAAAATAGATTTGCACATGTTTCGGAGCTAAAAAGGCTTGGTGCTAACATCAAAATCGAGGGAAGGAGCGTAATAATAAAAGGAAGAAAAAATCTAATGGGTGCACATGTCAATGCTACTGACTTAAGAGCAGGAGCAGCATTGATTTTAGCAGGACTAGCATCGCGGGGCAAGACTACAATATCTAATGTAGAGCATATTGACAGGGGATATGTAGACATTGAGGGGAAACTAGCTAGATTAGGAGCAAACATATACAGATCAAATCGCTGAGAATATGCCAACTTCCTCGTTGTCACTAATCACAGCGGTTCTAAAACTATCACTCAAAACATATATCTTAATGTATTGAAATCTTCAATGCAAAGAGGAGATGTTTTTGATGAGGAAATTTTTTTTTGTTGTCATCGCCTTTATTGTGTTCATTGTTTTAGTGCCTGTTATTATTGTGACTAGAGAAGAAGTAAGAATAGAGGGAGACGACGTAAATGAAGATAGTGATGCTACCGAAATAGAAGTGATTGAATCCGATTTAATGATTAAAGTGTACAATCATAGAACTAGTGAAATTATGAGCTTATATCTTGAAGATTATATTGTAAACGTAGTTGCAGCTGAAATGCCTGCGTCGTTTGAATTAGAAGCGCTCAAAGCACAAGCAGTTGCAGCAAGAACTTATGCTATTTGGAAAAAGAACATGCATGGAAAAGAAGGAGATCCAGCACATAGTGGAGCAATACTTTGTACAGATCATGCTCACTGCCAAGAGTGGCTTTCCAATGATGAACTAGCTAAAATCCATGGGAAACTATGGATATATATATATTTGCCAAGAATCAAGGAATCAGTAAAGAATACGCGTGGAATCATTATGACTTATAACATGAAGCCAATAGAACCACTTTACCATTCGACAAGTGGTGGCAAAACAGAGAACTCTGAGGATGTATTTTCGAATAAAGTTTCATACTTAAGAAGCGTTCCAAGCCCTTTTGAAGAACGTTCGCCATCGCTTTTAAATGAGAAAAAGTTATCTGTAAACGAATTTATTAACATGATGAAAACGCATAGTAAAAATTTTGAAATAAATGAGAAAAAACTTGGTACACAAATTGAGATAATAGAACGAAGTAGAGGCGGGAGCGTACAAGAAATAAAAATTGGAAATCAGACATTCAAAGGAACTGAGATCCGTAAAATTTTTCAATTGAAGGCGGCAGATTTTGTAATTGAAATTGACAAAAATCATTTAACGTTTACTACAAAAGGGCATGGACATGGTGTTGGAATGAGTCAATGGGGAGCAAATGGCATGGCGGAAAGAGGTAGTAATTTTAAACAGATATTGAAACACTATTATCAAGGAATTACTTTAAGCAGATTAAAATAGAAGTAGCTCACTTCTTAGGAGCCTGCTCGAAAAGTCCTGCATGCACCTTTTCGACTTTCCGAGCTGACTCCTAGTATTATTTTCATTAAATTGGTGATAATAATAAACGGAGGTGGAGTTGATGAAATTTGATAAAAATGATAATGAGAACGACAAAAGATTCGAGGAGAAAAAAACATCAAATTATTTATTAGATAGAAAAGGGTTTTATGTGATATTACTTTTATGCATCATCATTGTTGCAATAACAGCTATGTGGGGAAGTGAAGATAATGAAAATCCACTACAGATTGAAGACATTTCAGAAGGCGCAGATGAATATCAACCAGAAGTAAGATTAGTTGAAGATACCCCATATGAAGAAGAAATGCTAAATGAGGAAATTGCAAAAATAATGATTGCTAAGTCAGATGAAGCTGTGAACGAAACAATTGAAGAAAGTGAAAACTATGTAGAAGAAAAAAACGTTAGCGAAGTGTTAACTGCAGTAGAAAATAATACTGTGGCAGACGTAAAAAGCGAGGATGAACAGGTGGTGCGTGAAGAGGAAGAAGCTGTGCCTGTAATGAAAGAAAAATATGTACGAGTTATGGCCATGCCAGTGATTGGACAGCTAGGTTTAAGCTTTGCTGATGATAGATTAGTATATCATAAAACGTTAGATCATTGGAGTACACACAAAGGTATAGATATTCATGCCAAAGAAGGAGTGCCAGTAAGAGCAGCATTAGAAGGCGAAGTTTTAGAAATAATAAACGATACTATTATGGGGATTACCATTACTATAGCGCATTCAGGAGAGTTGATAACGCAATACAGTAATCTTTCCACAGGTGAAATGGTAGAAATAGGGGAAATTGTAGTAAAAGGACAAATAATAAGCGGGATAGGAAGGAGTGCATCAAGCAAATTTAAAGAAGGTCCTCTATTACATTTTAAAGTGATAAGAGATGGAAAAATGATAGACCCACAGAAGTTTTTAGCCGTAGATCCTTAGTTTTAAATTGCACATTTTGTGAAGTGTAACAGATCATCATTAAGAATTAATTCTAAATTTAAAACTTCCTTCATATTATAGATTATAACACTATATTGAAGGGGGTTTCGGTTTTGAAAGACTATATAGAGAACAGGGTAACTGAAATTGCAGGTTTTATTGTTAAAGAAAGAGCAACAGTTAGAAAAACAGCAAGTATTTTTGGAGTAAGTAAAAGTACTGTTCATAAAGATGTAACAGAAAGATTGCCAAAGATAAACCCTCTTATGGCAAATAAAGTAAAGAATGTTATGGATACAAATAAAGCTGAAAGACATATACGCGGTGGGAGAGCGACAAAGCTAAAATATGAGTCAATGGGAAAGTAACTATTACTTTGAAAACTTCAGGTGCAATTCTGGAGTTTTTTGTGTTGAAAAAAACATGAAAAATAATCAAAAAATATAGAGGTATTTAAGTTAATATATCGAAGTATGTAAGTTAAATAACATTTGATAGGATGATAAGGAGGAGAAACATGTTTGGTGCACACGTTGGGATTGACCTTGGCACAGCAACAGTTTTAGTTTTTGTAAAGGGAAAAGGAATTGTTATAAAAGAACCATCTGTAGTTGCAATAGATAAAGCTACTGATAAGATATTAGCTGTAGGTGAAGAAGCAAGAAGAATGCTTGGGCGAACTCCAGGTAATATTGTAGCGATACGACCTTTAAAGGACGGTGTTATTTCAGATTATGAAATAACAGAAAGAATGCTAAAATATTTTATTAGAAAAACTATTGGACAAAGCATGTTTTTTAAACCTAAAGTTATTATTTGCGTGCCTAGCGGAGTGACTGAAGTAGAAAAAAGAGCAGTAATCGATGCGACAAATGAAGCTGGGGCAAGAACAACTTATCTTATAGAAGAACCAATAGCTGCTGCTATTGGTGCAAATTTAGATATTGCAAAGCCCAATGGGCATATGATAGTAGATATAGGTGGTGGCACTACTGATGTTGCTGTAATTTCATTAGGTGGTATTGTAGTGAATTCGTCTATTAAGGTAGCGGGAGACAAATTTGACGAAGCTATTATTCGTTACATGAGAAAGAAACATAATATAATGATTGGCGAAAGAACTGCAGAGAACATGAAAATTAATATTGGAACTGCACATAAGAGAGAGAGCGCAAGTATGGATGTCAAAGGAAGAAACTTGGTGACAGGACTTCCTGTTAACATTAAAATTACTGGTGAGGAAATGTTGGGGGCTTTGGAAGAAGTCGTTTTGAAGATTTCTGATGCTGTACATAGTGTCCTTGAGAGAACTCCACCTGAATTAGCTTCAGATATTGCAGAGCAAGGAATATTAATGACAGGCGGTGGATCTTTACTGCATGGACTAAATAAACTTATAGAAGAAAAAACAGGAATTCCTGTTTTTGTGGCTGACAATGCAATTTCTTGTGTTGCAGAAGGAACGGGAAGAGCTTTAGAATCACTACATTTATATGAGCAAAATTTAATGACTCCAAAGTTGAAATACAGGTAAAACCCTAAAGTAAAAGACGAAAGAAGTCGATACTATTGAATAAGGAAGATTTGGAGTTGATTTTATGCTAAGAGGTCTATATACTGCTGTTTCAGCAATGAAGACGTCAGAAAAAAAAATTGATATTGTAACTAATAATATTGCTAATGTAAATACTACTTCTTTTAAGAAAAATATGGTTATTACTGAAACTTTTCCTGAAATTTTGTTAAGTAAAATTAATGGTGAAATACTGGCAGCGCCTTTTACTAATAGACCTTTAACAATAATACAGGAGAATAATGTTTTTCACCTTTCCGGGGATATAGGTTTTTTTGCTGTTGATAGTCCTATGGGTAAAAGTTTCAGCAGAGATATTAGATTTACAGTAGCAGATGATGGATATCTAAAAACATTTAGTAAAAATGTAGATAGGGAAGTTAATGCTACAACTGGCAACTATGTACTAGATAGTAATGGTCAACGTGTATTTGTAGGAGAAGAACTATTCCAGATTAATGAATCTGGTCAAGTTGTTTCAAATGGGCAAGTAATAAGCTCATTAATAAATAGAGGCACAAGAAATACTATAGGAACAATAAATAGTGGACAGAGACTAAATAGAATCCTTACGGATTTTAGCCAAGGCACAATTGAACAGACTGGAAACAGCTTAGATTTTGCAATAACCGGGTCTGGGTTCTTTAAAGTGTTAACACCACATGGTGAGATGTATACAAGAAATGGAAATTTCACCTTGAACAATAATGCAGAAATAATAACGACTGAAGGGTATTTTTTAGCAGGAAAATATGGTTCGATTATAAGTGATGGTGCAAATTTTCAACTAAGTGAAGATGGACGTATCATTGTTGGTGGAGAGGCTATCGATCAAATTGAAATAGTTAATATTGAAAATGTTCAGGACTTGAGAAAACAAGGAGAAGGGTATTTCAGAATAGAAGAGAATGTAGAATTGCAATTAGGAGAATTTACTGGAAACATAACACAGGGAGCTTTAGAAAGTTCAAATGTGAACACAATAAAAGAGATGGTGGAATTAATAAATATACATAGGACTTTTGAATCTAATCAAAAAGTAGTTAGGGCATACGATGAGATGTTACAAAAAGCTGTTAATGATATAGGTAGAATATAAATTGAAGTCACCTGATAATATGGAGGACGTAGAAAAATGAGAGCATTGTGGACTGCAGCAACAGGAATGAAAGCACAACAATTAAATATTGATATTATTTCGAATAACTTAGCTAATGTAAATACTACTTCATTTAAAAGACAGAGACTAGAGTTTAAAGACTTGCTTTATGCGACTATGAGAAAGAGTAATTTAGCTTCTGGAGAAGGATCGCCAGTGAATCTTCAGGTTGGTCACGGAGTTATGGCATCGTCAACGACAAGACAGTTTGTTATGGGAAGTTTAGAACAAACTAACAACCCACTTGATCTAGCAATTAAAGGGGAAGGTTTTTTTGCAGTGCGAGCACCTAATGGGGAGTTTTTGTATACGCGAGACGGAAACTTTAAACTGAGCGTAGATGGGGACGAGACACGGCTTGTAACTTCAGGCGGATATACTGTCCTTTCTGAAGAAGACGATGAAATAATCTTTGAAGAGGGAATGATAAATTTTGGAATTTCAGAAATGGGTGTCATTTCTGCAACAAATGCTGATGGAGAAATCGAAGAATTAGCAACGATTAAACTGGCTAGTTTTATTAATGTTGAAGGATTAGAAGCTAGAGGGAAAAACCTATTTAGTGCTACCGTATCTTCAGGAGAAGAGATTTTTATGGAACAAGAAGCAAGAACAACATCTATTATGCAATCATACCTAGAAACCTCTAATGTGCAAATAGTTGACGAAATGGTTCGCATGATTACGGCACAAAGAGCATATGAGATAAGTTCGAAAGCGATTCAAACTAGTGATGAGATGTTGTCTATAGCGAACAACTTAAAGAGGTAGTCCCTAAACCGCTGAGAATACGCCAACTTCGGCGTTGCATCCTCATCTTCCATCGCTTACATACTGTAGTATGCTTCGCTCAGTCATCGTCGGTGCGCCTTGAATTTGACGCATTCTCAGCGGTTTAGAGTTGACACGGGAACGGGCTGTTGCCAATTATTTATGTCTTGTTATTTTGGTGATTGAGTATAGAAGGAGTTCATTATGAAAATTAACAATCCACATTCACTTATAAAAAATGAAATGAAAATGCAAAAAAAAGCTGATATAGAAAACTCGGAAAACTTGCTAGAAGCATGTAAACAATTTGAAGCAATTTTTTTGAACATGATGCTGCAGCAAATGAGAAAATCTGTCTGGAGTGGAGGGCTTACGGAAAAATCACAAGGTAGAGAAATTTTTGAATCGATGAAAGATGAAAAGATGACTGAGGATATGGCACTTGATGGTGGTATTGGGTTAGCAAAGCAACTCTACCAACAACTCTCAAACCGCTGAGAATACGCCAACTTCGGCGTTGCATCCTCATCTTCCCTCGCTCACATACTGTAGTATGCTTCGCTCAGTCATCTTCGGTGCGCCTTGAATTTGACGCATTCTCAGCGGTTTGAGCTGTTAAGAGCGTCTGAGAATATGCCAACTTCGGCGTTGCATCCTCATCTTCCCTCGTTTGCGTACTAATGTACGCTGCGCTCAGTCATCTTCGGTGCGCCTTGAATTTGACGTATTCTCAGCGGTTTGAGCTGTTAAGAGCGTTCATTCTCAACAATTTGAGCGAGGGAGGTTATAGATTTTCTTATGTTTACAAAGAACAAAAAAGAAGAAATCCTTTATATGGACAAAAAAGAAGAAAAAGAAGTTTGGGAGTTAATAAAAGAAGACGATCGAGTAACAGATAAAGAAGTAAAAAAAATATTGTTTGTGGAAGAGTAGCTGTACTATGATAGTTGCTCTTTTGCTATTTTCACTTTTGTTTTTCTTGAATCTGATAGCATATTTTAGTATAATGAAACGAAGAAAGTAATAATAGCTTAGTTCGAATACTATATTGAAAGAAGGCAAAGAAATGAATGCATTAAACATCAACATCAAGGAAATCATTCCACATAGATACCCTTTTTTACTAATTGATAAGATAATTGAAATGGATGCAGGAAAAAGAGCAATAGGGCAAAAGAATGTTTCATATAATGAACCATTTTTCGAGGGGCATTTTCCAGACAAACCTATTATGCCAGGTGTGCTAATAGTAGAAGCACTAGCACAACTTGCAGCAGTGACTTGTATGTCTTTAGATGAAAACAAGGGTAAACTAGGAGTGTTTACTGGTATTGACAAATGCAAATTTAGAAGACAAGTGGTTCCAGGAGATATTCTAAAACTGGAAATTGAAATGACAACTCTAAGAAGAGGCATAGGAAAAGCAGAAGCGAGAGCATATGTAGAAGGTGAACTAGCGTGTTCGGCAATGTTGACATTTGCTATAATAGATAGTTAGTGAGTCATTGGGGACGGTACTTTTTGACTCTTTAAAAAAAGAAATGGGGGAGATATTTTGAAAATGAACAAAAATACAAAACCGTTCTATTTTAAGGGTGGAGAAAAGGCTTGTTTGCTTGTTCATGGTTTTACAGGTACACCAGCGCATGTGTTGCCTTTAGGCAAGTTTTTATACGAAAATGGATTTACAACAAAAGCAGTACTTCTAAAAGGACATGGAACAACAGTTGAAGATATGAGGGTAACAAATTATGCTGATTGGTTTGCTAGTGTTGAAAAAGGATATGTAGAGTTAAAGGCAAAGTATAAAACAGTCTATGTAATAGGTTTTTCAATGGGAGGAATACTAACCCTACAACTAGCACGGAAATATAACATAGCGAAAATCGTTACTATTGCAGCGCCTATGCGAGTTTTTGATAAACTTGCAAAATGGACATGGATAGCAAAATATTTCATGAAATATAAACCATGGGGTGAAGCAGAAGACCCAGAACAAGATGAAAAAAAAATCATTATCAGATACGACAAAGTGCCAATAAATGGGGTTGCTGGTATGATGAAAGCAGTGAAAAAAAACGAAAGAAGACTAGCTGAAATTGACTCAGACGTTTTAGTTATACAACCCAAAAAAGACAAATCAGTAATGCCTATTAGTGCTGAAATAATATATAATAATATTTCCTCTAAGCAAAAAAAGTTAGTTTGGTTAGAAAACTCTTATCACGGATGCACACTTGGAAAAGAGAGAAATATAATTCACGAAGAAATACTTTCATTTTTGTGTTGACTAACAACTCCGATATTTGATTTGCTTGATTTGGCGGAAAGTATAGAGTCTGAAGGAATGAGAGAAGAAGGGTGGTAAGTATGAATGAAAGCAAATATAATGAAGAATTTTGAGTTCTGGACAAATGATGATTACTTTGATGAAGCAACAAAGCTAGAATTAGAAAAAATAAAAGACGATAAAGCAGAGATCGTAGAACGTTTTTACAAAGATCTTGAATTTGGAACTGGTGGAATTAGAGGTATAGTAGGAGCGGGAATAAATAGAATGAATATTTATACCGTTAGAAAAACGACACAAGGCTTAGCTAATTACATAAAAAAATACGGTGAAGAAGCGATAAAAAAGGGAGTCGTTATTGCATATGACCCAAGACATATGTCAGAAGAATTCAGTTTAGAAACTGCATTAGTACTAGCAGCTAATGGGATCAAAGCATATATTTTTGATGATTTAAGACCTACTCCAGAGTTATCTTTTGCTGTAAGACATTTAGGTGCAACTGCCGGAATTGTAATTACTGCAAGTCATAACCCGCCAAAATATAATGGGTATAAAGTATATTGGGAAGATGGAGCACAAACTACTTCGGAAAATGCAAACGGAATAATTGCTGAAATTGATAAAATAAAAGACATAAGAAATGTGCAAATTATAGAAGAGAAAAGAGCAAAAGAACTTGGTTTATTAAAGATTATTGGTGAGGAAGTAGATAAAGAGTTTATCGGTGCAGTTAAGCTTCAAACGCTTAGAAAAGGAATGATACAAAGAGTTGGAAGCAAATTTAAAGTTGTTTTCACGCCCTTACATGGGACAGGGAATATATCTGTGCGTAGAGTATTAGAAGAATTAGGTTTTGAAAATGTAATAGTTGTACCAGAACAAGAATTGCCAGACCCGAATTTCTCTACAGTAAGCTATCCAAATCCTGAAGAAAAAGAAGCATATATGCTAGCGATTAAATTAGCTAAAAAAGAGAATGCAGATATAATAATTGCGACCGATCCGGACTGCGATAGGATTGGGGTTGCTGTAAAGGAAGAGGAWRSWRAAWMWAMWMYWMWMWMARKAMMMMAAACWRSAAWASYWWYMRMARMWWAMRYACTMATGAMAWYAAAAGAAAGAAAGCAAATGCCGCCTAACAGTGCAATAATTAAGACAATTGTAACGAGCGAAATGGGGACTGCAATTGCCGAGCATTACGGTGTTAGTATTTTAAACACATTAACAGGATTTAAGTATATCGGAGAAAAAATAAAAGAATTTGAAAAAACTAAAGAATACACATTTATTTTGGGTTATGAAGAAAGCTATGGTTATTTAATAGGCACGCATGCAAGAGATAAAGACGCTGTTGTTACTGCTGCACTTATATGCGAGATGGCAGCTTACTACAGCCAAAAAGGGATAACACTGCGTGGAGCATTAAATAAACTGTATAAGAAACATGGATACTACTTAGAAGGGTTAAGAGCAATCACACTCGAAGGAAAAGAAGGAATTGAGAGAATAAAAAACACACTAGAAGCATTTAGAAAAAATCCTCCGAAAGAGCTTGGTGGCAGAAGAATATTAGAGGTTGAAGATTATTTATTGCAGAAAAAATATTGTTTCAAGACAAATTGTGAGAGCTTAATTGAACTTCCGAAATCTAATGTGCTTAAGTTTTTATTAGAAAGACAAGCTTGGTTATGTTTAAGACCTTCAGGTACCGAACCTAAAATAAAAATATATTGCGGAGTAAAAGAGAATTCAATAGAGAGCAGCCGCATAGAAGTAGCAAAATTAATGGAAAGTATGATGACATATGCTAAACTTTAAGATATAATAGAAAAACAATAAATGGCTAGGAGGTAAGAACATGAAAAGATTATTTACATCAGAATCAGTTACAGAAGGACATCCGGATAAAATTTGCGACCAGATATCGGATGCGATATTAGATGAAATATTTAAAAATGACCCAATGGCAAGAGTGGCTTGCGAAACTATTGTAACAACAGGGCTTGTGTTAGTAATGGGTGAAATAAGCACTAAATGCTACGTCGACATACCTAAAATTGTGAGAAAAACAATAGCAGAAATAGGATACACCAGAGCRAAATATGGATTTGATGGAGACACTTGTGCGGTATTAACAGCTATAGATGAACAATCTCCGGATATTGCAATGGGCGTAGATGAAGCGCTTGAAAACAAGACAGCAGATGATAAAATAGAATTGGATAATATTGGAGCAGGAGATCAGGGATTAATGTTTGGCTACGCTTGCACAGAAACACCAGAACTTATGCCTATGCCAATTTTATTGGCTCATAAACTTGCAAAAAAATTATCTGACGTAAGAAAGAATGGAACATTGACGTATTTAAGACCAGATGGTAAAACGCAAGTTACAGTTGAATATGATGGAGATAAGCCAGTTAGAGTAGACACAATTGTTATTTCAACACAACATAGTCCAGAAATTGATCATGATACAATTAAAAGAGATATCATTCAACATGTAATAAACAAAACGATTTCGAGAGATTTGATTGATGCAGATACAAAATACTTAATTAATCCGACCGGAAGATTTGTAGTTGGAGGACCACAAGGTGACTCTGGCTTAACAGGGCGAAAGATTATTGTAGACACATATGGTGGATATTCAAGACATGGAGGCGGTTGTTTTTCAGGGAAAGATCCTACAAAAGTTGACCGATCAGCATCATATGCTGCAAGATATGTAGCTAAAAACATTGTAGCAGCGGGACTGGCCGAAAGATGCGAAATTGAAATTGCTTATGCAATTGGAGTTGCAAACCCGGTATCAATTTTTATTGAAACATTCGGAACAGGCAAAATTGCAGAAGAAAAATTAGCTAAGTTAGTGGATAAACACTTCGACTTAAGACCAGCTGCAATAATTAGAGATTTAGATTTAAGAAGACCAATATATAGACAAATAGCAGCCTATGGTCACTTTGGAAGAACAGATGTTGATTTATCATGGGAGAAAACAGATAAAGCTGAAATACTCAGAGAAGAAGGATTTAGTGAAGAGTAGAGATTGAATTGACAAGAAAAAACATTAATATATTAACCATCAAAAGTAGAAATACTTATTTGATGGTTTTTGTTTTGATTTTCACAACTCAACCCAATATGCTATAATGAACTAAGCGAAAACTTTCACACATGGGAGAGAGATACATGATTGAAAAAGAGGGAATTTTAGCAGAGATTATATTTAAGAATGATTCTAACGGTTATACTGTAGCGCTACTAGAGTGTAGCGAAGAAGTGGTAACTATAGTTGGTTGTTTGCCAACAGTTAGAGAAGGCGAAAAAGTTGCTGTAAAAGGGAAATGGAAAAGACACTCAAACTATGGAGATCAGTTAGAGGTTAAAGAATATAGAAGTGTCGAGCCAACAACAGAAGAAGGAATAATTAGCTATCTTTCTTCAGGAATTATCCATGGTATTGGGAAAAAAATGGCAGAGAGAATAGTAGAAAAATTCGGTGCAGAAACTATGGATATTTTGAAATATTCACCTCAAAGATTACAAGAAGTATCTGGCATAGGAAAAAGCAAAGGCACAAAAATAATTGAAGCATTTCAGGAGCAAAGAGAACTTAGTGAGATTGTGCTTTTTCTTTCAAAGTACGGAATTACGTTAAATTTTGCTGTTAAAATATATAAGAAATATGGAATAGAAACAATTGCTCTTATCCAAGAAAATCCATATAGGCTAGCTGATGAAATCTTAGGCATTGGTTTTAAAATTGCAGATGGTATTGCTATGTCTATTGGAATACCAGAACATTCAAAATATAGAATAAGTGCAGCAATAAAGTATCAACTTAACAAATTTCATGGCGAAGGGCACACATATGCATCGAAGGAAATGTTAATCGAAAAGACATATGAAATATTAAATGGCGTAATTGACGATCTAGACATTAATGAAGCGATACATGACTTGGCTTTAGAACAAAGAGTGCATATTGAAATATTTCAAGATCAGCAAATAGTGTATTCAATGCCATACTATTATGCAGAGACTAATACATGTAATAAGCTTATAGAACTTGCGCAAGTTAAATTTGAATCATTAGATACTAACATAGAAGATGCAATCGAAAATTTAGAAAATGACATACAATTAGCATCAAAACAAAAAGAAGCAATAATAGAAGCAATGCAAAATGGATTACTAGTAATTACTGGAGGTCCAGGAACAGGTAAAACGACCATTATTAACTCATTGATAAAAGTGTTTGAAAAGGAAGATAAAAGAATAATTTTGGCTGCACCTACAGGCAGAGCAGCGAAGAGGATGGCAGAAGCTACAGGAAGAGAAGCGAAAACTATACACAGATTGTTAGAGCTAGGGTATACGGATGAAAATGAAGGAATGATTTTTCAAGTAAATGAAGACAATCCACTAAAAGCAGACGTAATCATTATTGACGAAGTATCAATGGTAGATATATTGCTTATGAATAGCTTGCTAAAAGCCATTCAACTAGGGACAAGGCTTATACTAGTAGGTGACGCTGATCAGCTACCATCAGTAGGTGCAGGGAATGTACTAAAAGACATCATTGAAAGTAACGTAGTTAAAATTGTAAGATTAACTGAAATTTTCAGACAAGCCAGAGAAAGTATGATAGTAGTAAATGCACATAGCATTAACAAAGGAGAATACCCAGTACTAAATAAGAGTGGGACTGATTTTTTCTTTATGGTAAGAAATAGTCAAGAAG
Source organism: Alkaliphilus sp. (assembly GCA_002733545.1). Taxonomy (GTDB): domain Bacteria; phylum Bacillota; class Clostridia; order Peptostreptococcales; family NVVX01. The sequence continues at coordinate 65,076 of NVVX01000009.1, forward strand.
ATATTTTGAGTACACTCATAGATTTAGTGAAAGAGCGTTTACCTAAACATTATAAGAGTGATGCAGTACAAGATATTCAACTGCTCTCACCTATGAAAAAAGGTATAGTGGGAACAATAAACCTAAACAAACAACTTCAAAACAGCTTAAACCCACCTGAAAAAGGCAAAGATGAAAAAATACTAAAAGATAAGATTTTCAGAGTCGGAGATAAAGTAATGCAAACAAAGAACAATTACACATTAAAGTGGGAAAGTGAGAAAGAAGAAGCTGGTACAGGAGTTTTTAATGGAGACATAGGCTACATTAGGTCAATAAACAATCATGCGAAAGAAATGGAAGTGTTATTTGACGAGCATAGACTAGTTAACTATGAGTTCTCAAAATTAGACGATTTAGAGCTAGCTTACTGCGTAACCGTACATAAAAGCCAAGGAAGTGAATTTTCTATCGTAATTATTCCAATGACGTGGGGTCCTCCTATGTTGCTTTCTAGGAACTTAATATATACAGCAGTAACGAGGGCAAAACAGTTAGTGGTTATGGTAGGTAAAGAAAAATACCTAAAACTAATGATAGATAACAATAGACAAGCCGAACGTTATTCAGGACTTGGCTTTAGATTGAAAAGTTTTTTTGATTTTCAATATAACAGATGACAATGGAAAGATAAGGGCGCATTCGTTCTTGTCATTTTTTCATATTTTTTTATTTTTATATATATATTTTATCCTTAGCAGGATATTAGTAAAGTTCGCAGAATATTAAGTATTTGTAGAGTGAAAAAATAAGATGTGGGAGGAAAGAACATGAAAAAATTTGCTGCGTTATTGTTAGTTATTTTGTTAATAGGAGCATTAGTTTTAACGGGCTGCGCTCAAAAGGAAGATGCTGCAACCGAAGATGATAATGTAATAAAAATTGGTGTATTTCAACCTCTATCTGGTGCAAATGCCGCTGGTGGGGAGCTTGAAATGAAAGGACTATATTTAGCACAAGAATTATTTCCAGAAGTACTAGGAAAAAGAGTTGAGTTAATTGTATACGATAACAGATCAGATGCAATTGAAGCGGCTAACGTAGTTAGAAGATTAGTAGATCATCATAATGTTCCGATAATTATAGGTTGTTGGGGTAGTACATTTGCAATAGCTGCTGGACCAATAATTGAAGAAGCAGGAATACCTACCATTGCAACATCGGCTACTAATCCATTAGTTACAATTGGAAAAGACTATTATTTTAGAGTAACATTTATAGACTCTTTCCAAGGTGTTGTAATGGCAAAATACACGTATGAAGAAGTGGGCGCAAAAAAAGTAGCTGTAATACAAGAGATAGGAAACGACTATTCTGTTGCATTAGCGAAATTTTATAAAGATGCTTTTGTAGAACTAACTGGTGACGACGATGCAATAGTAATGGTTATGAATTATCAAACAGGAGATCAAGATTTTTCAGCGCAGTTGACTGCAATCAAAAATTCAGATGCGCAAGCTATATTTGCACCTGGTAATTTCACTGAGTCAGCTCTTATCATGAAACAAGCGAGAGAACTAGGACTTGATTTACCTTTTGTTGGTGCAGATACATGGGAGACTCCAGAACTAATTGAAATAGCAGGTGAAGCAGCAGAAGGAGCAGTATTTTCAACTTTCTTTGCATCAGAAGTACCTATGACTAAAAACTCAGAAGTATTTCTAAACGCTTATAGAGAAAAATATGGCGAAGAACCTGCGGCGGTTGCAGCATTGGCATTTGATGCTTACCTAGTTGCACTAGATGCAATCACAAGAGCTGGAACTACAACTGATAGTACTGCAATTAGAGATGCCTTAGCAGCTACAGACGCTTTCCCAGGTGCTGCTGGTACAATTTCATTTGATGAAAATGGTGATGCAGTTAAGAGTGCAGTAATTAAAGAGATAAGAAATGGAAAATTTACGTTCTTAACAATTGTAGACCCATTTTAAGAAAAATATTTAAAAAAGGTGCACGGGGACGGTTCTCTTGCACCAGATGTTGAGTTTTGGTTTTGGTGCAAGAGAACCGTCCCCGTGCACTACCTAAAGATAAGATAAACTTAACAGGGGGTGACAAGAGAACGGCGAGTTTTACGGCTTTTAAAAGCCGTCTTTTAAAAAACCGTTAAAAGAAATTTTCTCTTGTCACTCTCTGAAATTTGCAAATAAGTGGGTGTCAACAATGACTTTTACTACATTTATGCAACATCTTGTAAATAGTATTTCCCTTGGAAGTTTATATGCACTAATTGCAGTAGGTTATACAATGGTGTATGGGATTTTGAGGCTTATAAACTTTGCTCATGGAGAGGTTTTTATGTTTGGCTCTTATATGGCTTTTTTTGCAATGACTACTTTTGGTATGCCATGGTATATTGCTTTTATAATAGCCATTATATTGACATGTATATTTGGAATGTTAATTGAAAAAGCCGCATACAAACCACTACGTGACGCTCCAAGGATTTCTATAATGATTTCTGCTATAGCAGCATCATTTTTAATATCTAATCTTGGAATTGTTTTTTTTGGAGGAATACCAGTAACTTTCCCAAGACCAGATATTTTTGATATAAGAATAGTTATTGGCGGGGTTTCTATTATTAGTGTATCTCTTTTTATACCTGTTATCACGGCGGTTGCGTTAGTGATTTTACTATATATTGTAAATCATACCAAAACGGGTACTGCTATGAGAGCTGTGTCAAAGGATTATGAAGCGGCACGGCTTATGGGGATAGATGTAAATAGAATTATAACCTTTACTTTTGCAATTGGGTCTTCGCTTGCAGCAGTTGGCGGAATAATGTGGGCTTTAAGATTTCCTGCTTTGATACCTTTTATGGGGATAATGCCAGGACTTAAATGCTTTATTGCAGCAGTGATAGGCGGGATAGGAAACATAAAAGGCGCAGTTTTAGGCGGCTTAATATTAGGGTTTGGTGAAATAATGATTGTCGCATTTTTACCAGAACTATCAGGATATAGAGATGCTTTTGCTTTTATATTTCTAATAGTCATATTATTGTTTAAACCAGCAGGATTGTTAGGTAAAAACATTGCGGAGAAGGTGTAAAAATGAAGAGAAACAACAAGCTAAACATAATTGCGATTCTAGCATTTATTGCAACATTATTTATATTGAATGTGACTCTAGATCCATACAGACTACGTATATTTAATCTTGCAGGTATATATGTAATTCTTGGGTTGGGATTGAACTTAGTAAATGGGTTTACAGGGTTATTCTCGCTAGGACATGCAGGATTTATGGCAATAGGTGCGTATACAGGAGCACTACTAACAATGTCTCCTGAAACAAAAGAAATGACTTTTTTTCTAGAGCCTATAACTCCAATTCTAGCAAACATACAATTGCCATTTCCAATTGCATTAGTTGCTGCAGGACTTGTTGCGGGAGCTATTGGGTTTTTAATCGGAGCACCAGTATTAAGACTTAAGGACGATTATCTCGCGATAGCGACTTTAGGTTTTAGCGAAATAATTAGGATTGTATTAACGAATATGCAGACTATAACTAACGGAGCGTTAGGATTAAAAGGGATACCTGGGAATGCAAATATTTGGTGGATTTGGGGTGTATCTCTAGCAGTTGTAGTGTTCATGGTTTTGTTGATAAAGAGTAGTTACGGTAAAGTATTTAAAGCAATTAGAGAAGATGAGATAGCAGCTGAGGCAATGGGAGTTAACATATTTAAACATAAAATGATGTCTTTTGTAATAGGATGTGCTTTAGCAGGCGTTGGAGGAGCTTTGCTAGGAAGTTTAATAGGAGCGATAAATCCGCTATTGTTTCGTTTCTTATTTACCTTTAATGTATTATTAATTGTTGTACTAGGTGGTATGGGAAGCATAACTGGTACTGTGTTATCCGCTGTTGTTGTAACAGTAATGATTGAGTATTTAAGAGTATTAGATATAGAAATGAATTTAGGGTTTATTAGAATACCAGGAGTTCCTGGTTTGAGGATGGTTGTTTTTTCATTAATACTATTGATAGTTATACTTTTTTACCAAAGAGGGATTATGGGTAGTAATGAAATTACATGGGAAAAATTATTTGATTTTAAAAATAGAATTGCAAAAAAGATAACTCGACGCAAATCCAGTTAAAGGGATGTGGAAAAATGACTATATTTAGAACCGAAAATCTTACTAAAAAGTTTGGTGGCTTAGTAGCTGTATCAAACTTAAATATTAAAATAGAAAAGGGCCAAATTATAGGGTTGATTGGCCCAAATGGAGCTGGGAAAACTACAGCTTTTAATATGATCACTGGAGTATACAAACCTACTGAGGGAAATGTAGTTTTTGGCGAGAATAAAGTAACAGGCATGAAACCGCATAAAATTACAGAAAGAGGGATTGCAAGAACATTCCAAAACATTAGACTGTTTAAGGAGTTATCAGTATTAGATAATGTGTTAATTGCAAATCATATGAGGTTAAAATCAAATGTGTTCTCATCGATAATTAGAACACCAGACTATGTAAGAAAAGAAAAAGCTATTAAAGAAAAATCAATAAATTTACTGAGGGAGTTAGGGCTAGAAGATGTTAAAGACGAAAAATCTTTCTCCTTGCCATATGGCAAACAAAGGCGCCTTGAAATAGCCAGAGCGTTAGCAACTGACCCACAGTTGTTATTACTCGATGAACCAGCAGCGGGTATGAATCCACAAGAATCGCATGAACTTATGGTTTTTATTCGCGAAATTAGAGACAAGTTTGACTTAACAATACTTTTAATAGAGCATCATATGAAAGTAATAATGGGGGTATGTGAAAGCATTTATGTTTTGGATTACGGTGTAACTATTGCAAATGGGACACCGGGCGAAATCCAAAACAATCAAAAAGTTATTGAAGCTTATTTAGGAGTTGAGTGATATGCTTAAAATAGAGAACTTATGCGTTAATTATGGTGGAATAAAGGCTTTAAGAGGAATAAATATGGAAATTCCAAAGAATAAAATTGTATCATTAGTAGGTGCCAATGGAGCAGGCAAAAGTACTACTCTTAGAGCTATTATAGGGCTTGTAAAAAGTGCAAGTGGCAAAGTGATATATGATGGGCAAGATATTACAAACATGAAAACAAAGGATATTGTAAAAAATGGCCTTGTGCTAGTGCCAGAAGGAAGAAGAGTTTTTTCAGACTTAACAGTTGACGAGAACCTTATGCTAGGAGCATACGCAAGAGATGATAAGGTTGAAATAAAAAAAGATATGACTCGTATGAAAGAGTTTTTCCCTATACTAGAACAAAGAAATTGGCAATTAGCTGGGACTTTATCAGGAGGAGAACAACAAATGCTTGCTGTAAGTAGGGCGTTAATGAGTAGACCAAAACTATTGATGATGGACGAGCCTTCTTTAGGACTTGCACCTTTGATTGTAAAGAATATTTTTGAGATTATTAAAGAAATTCATAAGCAAGGTGTAACAATACTATTGATTGAACAAAATGCCAATGCCGCACTACGCATAGCTGACAATGCTTATGTACTCGAAATAGGTAAAATAACGCTTGAAGGAACAGGAAAAGAACTCCTTTCAAACGATGATGTTAAGAAAGCATATTTAGGAGCCTGATGTGAAGGTAATTACAGAATCATTAGTATACCTAAACGAGTTTCTAGAAATGATATACCCGTCAAATATTAAATGTATTTGCTGCGAAGGAGAATTAGAAAACAAAGTAGATTTTAACATATGCGGATACTGCAGGAGCAAGATAAAATTTGCGCCCGTCTGGAGCAATTTAAATATAGAAAACGAATATTCACAAAGTTACACCAAAGTACTTACAGTAACTGAATATAACAACGCGATTAGAAGGCTGATTTATAAATTCAAGTATAATTCACAGACTTATATTGCAAGAGAGATGGCAAGTATTATGGCGAATTTTTTAGAAAAAGAAAATCTATCTTTTGATGTGATTATTCCTGTACCGCTATATGCAGCGAAGAAAAGAAAAAGAGGCTTTAATCAAGCAGAGCTGTTAGCTAAATATTTGAGCAAAGATATCAAAGTGCAGTATGATATTAATGTGCTTGGCAGAATAAAAGAAACTGAAACCATGCATATGCTAACTAAAGAGCAGCGAAGTGAAAATGTAAAAGGAGTTTTTAGTGTTGAGAACTCTACACAAACACCGTTTAAAAACAGATCTGTCATCCTTAACGCAGTAGAACGGGTCTTTTGGGCTACAGAATCTACGCAAATTGAGGGAAAGCATATCCTATTAGTTGACGATATATATACAACAGGCGCTACTATAAAAGAATGCAGTGAAGTGCTTTTGAACGCTGGGACTTCAAAAGTAACTGCAGTAGCTTTTGCAAGGAGTTGACAAGGTGAAGGTCAAGGATGTATAATATATTAAGACAAAATTTTAGGGGGTATGTTACATGGAATTAAGAAACTGTAAAAAATGTGGAAGAGCATTTGCATATAAAGGAATACCTGTTTGTTTAAGATGCAAAAATGATGATGAAGACGAATTTATGAAAGTTAAAGACTATTTATATGATAATACAGGCGCAACTATTAGAGAAGTATCAGATGAAACTGGAGTAGATGAGAAACAGATATTAAGATACCTTAAAGAAAGCAGAATTGAAATCATTGAAGAAGGAAACTTTGTTCTAGAATGTGAAAGATGCGGAAAATCGCTCCGTTCTGGGAGATTTTGTGACGTATGTGTTTCTGATATGAGCAAAGAATTTAGCTCTGCCATAAAACCTAAGATAAATAATATCAAAGAAAAACCGAAGGTAAAAGAAAAAATGTATATATCAGATAAACTAAAAAGAAAATAAGGTAAATAGAAGAATAACAACCAAATAAATAAGTAAATAAATATAGTTAAAAAACACCTCATTAATGCCGATAATATTACAAGTGAGAGAATCGGGAGAAAGGGGTGTTTTCTTTATGAAAATAATCAGTAGTTTAAATGTTACTAACGCTATGAAGGTATATAAAAAATCCGCAAAAAATGAAGTAGGTAAAGTAGACGCTGGGAATCAACCAGCAGACCAACTTGAACTTTCAAGTAAAGCGAAAGAATTTCAAGTTGCTATTAGTGCTTTTAAAAACTTGCCAGATATTAGAGAAGGGAAAGTTAATGAAATTAAATCTAGACTAGAGCAAGGCAGCTATAACGTATCGGGAAGAGAGATTGCAGAGAGTATAGTAAGAGGAATATTTGTGAACAAAGAAGTTTAATCGCGAGGTGAAAAAGTGATAGAATCAATCAAACAATTAAAAGAAGCGCTACTACAAGAAAGCAGGATGTACGAAGAGGTTCTAATTTTAGAGCAAAAAAAAATAGAAATTATAAAAAAAGCAAAATTAAGAGAATTAGAAAAAATAACTGAAGAAGAGCAAGAGTTCATATTTAAAATTGGTACTTATGAGAGAATACGTAGCTCTGTAATTGCAAATATTTGCGAAGAATTAGAAGTGAGGCAAGTTTCAACTATAACTGATTGCTTGATTCTGATAGATAGTGAAGATGATAAGAAATTTATTAATGGATTGAGAAATCAAATACTTAACACAATAGAAGAAATTAAAGAAATAAACAAGATTAATGAAGCTCTTATGAACGAACGATTGGATTTCATTAAGTTTAGCATGGAATTATTAACAACTGACCTAAGCGATGGAAATAACTACAACCAAGGAGCAACAGGTCAAGAAAAACAGAAAACAAATTTATTTGACGCAAGTATATAGGACACATGGGGACGGTTCGTGCGCCACGAAGGGCGTAACATTTGTCAGACAAGGGGACAGGGATTTGTCTGCTAAGCAGAACAACCTAGAGCAGACAAGTCCCTGTCCCCTTGTCTGACAGATTTGCCACTTTTAATAACATTAAACCAGAGGTGATTAGTAAATGAGATCAACATTTTTAGGCTTTAACACAGTAAAATCAGGCTTATTTGCTGCACAAAGAGCATTAGATATTACAGGACATAATATTTCTAACGTAAATACAAAGGGTTTTACACGCCAACGCTTACTTCAGGCATCAAGCACACCTATATCAATATTTGGTGGCAGAGGAATGCTAGGTACTGGTGTTGATTCGATTGAAATAAATCAATTCAGAAATGAATTCTTAGATTTTAAGTATAGAGGTGAAGTTAATGCACAAGGTTATTGGGACTCTAAACAGAAGAATCTAGAGTTTATTGAAGCAATTTTTAATGAGCCCTCAGAAACGGGAATTAGCACAGTGCTAGATGAAATGTTTTCATCTTTTCAAGAACTAAGCAAAAATCCAGAGAGCTTAACAACAAGAGCATTAGTTAGGCAAAGAGGTATTGCTTTTACAAATTCGCTAAATCATATGTATGGACAGTTAGAGAAAATGTCAAAAGACTTAAATTTTGACGTTGAAATTACGGTCAGCTCAATTAACGCGATTGCCAATCAAATTTCAATATTGAATGATCAAGTTTTTAGAGCAGAAATAGACGGAAGTAATGCGAACGATTTAAGAGATCAAAGAAACCTGTTAATTGACCAACTTTCAAGAATTGTAGATGTAGAAATTGTAGAGATGGTAGATATAAATGACCATGTTACAAGAGGGCAAGATAATGACAGATCAAGCAAAAAACTTGTAATTCAGATAAATGGACAGCCTTTAGTTTCACATGACAAATCATTTCACTTAAGCACTGAAACAACAAAAGCGAGCACGTTTGACGATCAAGTTGAAATGTACGATATAAGATGGGCTAACGGGGCTATGTTCGATACAGATGGAATATCAGGCGAATTAAAAGCCTTAATAGATATGCGTGACGGAAACACAGGAAATAACAAAGGAGTTCCATATTACATAGAAAGGCTAAACGAATTTGCAAGAGTGTTTGCAAATGAAGTTAATAAAATTCACGTTGCAGGTTTTGGCTTAGATGGAGCGCAGAGTAGAGCATTTTTTACTACTGGAGGTGTTATTACACCTGCAGGATTGCCAACTGACCCAAATCATGCAGATTGGGCTAATATTTTAGATGAAGCACATGGCAGTTTTGTCGCAGAACTAGGAGGCATTAACGCAAAAAACATTAGCATCTCCTTAGACATTGACACAAACTTAAATGCAATTGGTGCATCAGTAACCACTGACTTACTTCCAGGCGATGGCTCTATGGCACTTGAATTAGCGCAATTAAGACATGTACAAAGAATGTACAATGAGGGTAAACCAGAAGACTTTGTGAAATCCCTAATATCCAATTTGGGAGTAGACTCACAAGAAGCAGTAAGAATGGTTTTTAATCAAAATGTTCTAACGGATCAAGTAGAAAACCAAAGACAATCAATTTCAGGAGTATCTTTAGACGAAGAAATGACAAAAATGATTCAGTTTCAACACGCATACAATGCATCGGCAAGAATGATAACAACTATGGATGAAATGATAGATATTATTATAAACAGAATGGGGTTGGTGGGTAGATGAGAGTAACTAATAGAATGATGATTACAAATATGATGAGAAACTTAAATCATAATCTTGGTAGAATGGACAAAAGACAAATGCAAGTTGCAACTGGAAAAAGAGTTCATAGACCATCAGACGATCCTGTAGCTATTTCTAGAATACTAAAAATACGAGCAGATTTAAGTGAAATTAGTCAATTTCAAAGAAATGTAGACGATGCACTTTCGTGGATGGAAACAACAGAACAAGCTGTAGCGCATGTAGGAGATTCGCTTCAAAGACTTAGAGAACTAACAGTTCAAGCATCAAATGGAGTTTTAACAAACTCGGAAACACAAAAGATTAAATCTGAAGTAGAACAGATAAAAGACCATATCATAACACTAGGAAATACAACTTATGCTGGAAGATATGTATTTTCAGGNAAAAAAAACTGATCAAGAATTATTTAGTGCAGACGGAAACTATAATATACCATTAGGGGATGCATTTGATCCAAGTAGAGTAGACGATATAATGCAAGTTGAAGTAGGAGTAGGAGAAACCCTAGAAATTAACACTTTAGGGATTGAGATTTTTGATATAGTAGCACCTGCAACTGTAGCAGCACCACCAATAGAAGTAGGAGATAAAAATGTAAGCGTTGCCGACACACCAGGAATAATGGCGATGATAGATGCAATAGTAGTAAAACTAGAATCAGGAGATACCGAAGGACTAACCAATCACCTAACTGAAATAGATAAATACCTAAACGTAAACGTAACTGCAAGAGCAGAAATAGGTGCAAAATCAAGCAGAATGGAAATGATTAGTAACAGAATAGCAGACGACAACTTAAACTTTAGAAGCCTACAATCAAAACTAGAAGACGCCGACATGGGCGAAGTAACCATGGAACTAATGAACGAACAAAATGTATACAGAGCATCGTTAGCAGTAGGAGCAAGAATAATACAACCATCACTAATAGACTTTTTACGTTAACACGAGGATGCAGAAGACCTGGGGACGAGGAACACAAGGGGACGGTTCTTCTGTGTTGAACAGAAAACAAATAGAAACACAGAAGAACCGTCCCCTTGTGTTCCCATCCGTCCACATGTCTTTTGTTAACAGAACCTAGGAGGAAACCAAAATGAAACTAGAAACCAAATACTTCGGTGAAATAGAAGTGCAAAAAGACGAAATTATAAAATTTCCAGACGGACTACCAGGATTTGAAGACCTAAAAGAATTTTTATTCATAGAAAATCCAGACAAAGAAATACCATTTCATTGGCTACAATCAACTAAAGAAGAAGAAATAGCATTCGTAGTAGTTAATCCTTTTATGTTTAAAAAAGACTACGAATTTGAAATATTCGACTACACAAAAGAAGTGTTAAAAATAAAAGACGAAAAAGAATTAGCATTATTCGTCATAGTTGTAGTACCAGAAGACATAAACGAAATGACCGCTAACTTAATGGCGCCAATTCTAATAAATACAAAAGAAAAACTAGCAAAACAGATTGTATTAGAAAAAAGCGGGTATAATACAAAACACCGAATAATTGATGAAATAGAAAAAACAGGCTAAGTTAAACATATGAGAGTCAGACATGGGGACTGGTAACTTGTCTGATTGAACACAGAAAAAGAGAATCAGACGAGGTACCTGTCCCCATGTCTGGCGGTGCTTCGCCACAAGAACGGAGGAACAATATGTTAGTTCTAACCAGAAAAAAAGACGAAAGCATAATCATAGATGGAAATATTGAAGTAGTAGTATTAGCTTTAGAAGATGGCAAAGTAAGAATAGGCATTAATGCCCCAAAAGAAATTGAAATATATAGAAAAGAAATTTACATAGAAATAGAAAATCAAAATAAAGAAGCAGTAGTATCAAAGCAAAATTTAGCGCAAGATAAACTTAAAAATTTGTTTAGGAAGAAGTAATCAACCACGAACGGAGATCATGGTCAGACATGGGGACGGATAACTTGTCTTCTACCCAAGCAACCAAAAGAAGACGAGGTACCCGTCCCCCATGTCTGGCGCTAACCCCGTATATGATTTCTATAAATAAAAAAAACTAAAGTCCCAACAAAATCTACCGATAATACTTGTAGACAACAAACATTTAATCTATAGTGCCGGCAATAGAAAGAATGTTCGTCTAAATAAAGCCAATAGCAAGGATGCTAAAGGCAACAAAAATTCAAGGAGGAATAATCAATGAGAATTAATAACAATTTACTAGCAATGAACACACATCGTCAATTGGGTATGACAAACGCATCAGGCGCAAAATCAATGGAAAAACTATCTTCAGGCTTTAGAATCAACAGAGCAGGAGACGATGCAGCTGGTTTATCTATCTCGGAAAAAATGAGAGGACAAATTAGAGGACTTAACCAAGCATCAAGAAATGCGCAAGATGGTATATCTTTAGTGCAAACTGCTGAAGGTGCTTTAAGTGAAACACAAGCAATTCTTCAAAGAATGAGAGAATTAGCAGTGCAATCTTCAAATGATACGAACGTTGGTGCTGACCGTACAGCGATTCAAAACGAAATGGATCAGCTAGCAACAGAAGTAACAAGAATATCTAATAACACAGAATTTAATGAAAGAACACTACTAGATGGTGGACTAACTGCAGCAAACAATAGTGGAGAATTAACATTCCAAATAGGTGCAAACTCAAGCCAAAACATGGCTTTAGGTATTGTAGCTATGGATTCACAGAGTTTAGGTGTTGCGGGTACAAGTACTGTTGGAACAGTGACAGGAACAGGAGATGTAACTAGTGCTGAAATAACTGGTAGTGCAGCGGCTGTAGTTGACGGCAATGTTGTTACTGCTACTACTGCTGAGGTTGCGGCGACTGCGGCGACTGTTACAGGAAGTACCACGCCACTGGCAGCGACCCCGGCAGAGGCTGGAGACCTTGTAATTAGTGTGGATGGCGCTGCTAATTTCACTGTTGCTGTTTTAGATACTGAGACTTTAGCAACTATAATCACTAACATTAATACTGGCGCAGGAGCCACAATTGCTACTGATGTTGGTGGATCATTAGTACTTACCTCCACCACTGCTGGAACATCATCAAACATTACTATTGATGCTACTTCAACAGACGCTACGGCGGCTCACTTAGGGCTTAATGAAACTACAACTTCCGGTACAGACCAATCATTTACCATAACTTTATCAGATACAATAAGAACTGACTCAGTTATAACAGGATTAGCAATTGATGCTACTGCAGTCTCTGGAACTGGTGACTATGCAGGATTTGAACTTGTTTTAGACGGAGCATTAGCGGATGCACAAACTAATACAATTACTTTAGCAGTAACAGCAGGAACAGCAGCAACATTTAATGCTGATGGTACTTTGTTAGCAGAAGCAGTAGCTACTACTGGTATAGACATCTCATCACAAGCTGCAGCTGATACTGCAATTAGCACAATAAGTACTGCTTTAACTTCAGTATCTACCGAAAGAGCAAACTTAGGTTCAATACAAAATAGGCTAGAACACACAATTAAAAACTTAGACACGTCTTCAGAGAACTTACAAGCAGCAGAATCAAGAATAAGAGACGTAGACATGGCAAAAGAAATGATGAACTTCACTAAACAAAATATATTACAACAAGCTGCAACAGCAATGTTAGCACAAGCTAATCAAGCACCACAAGGTATACTACAATTACTAAGATAGTTATAGCAGGTAGTATAGTGGTTAGCAGTTAGAAAGCAATAAAAAATTATGCCGGTATAAATCAACCACGAGATAGCTCGCGTGGTTGGTTTATTTTTGTTGGTTTACAGGTACAACAGGAAACCGAAACCAAGGGGGAAACCAAGGGGACGGTTCTCCTGGCCTGTTTTTCCTTTTTTATGCAAATCGATTCAGACTAAGGACCACGGGCGTGACCACAGGGACAGTCTCAGTGGACCAGTTAAATATGGGGGACATAAATATCTCTAAAACAAGTCAGAATGAGTTCCTGTTCTTACGAAATATAAGTCTTGGCCATCAGTTCTATAGATTAATAGCCAGTCTGGCTTAATATGGCACTCAAAATAACTTTTGTAGTTACCTTGCAGACGATGTTCTTTATACTTGACATCTAAATTTTCTTCATTTTCTAATGATTTCATAACCGAATACAAATAAGTCATATTGTAGCCACGCTTTGCGGCAAGTTTGATATCTTTTTTAAACTGGCTTGTATAACTAATCCTTCTCATCTACATTTATTTCCTTGAAAAAGTCATCTACGCTTTGAGTAGATGAAGAGGCTTTTGAGCTACTCATAGTTTCAACTTCTTGCATAGCAATTATGGTATCAATATTGGGTTGTGGAATTTTCACTGGGAACGGCAATCCTCCTGTTAATAGTGCTTGATGCAAAAACATATTTACGGCATCTGTAATTGTAATGCCGAAATTAGAAAACAGTTTTTCAGCAGCTTGTTTTGTATCTGGATCTATCCTAATATTCAGTTTAGCAGTTTTAGCCATATTCGTTGCCTCCCTCTTTATCATGCTCATCGTATCACAATGCACGTACATTGTCAACACAAACCGGGGATATTGGGGACGTTTCGCTTGTCTCCTTCACTCTTGGACCAGTTTCCATTTATAGCATATTCCCCTAAACGCCTTTTTTATTGCTTTAGCTTTATCACAGCATAATTAGTATGACAATCAATCGTGCTGTGTCACATCGTAATATCTAGTGAGAAAGGTTGGAATCTGAGGAGTTTTTTTGTTTGAGTGATAACAAACTCGTGATATAATAGAATAAATATAGTATAAACTGAGTGGAGCAGGGGTGATTAAATGCCAACAATAAGTATGTTTTACGGGATAATAATTAGGATGTACTGTGCTCCTAAAGAGCATAATCCACCACATTTTCATGCGTATTATCAGGAATATAGAGCAGTGATAGATATAAATACGTGTGAAAGCAAGGAAGGAAACCTTCCGAAAAAGCAGCTCAAACTGGTTTTGGCGTGGGCGGAGTTAAGAAAAGAGGAACTACTTGCGAATTGGACTATTGCAATGAATAGTGAATTGCCATTTAAAATAGAGCCATTGAAATAGGAGGTGTTGGATTATGTACCTAGTCGTGGTGGATGTAAAACCATTAGAAGATTATAAATTGCTTTTAACTTTTGAAAATGGAGAAAAAAGAACCTTTGATATGAAACCGTATCTCGATAAAGGTGTATTCATTGAGTTAAAAGAAAAGAAGCTGTTTAAAACAGTTAGAGTTAGTTTTGACAGTATCGAGTGGATTAATAAAGCCGATATTGATCCAGAAGTTCTTTATGAAAATAGYGTAGAGTACCGATGTAATCACAAGGATTAGTGAGCAACAAACCAAGCAAACCAAAGGGACGGTTCGTGAGGTTTGTTTTTCCCTTTATTTACTTTAAAAAGCTCTGCCAATACAGAGATAGGAGGCTAAAAATTGAGTAGAAATATAGTTAAAAAATATAAAAAGAAAGCCAAAGAAAGCACCGGCTTTATCCTACCGTTTTGGAACAATGTATTCGAGCTACTAGAATACATATCTATTTTCGCTTTAATTCGTGTAGTAAAGAAAAAATTGACGGATAAAAATCTAAGTTATAGATTTGTGGAAATATGGGTATTTTCAAACTTAATTGTTTCAATTACAGCATCTATAGCAGCATATAGTGGTATAAGCATAGCAGTTTCTGCACTGATAATAGGATATGGAATGTTAAGAGTTTTTGAAATAATAATATATCAAATTAATGTTTTGCTCTTTCACCCATACAGGCTCAGCTAAAAGGCAAAGACTATTACATAAAATCACCAACTAGACTAGTAGTACTGCTATTTCACAACTACTCTGAAATAATATTTTGGTATACTGCAATATACATGGCACTGTTTAGACTAAGCGGAGAAGCAATTGTAGAATCGTGGTTTCACTATATAATGCTAAGCGTACTATKCTTTGCCACATTTAATACAAACCTAATTATGGGAGGCACATATATTAACATTCTCTCAGCTTTTGCATTTACCCAACTAATTGCAGGCGTAATTATGACTCTAGTGTCACTTGCTAGATTTATTGGACTACTACCAGACGTAAAAAAAATTGATGGGATATAGGTGAAAGGAGACAGTTCTTCTGCACCACTTATACTACCTACAGAAAACATTTCCCTATTGAGGATAAGATTTGTGCAGTATTAATTCTAATTTGCATTTCAACTCAGGAATATCGTTTGTTACGGTAATCCAAACATTCCCCATATTTAATGTTTGATATTTGTGCGCCGCAAGGTCTCGCATTCCGGAAATTGCTTTCCACGGGATGTTTGGGTATGTCTGCCTTAATTCTAAAGTTAAGTTTTTCACCAGTTCACCGACATTGATTAAAGTCATTGCAACTGCACGTTTCGTTCTTTCATCGCTCATAAATTTTTCTAAGTCATAATCATGAATTAGAGTGTTGATAACATTTATTTCATTTACAATCTTTATCAATATACGATAATCTCTATTGTTCATATAAGCTAACCACCTTATTAATTTCGATAATCGACCCTTCAGGGATAGGGGCATGAACTAAATCTACGTCAGTATTTAATCTGCCCGCAATTTCTTCTTGAAACTCGTATAGTTTAAAYAAGGAGATATTTTTAGTTAAGAACTCAACTAATATGTCAACATCACTAGTTTCTGTTGCTGTACCATCTGCATATGATCCAAAAATAGAGATTTTTTTAACGTTATATTCTTCAACTAAATCTAATATAGACTCGCGAATATCCTCAGTAGTAAGCATTCATATCGCTCCTTCGATAGCATTCTAGTATCTTGTATAAACCAAGGGGACGGTTCTCCTGGCCTGTTTTTCCTTTTTTATGCAAATCGATCCAGACTAAGGACCACGGGCGTGACCACAGGGACAGTCTCAGTGGACCAGTTAAATATGGGGGACATAAATATCTCTAAAACAAGTCAGAA
>NVVX01000054.1 GCA_002733545.1 Alkaliphilus sp.
TTTATATGAAGTCAAAAAAGTGGGCGCATAGCTCAGCTGGGAGAGCACCTGCCTTACAAGCAGGGGGTCACAGGTTCGAGCCCTGTTGCGCCCACCACTTTTAAACTTAATAGCAATATATAATTGTTTAGTTGGATTATGCGCTGATGTAGCTCAACTGGAAGAGCAGCTGACTTGTAATCAGCAGGTTGCGGGTTCGAGTCCCATCATCAGCTCCATTGTATTTAATATTTTAAAATGCTAATTAGTTTTACAAAGAGAGTTTTGTAAATTCGAGGCGCAGCCGAAGACAACCGAGTGACGCGTACCTAAGTACGCAAACGAGAGAGGATGAGGACGCAACGAAGAAGTTGCATAACTATCTAGATGAACCAACAAAGTGATTCACGCAAAATCAGAGATTTTGGTTCTCTACTTTTGCAGTCAAATGAACTTGCGGGTGTGGCGGAATTGGCAGACGCACTAGACTTAGGATCTAGCGGGCGACCGTGGGGGTTCAAGTCCCTCCACCCGCACCACATTGGTTTTTAAAAGATAGGCACGATGATAATTTAGGTCATGCGGAAGTGGCTCAGTGGTAGAGCATCGCCTTGCCAAGGCGAGGGTCGCGGGTTCGACTCCCGTCTTCCGCTCCAAAAATATGGTGGGTGTAGTCAAGTGGTTAAGACACAGGATTGTGGTTCCTGCATGCGTGGGTTCGATCCCCATCATCCACCCCATATTTACTTCTTGGGATATAGCCAAGTCGGTAAGGCAACGGACTTTGACTCCGTCATCCGTAGGTTCGAGTCCTACTATCCCAGCCATTTGTTTGGTCCATTAGCTCAGTTGGTAGAGCACCTGACTTTTAATCAGGGTGTCCCGCGTTCGAGTCGCGGATGGATCACCATTTTTTTATTTGAAATTACTTTAAAATTATTTGTATAAGAAAATTTAATATAATATACTTTCAAGGCGGCATAGCCAAGTGGTAAGGCAGAGGTCTGCAAAACCTCTATCCCCAGTTCAAATCTGGGTGTCGCCTCCAATTTTTTTTATGATTTTTAGTAATAGGTATTTTGAGATAAACATATATGCGCCCTTGGCTCAATTGGATAGAGTGCTTGACTACGGATCAGGAGGTTAGGGGTTCGACTCCCTTAGGGCGTGCCACTAGAACAGTGTATCTGCAAGGGTTTGAGAGGTTGTTAAATTCTTGCAGGTGCATTAAAAATCAAAAAGTACCGCAATTTTACCGCAATAGATTAAATTAGATGTAAACAAAAAGAAATACCCACTAGTTCCCCTGGTGGATATTATAGGTAGAGATAGAGATAGAGATATTAGCTTTGGCTTTCCTTAACGGGAAGGCTCTTTTTTTAGGTCTAAAACTCCGCTTAATTTCTCTGAAGCTCTTTCTTGCATGCCTGGGATAACGTGTGAATACGTGTCTAAAGTCATAGCAATTGTTGAATGTCCTAATCTTTCAGAAACTACTTTAGGGTGCTCATTTAACAATAGAAGCATAGTCGCATGTGAATGCCTCATATTGCGAAAAGAATTATCGGGCAAGCCAGCTTCTTCGAGGATTCTCTTAAAAAGAGTAACAAACCATTTCGGGTCGTAAGGTCTATCGTCTGGATTGCAAAAAACAAGATCATTTTTAAAATAGTCAGCGCCAAACATTAAAACTTCTTCTAGTTGCTGTTTCTTATGAATTCTTAGTTGTAAGGCTACTTCTTTTGGCAGTGGAATTGGTCTCTTCGATTTAGCTGTCTTGGGTTCTTCGTAAATCAAACCTTTTAGGCGCGTATTAATTAATGATTGTCTAACGCTTACGATTCCCTTAGTTAGGTCTACGTCTTGCCATCTTAAGCCTAGCAATTCACCTCTACGCAAGCCTGTAGCCCATTCTACAAGTAGTGCGGTAAAGATCCTCGATCCTTTTGCTTGATGCAATAACTGATTCATTTGCTCTACAGAAAATAAGGTAATTTCGTGTCTGCTTTTTTTAGGAGCACTAACATTAGCTGCAATATTCCTAAATACAATTTGATCTAGTAGGGCCTGGTTCAATCCTTGTTTAATTAATTTGTGAATGTATCTAACAGATGTTGAGGAGAGCCCACCCTTACCGTCAACTCTTCCATTTTCTAACTTTTCAGTGTAGAGGTTCTGCAGGTGTTCAGGTCTTAGGTCTTTTAGTTTAATAGCGCCTAACGCTGGTATGATGTGAATTCTTATATTACACTCGTAAGATTCATACGTAGTCTGTCTCACGCGCGGTTTAGCGTATATCTCCACCCATTTAGTGAACCAATCGGCTACGGTTTGATTGTCAGTAGAAATATTACGACCTTGCTCGTGATCCTTAATTGCTTGTTTTAATTTGTCAGCTACCTCTTTGCGAGTTTTTGCATAGAATGTCTTACGAATCGGCTTGCCAGTTGCAGGATTGTTGCCCAATGAAATGTCAGCTCTCCAACGTCCGTCCTTCCTTTTAGAAATACTTCCTTCGTTGTTTCCTCTTTTTTTTGCCATTTGTAATCTCTCCTTTTTTTAAAGCTTACGACTGCCCTTTATTTCGAAACTCCTTGTAATCCTTAAGCGTTTTTATTTCGGGATTTTCTTCAGCCATTCTCTTCATTTCCGCCGAAAAGTTTTCCATTCCTTTTTTTATTTTTTCAGGTAGCTGCCTTAGGGTTTCTTGTACTTTTTCCATTTTCTCTAGAAATCCACTTTCTACTAAGAGATCTGCCGCAACACGGGCTGATACGTCTTCGTCCCCTAGAGCACGCTTGTAGTTCTGTTTTAAAGTTTCTTTAGTGTATGTGTCATGTGGGTGTTTTTCGTTCCACATTTCAGCCATTTCAAACCAGTTGATTCTATCCGAAAGCTTTTCTTTTTTTTTAACGATAAACGAAAGCAAGTATGCGCGTTTTTCAAATGGTCTACCATATTTCTTGTTAGTTCTTTTAGAAAGAGATTGTTGACTAGTTGTAGGCTTGCGTGCTAATAAGTCTACGGCAAGTTGAAAACGTGAAATGCTGTAACCTTTAAGTTGGGATTCCATTTCTTGGCGGTAATTTATCATATACTCTTCTTCTTCTTCCCCTTCCCCGTCAGGTTCGTAATAGTCCTCAATGTCCCCATATTTTTTGCGTACGCTTTCTTTGACACTTTCCCAAAGCTGTTCGGGAATTTGAAAACCCTTTGATTTGATTGCTTCTTTTTTAGTTTTTCTAATCTTTCCTTCGATTCGTTTTATGAATTTCTCCCTCTGTTTCTCTTCGTGAGTTGTGATAGGAATCGCCTCCATGAACTTTTTAAAAACTTTTAAAGGGTACAATTTAACCTCTTTTGTGCAGTATATAATAAAAACAAGCAAATTGCAAGTAGAAATTAAATAAATTTTAAAGGGTGATAGAAAAACGACAATTTAATAAGGGAGCAAAACAGGAAAAAGAGCGTGCCAAGGTTGCAAAGTCGGGGAAGCATGCGAAGAGATATTCTTGTCTAATATATAAAAAAAAATAAAAAAAACATGGAGGTTAGCAAAATGGAAATGAAAAAGAAATATCAATACAATACTCAAACCGCATTTGCAGGAAGTGACAGCACGATGAAAGTCAAAGAGATGGCAAAAGAGTTAGGAATTGGGCTAATAACCGCATACGAATTAACAAAAAGAAAAGATTTCCCAAGTATCAGAATAGGCAACAGAATAATTATACCAAAAGAAGCATTCTACAAATGGCTCAATGAAGCAGCAGTGAAGGGAGATGCTCTAAATGTATAGAGGATATCAATATCCAGATAGGTATTATTCTTACGAAGACATGCTAATCGCTGACAACGAGGATTTAAAAGACTTAAATTTATTGCAACTACTGAACGAATCCACAAAAATTAAGTTAGAACTGGTTTCTTTGGAACTAACACCATTAAAACAAAATAAAAACGTGTCAACTTCCGAGGGGCAAGTTGAGAAGACAATGTGGCTTTATGATCGCTTCGTAAGGGTAAGTCAATTATTGGAAGAAAAGAAGGTGTTAATTTGAAGAATTATTATGATTTCCCGAATCTTAATGACAGTAAGGCGGACTGGAAAAAAGCGAATTATTTCGACCTGGTCGAGATGACTAAAACAGAACTACGTGATGAAAGAACATTGCTTAAAAGAGCGTTATTTGATGGAGCGAGTGGTTTTGAAGTACTAACTGATTGCGGGGCTTTAAGTAGTGACGTTTGGTTGAATGAGCGACTACAAAGGGTGCTCTATTGGCAAGAAGTAGGCATAAGAAAAGGACCTTCAATTAAAGTTGCAGCTTTAGAGGAAGGCGCTGATTAAAATTGAAAAAAACATCTTTCACTAATTATAGCACTATAGTACCAAGAATACAAGACATTTTAGAAAGATTGTCGGGAATTAAAGAAATAGGATCTAATAAGTATATGGCACTTTGTCCAGCACACAGGGACGGGGCTAAGAGCGGCAGACAGTCGCTCTCTGTTTCCCTCCAAAATGGGAAGGTGTTAACTCATTGTTTCGCTGGGTGTACCCCTGAAGAAGTTTATGACAGCCTAAATCTAGGAGCTGATAATATGAGCACAAGCACAAAAACAAGTACTATCATAAGCAGTAAAAATATTTATAAATATCATGATGCAAAAGGTGATCTTGTCTTCGAGGTAATCAAGAAGCCAAACAAGAAATATATGCAGCGTAGACCGGACGGGAACAATGGTTATATATGGAATGTTAGAGATATTATTAAACCGTTGTATAAACTGCCGGGCATCACTAAGGCATTAGAGAAGAAAGAATTAATATTCATTGCAGAAGGTGAAAAAGACGTAGATAATTTAGTCAAATTAGGTCTAACGGCGACTTGTAACGCTGGTGGGGCTGGCAAATGGTCTAAAAGCTACACAGAAGCACTAACTAACGCTAACGTTGTGATCCTACCTGATAATGACGAGCCGGGGCTGAAGCACGCATTAAAAATTGCTGCAGCATTAGCAGGCAAAGCAAAGAGTATTAAGATATTAAAGTTAGACGGTCTACCGGATAAAGGTGATGTTACAGATTGGATTGAGAGCGGAGGAACTAAAGAAGAATTGCTTTCATTAGTTGAAAAGACTAAAGAGCATCATGAAGTAGATAACGGAGCACCGAAAAAAAAAGACGAACTAATAGAAGAAGATAGACCGTACTTTAAAAGTAAAACTTTCGTACCCAAAAGACTAGCTGAAGCAATAATGCAGGAATATCACTTCAAATGTGTTAAAGGTACGTTCTACACTTACGAGAATGGGGTTTACGTTCCAGGCGGCGAAGAGCTTATTAAGAGCAGAGCGTTTGAACTACTTGGCGAGGACTCGAAAAAAAACAGAATTGAAGAGGTCGTGTTCCTTATCAAAATAGCAACAGTAGCAGAAGTACCAGTGCCTACTTATCACTACATTAACGTTAAAAATGGAAGAATTAAGGTTTCAAGCTGGAGTTTAGAGCCACATGATCCGAAGCACTTTGATTTAGCGCAGATTCCTATTAACTTCAATTTGAAAGCTGAATGTCGTGAGTTTGATAAATATTTAAAGAGCACACTCGGTGAAGAATTAATACCTTTAGCTTATGAGATATTCGGTTACTGTCTACTACCACATTCAAAAGCTGAAAGGGCTATCATGCTAACAGGTGAAGGTTCTAACGGAAAATCAGTATTTATCGACACACTCAAAAGCTTTTTAGGACGAACTAATATATCTAACATCAGCCTTCAATCTTTAAGTGAAAACAGATTCGCAGCAGCTGGGCTATTCGGGAAATTAGCCAACCTTTTTGCAGATATCGACAGAAAGGCGTTGACCGAAAGTGGTCCGCTGAAAATGTTAACTTCTGGCGATAGTATGGTTGCAGAAGAAAAATTTAAAGCCTCTTTTAGTTTTGAAAATCATGCAAAATTGATATTCTCTGCAAATGAACTACCTAGAACGCTGGATAACTCCTCTGCCTTTTTTAGAAGATGGTTAATAGTTCCATTTACTAAGACATTTGTCAAAGGTGAAAATGCTGATGTTAATTTAAGGGAAAAATTAACGACAGACGAAGAACTATCAGGGATATTAGTTAATGCAATTCAAGGATTAATGCGGTTGATTGAAACAGGTTATACATTTAGTGAGACAGAAGCAACTGCTAATGAGTTAAACAAGTATCGAGAAGACAATGACTCAGTGCTTGCATTCTGTAATGAATGTGCAGAAATAGATGAAAAAGGCACAATTAAAAAACAATACTTTTATGATTTATATCACTCTTGGTGTGACAGTAACGGACTAAAGGCAGTGTCTAAACGGAGAATACCCGCAGGACTTAAAAAATTTAACTCCAACGTAAGCGAAAGCAGAACGATGAAAGACAGGTTTTGGATAGGCATTAAACTGAAAGAATCTTCCTTAGAATACAATCATTGGAGAAAATGACGTAACTTCGAAAGTTGTGTCATAGTTGTGTCATGCCTCATAAGCGTTGAAACTTGAGTGTTTACGAGCAATGAAATGACACAATGACACAACTTTCTCCAACCTAAGGTAGTTTTGAAAAAGGTTTATATATATATATATGTATATGCGTAATAGTAAGTAAAGTAGCAAAGTTACGTCATTTGTGTCATTTGTGTCATTTTTTTAAACGCTAACGATTGGTATTACAGCGGTTGAGGTGCATGACACAACTTTGAGAGTTACGTCATAGTTATGTCATTTCCACTAAAAGCAAAAACAACTTAAAACAAAACAGGTCCGCTGAAAATTGAGCCGACCTAAAACAGGAGGTTTCACATGAGCATACTTCAATATAGATATACAGACACGGAATTAACTCAAATATTAGATAGTATGATAATTATTACTGACTCACGAGAAAAGAAGAACGACCACATTTTAAACTATTTGCAGAAAAAAGGAATTAAAACTAAAGTTAGAAAGCTTGATTACGGCGACTATTCTTTTTTAGTGCCAGCTAATCCAGAATTAGGGATAATGCGTGACTTATCTTTCGCTACTACAATAAGCATTGAGAGAAAGGCGAGCCTTGAGGAGCTTAGCAGGAACCTAGCGCAAGACAGGGCGAGATTTGAAGCAGAACTAATTAGAGCAAAGGGCAAAGATTGTAAATTCTTCTTAATGATAGAGGATTCAAACTACAGCGACATTGTGAATCATAAGTATAAGACCGACTACAAGCCTAAGAGTTACGTTGCATCGATAATTACTTTGAGCCTACGTTATAATTTTAATATCAACTTCATCACAAAACAATGTGCAGGTAACTATATCTACCATACATTCTATTACTACTTACGAAATTACTTAAAGCATTAATTACTTAAAGCATTAATTACTACAAGGTGAATAGGATAGTACTTTAAATCAACGAGGATAGCCCTAAAACTAACTTAAATCATTAAAGAGTACTATAGTTCTACATTGTGGATAAAATAGTTGTTGACATTAGAACAAACATTCTGTATAATCACATTATAGAGATATTTAGAACTAATGGAAGGAATTAATATATATGCCACTATCTCCGGGCAATGCGTGTAAGCATATAAGATGCATCAACATCACTAAGAATAAGAACGGCTATTGTGATGAGCATAAGCCAGTAGCGACAAGACCAAGCACACACGCTAGAGGTTACGGCAAGAGGTGGCAGAAACTCCGCAAGTGGTACGTTAGTAAGTATCCGATGTGTGAGAAGTGCAACGAAAAGCCAACGGAAGAAGTCCATCATATTATTAGCTTACGAGAAAGACCAGACTTATTACTAGCAATTGACAACTTAACTGCTTTGTGTCTCACCTGTCACAATAAAGAGCATAGGGGGCACTAAAAAAGTACAGGAATGAGGCGTGGGGGACCACGAGGGGGTCTTCATTTTCTGACAACATATTACAAAAGCATCAGCATTATGTAAATAGATGACAAAAAATGTATAAAATGAGGTGACGAAATGGGAAAAACTGGAGCATTGCCGAAGAGTCAGAAATTAAGATTGATTGAAAATGATAATAAGGACAGAAAAACTTTACCGGTCCCAAAACCTAATGCGCCCAAAAGACCGCTCTGTCCTAGGTGGTTAGATTCCGAAGGTCAAAAGGAATGGCGCAGGGTAGCACCTGAACTATATAGAATGGGATTACTCACGGAACTAGACGTTAACGCATTAGCAAACTACTGCAGAACTACTACACTTTACAAGCAAACGCAGTTGTTTCTACAAGAAAACGGGCTAGTTGATGATAAAGGGACAAAACGCCCAGAGGTTGGAGTTGGTCAAGAAGCAGCAAAGGAAAGTAGACAGTGGGGTAAACTATTTGGCTTATCACCAGCTTGTAGAATGCGCTTAGAAATGCCAGAGCCTAACACTGACGAGGTGAGCGAATTTGAAGCCCTCCTTGATGAATGAGAAACGGTCAAACAGAGTTATTAAGTTTGTAGAGATGCTAAAGCATACTAAATCACCGTGGTATGGACTACCATTTGAATTAATGAAGTGGCAAAATGAATTGCTTACGAAGCTTTACGGTACAGAAACCGAAAACGGCAAGAGACAATACAGGCAAGCGCTGTTATATCTACCTCGTAAGTCTGGAAAAACTACACTATCTGCAGCACTGGCACTATATCACCTATTCGCAGATGGCGTTAGCGGTGGTGAGGTTTACGTTGTCGCAGGCAGTAGAGACCAAGCAAGCCTATGCTTTAACACTGCTAGGGATATGGTAAGGCAGAATAAACAACTTATGAGTAGGGCGAAAATAATAGATTCACGTAAAACAATCGTCAATATCAATACAGGTAGTTTCATGAGAGCACTAGCATCAGATGTAGGAAATTTACACGGTTTAAATGCTTCATGCGTTATATGTGACGAGTTGCACACGTGGAAAGATAGGGAACTTTGGGACACAATCACTACAAGCGGCGGAACTAGAAGTGAACCTTTAGTAATTGCAATAACTACCGCAGGGAATGACCGACAAAGTGTCTGCTATGAGCTTTACGATTACGCTAAGAAAGTAGCGAGTAACGTTATAGAAGATAAAACATTCTTTCCAGCAGTATTTGAAGCAGATGAAGATGATGATTGGACGGATCCTAAAACATGGGAAAAAGCAAATCCTGCACTAGGGAGTTTTAGAAATTTAGACGAATTAGAGAGCCTTTGTAAAAAAGCGCAAGAAATGCCAGCATTAGAGGCTAGTTTTAGACGGCTTTATCTAAACCAATGGGTGTCAACTGATACGGCATGGCTTCCTATTGACAGATGGAACGATTGTAAGGGTCAAGTAGATTTAGAGAAGCTTAAGAATAGGACCTGTTATGGTGGGTTAGATTTATCAACTACTACAGATTTATCAAGTTTTTGCTTAGTATTCCCAGCCGAAGACGGCACCTATGAAGTGATTCCTTACTTTTGGATTCCAGAAGCAAAGCTTTTAAACAATAGGGATCGTGTTAATTACAGACTATGGCAGAAAAAGGGATTTTTAGAAGTTACACCGGGTGACGTTATAGACTACAGGGCAATACTGCATAAGATCCACGAGTTAAGCAAGATTTACCAAATTAAAGAAATTGCTTACGATAGATGGAATGCAAGCCAGTTAGTTGTAGAATTACAATCAGACGGCGCCGAAATGGTGGGCACGGGTATGGGGTTTGCTTCAATGTCAGCACCAACAAAGCAATTAGAAGAGTTAGTTTTAAGCAAGAGAATCAGACACGGAAGTAATCCGGTACTTAGTTGGTGTATAGCTAACGTTATCTTAGAACAAGATGCAGCAGGAAACTGCAAACCAAGCAAGGCAAAATCAACACAGCGAATTGATGGGGCGGTTGCCTTAATACTTGCATTAAGTCGCGGTATGCTTCGTGAAAAGAGATCAGTATATAGTGATCGTGGGTTATTGATTATATAGGAGGTGTCAGATATTGGAACTATTAAGAAAGATATTCAAGAGCGAAAAAAGAACTATGACAACGAAAGATGCAGACGGTTGGGTGAACATTGGCAACAAGACTAACTCTGGTGTTAATGTGAGCATGGAGACAGTACTATCTGTGCCTGCTGCACTATCAGCTATACGTCTGCTATCTGAATCAGTGGCAAGTTTACCATTAGTGCTATATCGTAAGAGTAAAGTTAGAGAAAGAGCACAAGAGCACCCCTTATATGCTCTACTGCACGACCAAGTGAATCATAGGCATAGTCCATTCCAATTTAAAGAAATGATAATGCTCAATTTACTAACTAACGGAAATGCCTATGCTCTAATTGACGGTACGAACTTATGGGTTATACAATCAAGCAGAGTAACACCGAAGCAAGACGATCAAGGAATTGTTACTTACGAGATCACAACAAAGCAAGGCAAGGTTACTTATCGGGCTAAAGACATACTGCATATTACAGGACTATCATTTGATGGCTTAGTTGGTAAAAGCCCAATATCATTAGCAAGGGAAACATTGGGTACAGCAGTAGCAGAGATTCAACATGGAAGTTCCTTCTTTAAGAATTCATCTATACCTAGTGGTATCATTAGCCACCCGGGACAACTAAGCGAGAATGGGCAATCTTTACTAAAACAAAGTTGGAATGCTGCATATGGTGGCAGTGCTTCAGCWGGTAAGGTTGCAATCCTAGAAGAAGGTATGGAGTTCAAGCCTATCAATTTTAATAATAAAGATAGCCAATGGTTGGAGTCGAGGGCGTTTACTGTTAAAGAAATTGCAAGAATATTTAGAGTTCCACCGCATCTATTAGGAGATTTAGAGAAGGCAAGTTATGCATCAATAGAGCAACAAAACCTAGACTTCTTAACATATTCTCTAAGACCCTGGTTATGCAGAATTGAAGAAGCAATAAACCTGCAGCTTTTGACAGATAAAGAAAGAGATCACTACTATGTAGAATTCCTAACTGCAGACTTGCTAAGAGCAGACACAAAAAATAGATTTGAATCATATCAAACTGCCCTACAATCGGGTTGGCTAACAGTAAATGAGGTTAGAAAGTTTGAGAATATGCCAGCAATTAAGGGAGCAGATAGACTCTTTACACAGTTAAACACCGCGCCGTTAGTGCGCCAAGCAAAGCTTGGCATTACTGGTAAGGTGAAAGTCCTTACATGGAAAGGTCTAGCCAACCACCATTATCGAGTGTTGTGCCGTTACTGGCGACAGTAAAGGTAAAGCGTACACAGAGAATTATATAGACCACAGGGGATACCGCAATCCCTGAAGCATATTCAGCCCCGTTAACCGTGTCCCTTCTTATAGAAGGCAAAGCAGATGACGACGTATTTAACGTTATGGAAGTCAACACAAAGGAATCGCAAATGGCGAGATTCTAGAAGGTCTGTCGGGGTCCAAGCACGTGGTATGTATAAAGAGTAATGTCAGGAACTTGGGAGATCTCATAGCCCCTTGATTAATCAAGAAGCAATATTCAACCGAAAAAGAAGATATTGTAAAGGCAATGAGAAGTCGGATTTCTCCATAGTACTTTGAGAGCGGGAGAGCCGTTTACATGGGGAAGGGAGAAACAGGAGTATGAGTCATTCAAAGAAAACAAATGCCGGACATGTAGGGGTGTTGATTTGCAAATAGTTTGATGTTCGATTCTTAGAGTTATATGATGCTATTTTTTAGGATTCTGATGTGAATTGCAAAATATTTGATGTTGTACA
>NVVX01000055.1 GCA_002733545.1 Alkaliphilus sp.
CGACCGAACATATCGCCGAAATGATCGCGATGTGCGAAAGCCTGATCGAACAGGGCTTTGCCTATGCCGCCGAGGGGCATGTGCTGTTTTCGGTCGGCCAGTATGAAGAATATGGCAAACTGTCGAATAAGCGTTTCCCTGATGTTTCTAGTTCTAGGGGTTTCATCATCTTTTAATGCCACATAACCTATAACCATTTCTTTTGTTACCGTAAAATCATTATTAGTGCGATTGTTACATGTTGCTGACAAATACTCATTTAATACTCTTAGGCTCCTGATTGTACGTGCTCCATACTTATAGCCAATACTCCGTTTATAATTGACCAACATTAAGCACGCCTCAGAAAAATGTCCATTAAAACTTGTTTTATCGATTAAAATCATATGGCACCTCCAACGCTGCTTTTCTAAGACCTGGAATATCAATCTTTATATAACTTCTGGTTGTTTCCCTATACTTATGACCAAGAACATTGGCTATCACTGACATAGATGTGCCATTTTTCAACATACCGCTAGCAAGTGAAGATCTAAATGAGTGGAGACCATGTTTTTGGTTATCAGATATCTTGATATTGGCTAATGCGAAATATTTTTGAAGCATTCCGTAGAAGGTTGTATTATAGGGTTCAATCGGAGCTCGACTCTTTATGAGAATTACTTGAGAATCACAAGGGGGCCTAGCATTTTTAAGGTAGTCGATAAGTGCATATAAAAGTTCATCAGATAGTGGTAGAGCCAGAAATTCTCCGGTTTTTGTTTGTTGAAATTTCAAAGTATGATTTATAAAGTCGATGTTGTCTAACTTGATAGAACAGATATCACTAACGCGAAGTCCTAGTTGTGAAGCTAATAGAAGTATTAAATAATCACGTTTACCAATGCTGTAATCTGTATCTATACACTGTAGCACTTTTGAGATATCTTCTGCTGAAAAATAGGAAGGGTATGAATTTTTGCTATGTACTGAGATGATAGAAAATAATTCTAGGAGTTCTTCTCTACAAAGATTTTCCTTGTGTAGATATCTAAATAAATCTCGGAGAATATATTGATAGTACTCTTTTGTAGCCACAGAGAAGTGAGTTTTGGCTTTTAAAAAACTATAAACAGCTTTTGAAGTAATACTGTGAGGACTATGTATTCCTAATGATTCTATGTGCTCAAAAAAGTAATACAGACAATACCTTTTACCAGAAATCGTGACCTTTTTGAGGTTTCGGCCAATTTCATAATCAAGATACTGAGCAATCAATTCTTCAAAATAAGAAACAGCATATTTTCTTTTTAATCGTTTTTTAGTTGTTATTTCGCCATACATTTGAAACTCAAATAATATTTGGATATGTCGTTGCAAATAATTCTGAGAAGTTGTAAGTTTTCCAGTTTCTTCCCATTGATGGTGGTGATGTGTTAGCAAAAAGGTTTTTCCAACATCTAAGCTGTAGTAATCGATATTGTTTGACTTAGCATATTTTATCAGCACTTTATAGTAAGCCAACAACCTTTTGCGTGTACTTTTTGCATATCCAATTTCTTCTAGATACACCATAAAAGTATTTACTAAATCGGGTAACTTTAGGTTTTCGTGTTTAAGCATTCTTGTTTCCTCCTTTTTTACTTGTAGGTACAAGAATACTTTATCATATTATTATGCTGAGCTATTGATTGAAAATCCCTTAATATTATTTGCTTTAAGATAATAACTCAGCATAATATTCTACTGTGCATAAGATTCTGCACCCTCACTAGGACTTATGACTCTAAACGTACTAGCAAGTTGCGATAGCGTATTAATTCCTGCTACACCAGAATATCTCTCTGCAAAAGGACTAGAGCTTTTACTAAAAACTGTAGTTAAACTTAAAAAGCGCATTAATCCCAAAATATCATTTGAAGGAATACTTCTAACAATGTTTGAAGAAAGAACAAATCTGTCAAAGAAAATGCTAGAAATGATAAAAGGCTCATACGGGGAAAACATCAAAATATTTAAAACAAGAATACCAAAATCAGTAACAGTAGGAGAAGCAAACCTAAAGAGTATGTCAGTAGGTCAGTACAGACCAAATAGTAAAGTAGCAATAGCGTATGAAAAATTTGCAGAGGAGCTGATTGATAATGACAGCAAATAAAAAGGCTATCAACAGGGAAGGGAAAGGATTTTATAGGAGCAGTGAATATATGTATAAGGTATCAGTTTATGTTGGTTTATCAGATATAGTAGACAGTACAAGTAGCTTGCATGCAAATTGGCGGATGATTGGAGAAAGGCCATTATACATTAAGCCTCAAAGTTTCGCTTTGCCTGCAAATACAATTGGAAGTTCAAAAAATAAAGCGGAATATATAAAAGGTCATTTCTTGTCGCTAATAAGGATCGAAGACGCTGTAGTTGAGAAGCCACCACCAATACCCATAACTAACTATGGAAATATTGATTCCGTCAATGCTTACTTTGGCGACACAGCAACTTTGAACGCTCTTATTGACGCATTCGCAAAACAAAAAAGAACAACAAGAGAAAACCTACTATCAAACATCCCCTTCACAATAAACGGAATCACAAAAAAACGCCCAGCAAATGAAATTCTACCAACTAAAATAGGCGGAGTATTTCAAAATCAAGTCCCTTGGCTCATTATCTATGAACCAGTAATAATAGCCTACTTAAAAGATCAAACAACAGTATTAGCATTTACTGCAACAGAGTATGCACTCGCCCAAAAGATGGGCTTTTTTAATTTCAAATCAGGAGGCGGTGGACAATACATTGGTGCAATGACTCACTCAGACCTTCCCAATTCTATTACATTAGAAGAAAGTTGGTTTGGATTTCCTGTAACTTCTGCATTAGCAGACGGAGTTTATTGGAGCGAATCTAGAATTATAGCTGGTGGTGGTTGGGGTATGAGAATGTTACGAGTTGGTGGAGCAAATGCAGTTCCAAATAACATTACTCACGACTATGAATATAGAGTAGACACCTATGTAATAACCTCAGTTAGAATATTTGCAGACGAAGACATTACCCCAGACAATAGACATGAAAGTGAACAGGATGAATCTAAGAGATCATGTAAATATAGAAGGGAATCTTTTTGAAGACTGGCGGATAGGACCAAAAGGAGTGAATGATTAATGCCAATAGACCCAGCAACACTAAAAGTAATTAGTAAAGTTGCAACAGCAGCAGTAACAGATGAAAATGCAAGGCAAGTTATTTTAATAGCTTGCCTTGTACCACTTATGCTTATTTTACTAGTATTAGCATCACCTTTTGCAATCTTTTTTTCACAAAGAAGTGGAGATATTAACCCAGAAGAAGTCCCTTTATCCCATACAATGACTTCATTAAGACTACAATTCAAAGAAAAAATAGATGCAGAAAAGAATGATAGCACCGTTGATGAAATTAAAGTTAAGTTAGAAGGAAATAACGAAGGTACTGTTACGGATAACTCTACTGACGTACTAATAGTATTTGCACTCAAATATAACGTAGTAGAAGAAAACTCTATGCAAATGGCTGTTTTAAAAGAAGAACAAATTGATAAACTAAAAAAAGTTTTTTGGAGTATGAACGTAGTAACTTCTGAAATAGAAATTATAGAAGAAGAAATATCTTTTACTAAAACAGATGAAGATGGAGAACTAGTTACTGAAACTCAGATTGTATCGAGGAGAATAAAGACTATCTACATTCAGTCTTTTAGCGCAGAAGAAATGGCAATTAATTATGGGTTTAATGAAATGCAGTTAGAAGTGCTAAATGAAATGATGAGAATGCAAGGAGAGTGAGAATGATAAATCCAATAATTCCAATAATAATAATACTTGTAGCTATAATTGCAGGATTAGTTGTATTAGTAAGCAAAAGGAGAAATAGCAAAGGAAGCAAACTAAAACCATTCACTGCACAAATAACAGCAAATGAATTCATAAACGTAGTAGACATCAACGACCGTTTCTTATACACAAGAGACGGTCAAATCATTGTATACATTAAAATAAACCCTATAAGCATAGATCTATTCTCTAATGCAGAAAAAGAGCAAATATCTAACATACTAACAGTAGAACTCTCAAGTATTAAAAAACCTTTTAAATTCCTAGCAGTATCTAGACCAGTTGATATTTCACCATTGATCAATGAATATACACAATTACTGTCAGAAACAACAAATCAAAAACAAAAAGAACTACTAAGAAACGAAATGATAGTAGTGAGCAATTACGCTACAACTGGAGAAGTTATAGAGAGAAAATTCTACATTATGCTTTGGGATAAATACAAAGGCAATAATGAAGCAGATTTACTAAAAGAAGCACATGAATTTGCAAGCAAACTAACTAGTGGTAATATTAGTTGTGACATACTTAAAGAACATGAGATCATAAAACTATGTAATCTAATTAATAACCCTGCATATGTACACCAAGAAAACACAGAATTTCAAAGAGAATTTACAGAGTTAAAGTGATCAAAGAAATAGAAATTTAAAAGCGTTGAGTACATCTTGAGTTAGTAGTTCCTAATACAAATGTCGCTTCGTTAGCCAGATTAACGCATAGAAAAAAGTAGTAGTCTGCAAAGGATATTATTTTTAATATTGTACGCAAGCGGTTGATTCTATCTGCTAACACATAGAATGTTGTTACCCGGGATACCGTCAACATCTCCTGTTTGTATAAACTTGGATTCAGTGTTTTGGAAATTACCGTAGGATAAGAAAGGTAGCAATATTTCACCGCCAATAGTAAAAACTAAGTCAAATTTAAACTATCGTTTTCAGAAAAACGCTTGCAGAATATTAAGAATATTGTTATGATGATGTAAATGAGTGGCGAAATATTGTTTAATAAGTTGAATCATATAAAAGTACATATATCATGGGTTCATTGAATATCTATTGAGAAAAAATTGTTAGCATAGTTACATTAATTAAGCAATTACGAAGTATTAAGTTTTTAAACAAATACGTACTTCATAAATCAAAGTTAGTAGTTTACGTAAACACACCTGTTTTAGAGGTCTTCCCGACATTTGTAAATACCTTTATCAAGACGTTGTTACCGACAGAGAGGCGGGAATTCTATAGTTAGACGCAATAATTCACTATCTTTTGTAGGCAGTGAAAATATTTATTGTTTAGCATAATAATAATTGATATAATATGTATATACTGATTGGCTCATAGAAAGGTATAATCGCTTAATTGCAGGTTGAGCACACACTATATGCGGTAGTTTGGATGTGCTCCGCGCGCTGCATGTGATGGAAGAAATTACAGGCTTTCTGTGGAGGAATCATATAATAAAATAATAAGGTTGGTGAAGAATGGTGAGTGCGAAAGTAAATGATATATGGGAAATGATAACTGAATTAGAACCATATGATAGAAAAATTATTTATAAAAGGTTACAAGAAGATATAAGGTATAAAATGAATGAGATTTTAGACACGGTAAATGAAAGAGTAGGGGAAGCTACTATAAGCTTAGATGAGATTACGAAAGAAGTTGAAATAGTTCGAGGGGCAAATCATGGAGAGAATTAAAATTGTTGTTGACACGAATATTTTTGTTAGCGCATTCTTAGGTAGTAAGAATGCTAAATTTTTAGTGAAGGAAATCATTAATGACGAGTATGAAGTTGTAATGAGTCAAATACAGTTGAATGAGATAGAAACGGTATTAAAAAGAAAAAAATTTGAAAAGTATATATCACAAGGTGAAGTAGACGAATTTGTGAGTGCCCTGTCACTTAAAATTATAATGCCAGCAATATATGAAATAATAAGAGATTGCAGGGATGAAAAAGATAATATGATTTTAGAGGAAGCAGTATATGGAAATGCCAAATATATCATTACAGGAGACGAAGATTTATTAGTCCTAAACCCATATAGATGGATAAGGATAATTTCGCTGAGAGAATTTATTAAAGAGTTATATGATATTTAAATTGTTGATGATTGGCAGTTTCCGTGAATTACATCGCCTAACAAAATATTTTCGTTCGCTACGCACATCCCTTCACCGGGTGCAAGCACCACCTACGAAGAAGGGYGCTGAGGGTCCGGTTCAGAGACATCGGAAATACGAGACGTTATAAGACATTGACTCATTCATGTCGGGGTATTCCTTTAGGGTCATAAATATTATGGACTTTATCCAGTATAAAAATTTTTTTGAGGAGAACAATATATGATTTCTAAATACGACTATATAAAGAACCCATGTTCATCACTTTCAATACCATATTGGAAAGAAGAAAAGGTTTCAGTGCCAGATAATATGCTAATAATTCATGACAAAAATTATAATGATGGATATTTGGATAGTTATGATAATACAAAGTATTTTAGGATTTTACATGACATGAAGTTAATATTAGATGCAGATTTAGATATTAATTATTATATAAA
Source organism: Alkaliphilus sp. (assembly GCA_002733545.1). GTDB lineage: Bacteria > Bacillota > Clostridia > Peptostreptococcales > NVVX01. The sequence continues at coordinate 6,433 of NVVX01000055.1, forward strand.
GACAGTTGATATAAATAAAGAAAAGCGAATTGTGACCGATATTATTAATAATTGTTATTCAGATATATCTGTTACAGAAAGCCAAGTGGTTGCTTGGACTAAAGAAAAAGCATATGATAGGAATTTATGGATGTTTATTATGGTGAAAAATACTAACTTACCGGTTGGTTTGGGTATTGCAGATTTTGATAAAAACATAGAAGAGGGTATTTTAGAATGGATACAAGTATTACCTAAATATCGATGTAAAGGAATAGGGAAAGTTATTGTGAATGAGCTACTTAACAGGTTGGAAGTAAAAGCTGAATTTGTTACAGTATCAGGTAAAATTGATGATAAAACAAAACCAGAATCGTTATACAGAAAATGCGGATTCAAGGGTAAGGATATTTGGAATATTATGTATTATAAAAAATAAATATAAGTATACTTTCGATGGCAAAAACATAATGCAAGAAGAATCTAGGGAAGATGCTTCGAAGCTAAATGAGTCAACATCTTATAACAAAATATTTCCGTTCGCTACGCACATCTCTTCACCGGGTGCAAGCACCACCTACGAAGAAGGGCGCTGAGGGTCCGGTTCAGAGATGTCGGAAATACGCAACGTTAGTGCGCCAAGCAAAGCTTGGCATTACTGGTAAGGTGAAAGTCCTTACATGGAAAGGTTTAGCCAACCACCATTATCGAGTGTTGTGCCGTTACTGGCGACAGTAAAGGTAAAGCGTACACAGAGCATTATATAGACCATAAGGGATACCGCAATCCCTGAAGCATATTCAGCCCCGTTAACCGTGTCCCTTCTAATAGAAGGCAAAGCAGATGACGACGTATTTAACGTTACGGAAGTCAAAACAAAGGAATCGCAAATGGCAAGATTCTGGAGGGTCTGTCGGGGTCCAAGCACGTGGTATGTATAAAGAGTAATGTCAGGAACTTGGGAGATCTCACGATTTCCAACAAAGGTTGGTAAGCTTACCCAATCGAAAAAGAGGATAGCTGATGAGTCGTGAGAAGTCGGATTATCTAATAGTACTCTGAGGTCGGGAGAGCCGGCTACATGGGGAAGTGGATAACAGGTATATGTAGTTCTCAAAGGAAACTTTAGCCGGACATGTAGGGCTGGATAACTAAAGCAAACCTCACTGAGAAGAATAGCAAGAAAGCTATAGAAATTATATAGCAGATTACGGAAGCGAGTATACTTGAGGAGCCCGGTGCGGTAATTCCGCACGCCGGGATCTGTGCGGGGGATGCCGGGTGACCGGCATGTCTACCGTGACTATGTAATTACCAACTCATTACGCGGTATTCCTTTTGGGTCTAAAAGATAAAAAATGTATTCAATAGTTTTCGCGATATTGAATATAATAGGAGGCATTTTATGTTAGATGTTAAAGGGTTTGATGAATGGGCTGGAGATTATGATGAGTCAATTGAAAGTAGTAGTCAAGGATATCCATTTGAAGGCTATTATAATGTTTTAAGTTATGTACATAATTTAGTTGAGATAAATAAGCAAGTTAAAATTCTTGATTTAGGAATAGGGACAGGTTTATTGACAGCTGAATTATATAAAAAGGGTGGAGAAATTTATGGGATTGATTTTTCTAACAAAATGATAGAATTAGCAAAGAAGAAGATAGCAGATGGAAAATTTTATTGTTGTGACTTTAAAGATGGATTACCAGATGAATTAGAAGATGAAAAATTTGATTATATTGTCTCTTCATATGCTTTTCATCATATTAAGGATGAAGAAAAAATTAATTTTATTGAGGAGTTAATAGGTAAGCTTAATAAACAGGGTAAGATTATAATAGCAGATATATCATTTGATACAAAAGATAAGATGAAAGAATGTATTGAAGTTACGGGTAAATTCTGGGATTATGACGAATTTTATATGGTTGCAGAAGATATTAAGCCTAAAATAAATAAACTAAATTTATCTATAAAGTATAATCAAGTTTCATGTTGTGCAGGAGTTTTTGAAATAGATTTGATTGAATAATGGTTTCTATATTATAAAAGAAATTTAGGGTCAAAGCTATGGAGCTGAGTTGGTAACTACACATAACAAAATACTTCCGTTCGCTACGCACATCTCTTCACCGGGTGCGAGCACCACCTACGAAGAAAGACGCTGAGGGTCCGGTTCAGAGACGTCGGAAATATGAAACGATAGGAGACAATATATGTTTAAGTATATTAAAAAAATATTTAGTAATAAAAATCTAAAATTCATTAAACAAGATATTAGTTCAGTACATAAGTATTGCATTAACGGAAGTAAGACAAAAGTATATTGTGATGAAATAGGCTTAAAAGTTGAACATCCAGATGGAACCATTGAGTATAGTAAGTGGGAAGAAATTGTTAGAATCTCAATCATTACTACTGACCAAGGTCCGGTTTATGACGATATATTTTTAATGTTGTTTAAGAAAGAAAAAGGATGTCTAATTCCATCTGAGTCAGATGGATATAATGAAGTTTATGAAAAAGTTTCAAATTTTGAAGGTTTTGATTTCAATAAGTATATTGAAGCGATGTCTTCCGCAACGAATAATGAGTTTTTATGTTGGCAGAAAAAATAATGTAGTCAATAATATTTAAGTCAGGCTGGAAAAAAAATTTTGTAGGTAACAATTATGCCAGATATGAAATTTTATGTTAAAGAATATTGTGTATTCAGGGTTTAGTAAGAAATTCAATTAAAGTAATTGCATGTCGGTCAAGCAATTACTACACATAACAAAATATTGCCGTTCGCTACGCGCACCCCTTCAACAGGTGCAAGCACCACCTACGAAGAAGGGCGCTGAGGATCCGGTTCAGAGATGTCGGAAATACGAAACGTTGGTGCGAGATACATTTTTTGAATTATGATTGGAAAAGATTTTCCCGTTCTGATTCTTAAAGACAAAGAATGGTAAAAGAATAATTTCACTCTATCACAAACAAATAAAAAAAAGGAGACTGATTATGGAAATTGCATATGACAAACATAACATTAATAAAGTTTTTTCAAGTACCCATATTCATATCGATTTTTACCAAAGAGAGTATAAATGGGACAAGGATACGGTCACTCGCCTTATTGACGACATTTTTTACAGATTTGATAGTGCCTATAGTGAGTATCGCAATCTTACCGCAAATAAAGAAAATGTTGAAAATAAATACCCTTGGTATTTCATGAATACCTACGTAACGAACGAATCTGGTAAAACCTATATTGTCGATGGACAGCAGCGCCTAACAACATTATCTCTAATTCTTATAAGCCTATATCATTTGTGTGACAAGTACAACTTGAGAAAACAACAAGATTGGTTAAGAACAAAGATAGCAGGAGTTGGACCTGGCGGTGAAAAACAATATTGGCTAGGGCATGAAAGACGAATCGAAATAATGCAGACTCTTTTCGAGCAAAGTGAGCCAGCTGGAAATCTCATGGATAGAGATATAACAGCAAAAAACATGTTTGAAAATTATAAAACGATAAACGGGGAACTTCATAAAAGATTGGAGACAAAACAGAAACTGGATACATTTATATATTATTTCCTGCTTAGAATTGTTATGATCAATCTTGAAGTTGAACAAAAAAATGTGGCTATGGTCTTTGAAGTAATAAATGACCGTGGTATACGCTTAAACCCATATGAAATAAACTGTTAGGTGTTTTAGAAAAAGAAGAAGTTCATCAATATGCAGATATTTGGGAAAAGTGTCTTGACACACTCGAAACGAATGGTATGGTAGATGTTTTTTTCCGTACATATCTTAGAGCGAAATTCTCTAGAACACGCTCAGAAAGCAGAGATTTTGATGGTGCATATCATCGTGCTATAGATGAGGACAAATACAATAATATCTTAAAGTTGAAACACAATGCTTCGGGAGTAAAAGCATTTCTCAATAATGATTTCACCTACTATTCTTCATTATTTCAAAAGATTAACAACATGACAGCCCTGAATGAAACAAATCATCTTTACTTTAATTCTGAGTTAAATCGTATGGATGGTCAGGCTATGCTAATTCTTGCGGCATGCAAACTTAATGATCCTGATGAGAATAATAAAATCAAAACTATCGCACGGTTATTTGACAAAACTTACGTGCTTTTACAATTAAACAAGTCATATGATAGCAATCGATTTCAAGATTTATTATACACTTTACTTGCTAAAATTGAAAAAGAATCAGTAGACAAATTGGAACCTATTTTTGATTCTACTGTATTATCTTACATGAACGAAAAAAGAGGAAGCAGTGTTGCTACTCTCTTATCATATGAACAATTTAAACAAGTTGGATCTGCTGATTGCAAAAAAAGATTTTTACGATATTTTCTTACTAGAATCGAATTGTTTATAAGCCAGGAAACAACTCTGCAACTACAAGACACTCTATATAATTTCGTATCTGGAGAAGGTAAATCTAATGCATACCATATTGAACACATTCTTTCTCGCAACAGTGACAACAAATCATTATTTGTTAATAGTGAAAATAAGTTTGATGAGATAATGTTTGTAAGAGAAAGAAATCGTTTGGGTCGACTTTTATTACTGAAGGGTAGGGATAATCAAAGCTCTGGAAATGAAAAATACTGCGATAAATTAAAGACCTATACTGGTTGTGCCCCTTATCTTGCTCAATTCTCCCTTTAGCTTGAGGGGAACGAGCAGGAATAATAGTAACACCTAATTCAGACATTGCTCTTCCAAATTGAGTATCATTGACAACTTTATCTTTAAGTTGATCTTCAACAGAAATCTTATCAGCTTTAGGAGAGCGAAAAATAGTATGTCTGTCGGCATAAATACTTGTAGGCATACCATGATTTAAAATCATTTGTCTTGTTGTTTCAAGATAACCTTGAAGACACTCATTTTTACACATATATAAGCCAGTAACTTTTCCAGTAGCATCATCAATAGCTCCATGGAGAGAGTATTTTTGGTCATCACCAAACCACTCAAAAGGAGTAGCATCCATTTGGATCAACAAACCCTCCTTAGGAACTCTCTTACGCCTGTGATGCTGCTTGGGTTTACGTCGCTTTTTAGGACTTTTAACACCTGCTTTAGTGTAGACTTACGCTTTAATTACCCCTGAATCGTTAGATTATTCTCAAATTAAAATAACATGTAGGTAAAAAAGTGATACAATAATGTGAAACTATAGTT
>NVVX01000056.1 GCA_002733545.1 Alkaliphilus sp.
TTTCTCCACAATATCTTTCCGTCGGTATACTTCTAATGCCTTTGTTGAATCTTTCTCATCATTACTAACTAAAATGAAGTAGCCAGCACGTTTGTTCCGAAAACCAAGGGGACGGTTCTTGCGGTTGGCTTTTCCTTTTTTTGGGTTTTGAAATTGTTTTTTAATTGCGGATATGATAGACTAAATAGGGGTGCTAAAAAATGCCAAGAACGGCGAGAAGGAAAAGTAAAACAGGGATTTATCATATAATGCTAAGAGGCGTAAATAAGCAAAGAATTTTTGCAAACACTTGAGTTCTATAAAGCGAAGAGCGGTTACGAAATATATGCATACTGTTTAATGGGTAATCATATTCACCTTATAATTAAAGAGGGTGAAGATTTCGGGATTGCGATGCGACGAATAGGAGCAAGTTTTGTCTACTGGTACAACTGGAAATATCAAAGAAGCGGTCATCTATTTGAAGATAGATATAAAAGCGAAGTGATTGAAAATGACGGATATTTGTTGACTGTATTGAGGTACATACATCAAAATCCGATTAAAGCCGGAATGGTGAAGGCTTTGAGTGAGTACAAATGGAGTAGTTACTCTGAGTACATTGATAAGGCAAGAATGATTGAAGCTGATTTCATTTTGAATTTGTTTGATTTAGAAAGAGAGAAAGCTATTGAGGCTTTTAAAACATATAATAGTAAAATTGATAATAGCAAATGCGTAGACATTGTCGAAGGTAGAAGAGTAACAGATGAAGACGCAATTGAGATAATTAAGGAGAAATGCTGTGTATTACGTTGCACAGAGGTTGCTATTTTAGATAGGAAAAGCAGATATGACTGTTTGAAGTTATTGAAAGAGCTTAAACTCCCTTCAAGGCAAATATCGAGAACAACAGGCGTGTGTAGAAGTGTAATACTAAAAGCATAGAAGATATAATCTATTTGTAGAAAAGGGATTATATAATAGAAGAGTATCACAGATATTGTTCAGTATATATGCAGACTAGTAAGGCCTAAAGCATATGAATGAATAATATAGTGGGAGCTGCTATTTGAGTATGCAGAGGGCAAATAAGTTCTTGCGTAAGGCATATTTATTTACATATGTAACGTAAAATGGATATTTATGAATAAAAAATATCTTGCTAAAGGTGGATTATAAGATGTATATTAACAAAAACATGAAATTACGTTTTTGAAGGAAATGGGGACTCAAGGAAACTATTTACTATTAGAGAACAGGATGTGAAGGTATGGTTAAGAAACATAAGTTTAAGAGGTACAAAACAGCAAGGAATTCAGGCGACATTTTGGAGTGGTTGATAGTAGTTATTATGACTTTAATCATTTCTGTGACTCCGCTGATTGTAAGGTTGAGAATGATAGAATTAGAAGGGATATTGTCTGAGACATGGAGATCGAATGTAAATGTGGATATTTTTTCATATAACAAGATGAGTTTTCTACTTTGGTGTACTATCTTGTTGATTTTAATATATCTAGGTAGAACAATCATCAGTGGAAATATGTTTGAAAGAATGAAGATGCAAAAAATGCATATGTTCGCAGGAGTATACGTTTTTTTTATAATTACATCGACATTATTTGCTGAGCATAATCAAGTAGCACTTAGTGGGTTTCCGGACCGATACGAGGGAATGTGGGTGCTATTAGCTTACATTACAATTATGCTTGTAGCTAGCGTTACATTCATTTCTGAGAAAAAAACCAAAATCTTGTTAATAGGCCTGTCTCTATCTTCTTTTGTACTTGGTGCAATAGGTTTAACGCAATTATTAGGGCGTGATCTTTTTCAGACTGACATCGGAAGCAAAATAATTATGTCTAGAGCATATTCTGCTATTGTTGAAAACGTTGATTTTACGTTTGCTGGAACGAACCGAGTCTATGCTACCTTATTTAATCCTAATTACGTGGGTAGCTATGTAGCTTTAGTGTTACCAATTTTTATCTGCTTCATTTTATTGAGCAAGAATATTTTAACCTAATCTCCCGGTATTTTATACATAGGTTTTTGTATCAATTCGAAATGCCTTGTAAATATCTTTAGTCCCCTTTGTCAGCTCAGTATATGTAGCCTTTCTTTTCCCTGGATATGTTATAGCGCTCAAGGTTTTTAGCTCACCAATCAATGTAGGATATGTAAAACGCTTATATAACCTTTGTTCCTGCATTTTGTTCTGAATATCCATCATTAAGATCAACGCTAGAAACTGCAGGAAAAATCGGCCTTGCATTGTTTCTTTTGAATGAGTTCTCATCCTCTTAGATTCAAGAGATGACTTAAGGTTATCAAAAGATTTCTCCACAATATCTTTCCGTCGGTATACTTCTAATGCCTTTGTTGAATCTTTCTCATCATTACTAACTAAAATGAAGTAGCCAGCACGTTTGTTCCGGAACGCTTCAACAGCGTCAGTGTTTATGAAAACTTTTCGTCCTCTTACCGGTGTTTCTTTGATGATGAAGTATTTTTCGTAATCCTTTATATGGCTTTTGATTTCCTTTTTTGTTTCTAACTCGACTTTCAAATCTTGGACTTTTCTTGAAAATTCTCTGTATTCTCCGTCCGCCTTAGCGCTATCATAATAGACATGGACATACATGCGATGTCCCTTCCATTTTTCTAGAAAGCTTGTGGCATAAAGATCATTTCCATGTATGTTGATGTAATTCTCTACGTTCATGATGCTTGGTTGAACTCTTTGTACACAATCATTTGCAAAGGTACTAACAAATGTCATGCCTATAATAAATTTATGGTGATGTTTGTAAAGCATATCAATGTTATCAGCGCTATAAAAACCCTTATCAAGCACGAGATGAAGATGTTTTCTCTCCATCCAATCCAAGTCTGCCATCACTTTGTTTAAGGTATTGACATCTCGTATACTTCCAGGCAGAATCTCATAATAACAAGGAATCTTTGAATTGTTGCCTGTTATCATAAGCATGTTTACTTGAGGCAGGTTTTCACCGTCTCGATTATAACCACGTTTGACCATTTCGTTTAAAGCGCTATAAGATGATACTGATGTAATATCCATCGCATGATAACCATCATCAAGATTATGCTTCATCCAAGCGTTGAAAAATCTCGCTTGCTCTTCCTGCGTCAATTCCTTGCACAGCTCACTTACTCTTTGACTAGACAACTTTTTACCATAGGGAGTTTTTACTAATGCTGACCATGTATTAATATGATGAACTGCCTTATTTTCTGCTCCAAAATAATAAGCAAGCGCAAGAATCTTTTGCCATTTCTTTGGAAAACATTCCTTTAAAATCTCCCTCAAACCAGTATCAACAGAAATTTTGTCAAACAAAACAGAAACGCCACACTGTAACACTGTCGGCGCAGTCACGCTCTTAGTTTCTAACATGCCATGCGCTTCTAAATATTTCTTGTTATGTATAATCTCATTGGTAATAGGATCTCTTTTTCCAATACACGTTCTTTGCGTATTGGGTCGCTTTGTTTGCTTGTTCCATGTTGAAACATTTTGATACACGTAAATAATTCCATTTTTATTCTTATAATCAACTAGTGAAGACATTTGAACTCCCCCTACATATGTATAATTTCTATGCTTTAATTATACATATGTTTCCGTGGAATGTCAAGTAGTTTTTCACTAAAAACTCTGTAAAACGAAGGATTTCATGCATTCAAGTTAATAAATCCTATGTATAAAATACCGGGAGATTAGGTTATAGTAGTCAGTTACATGCAAATCCATTTTGTCCACTGCATGAATCGATGCAATTACAAAATCAAAACTATATTTTTCTACGTCTCTTTTGCATTTCTCTATAATATGTGGTTGCAGCCCAAATTCAACACCAATCTTTATCGCAACTGTGTTAATATATTTTTTTTTCAACAAATTTATTCCCGCGAAATATTCGTCAATATCGAAAATACTGTCAGCTCCTAGAAAGTCAAAATCATAGTCTATATGATCTGTAAAACAAATATATTTAATTCCTTTTTTTATAGCAAAAATTATATTGTCTTCTATCTCAGTCATTGAGTCAAATGAAAATTTACTATGCATATGGTAATCAAACATTTTATCACCCTTTAATCTACTTTTTAATCTTTAGTCCTCTTAACAGTGCTATTTGCTGAATCTAATAGTGTGAAATTTATTTCTTTTTGAAGCACGTTAACACTGCTCACCGTTATTTTAACAATGTCTCCCATTTTATATTGCTTTCTCGTTCTCTCACCTATTAGATTTCTACTATCATGATTATAAATATAATAGTCGTCTATTAACGAGCTTAGTCTGATAAGTCCCTCAATTGTGTTTTCAAGTTCTACAAAAATTCCAAACGAAGTAACCCCAGAAATTATTCCATCAAAAGTTTCTCCTATTTTTGATTGCATGTACTCTGCTTTTTTCAAGTCAACTGTCTCTCTTTCAGCCTCTACAGCTTCACGCTCTTTCATAGATGCTTGCTCCGATATGCTTACTACTTTAGTTCTCATATTATTTACCCATTTATCAGTAGCTTTATTGTTAATATATGCTTTAATTATACGGTGTATTGCTAAGTCTGGATATCTTCTAATTGGCGAAGTAAAATGCGAATAATATTCAGCTGCTAACCCAAAATGCCCGGTACTCTTTACTGCATACTTTGCCTTTTTTAAAGACCTAAGCATCAACATATTAACAACTGCTTCCTCTTTTTTTCCTGAAACCTTTTTCAATAGATTTTGCAAAACTTTGGGGTGAATCCCATTAGCTAATCCTTTTAAACTATACCCTAAATTACTTATGAATTTATTAAATTCTTCTATCTTCTCCAAGCTTGGATCTTCGTGAATACGATATACAAAAGGTGCATTCATCCAATAATACTGTTCTGCGACTGTTTCATTACACAGAAGCATGAACTCTTCAATAATTCGATTTGCAATTCTCCGCTCGTATTTCTTAACTTCAATAGGTACACCCTCTTCATCAAGAATAACCTTAGATTCTGGAAAATCAAAGTCTATAGCCCCTCTATTTTCTCTTCGTTTTCTAAGAATTAAGCTCAATTCCTCCATCAGTTTAAAGTCACTAACTAAATCTTTATATTTTTTTTCAAGTTCCTTATCATCATTTTCGAGGATGTTCGATACATCTTCATATACCATTCTTTTATTAATATTTATAACACTCTCAACAATTTCATGGCTCTTGACTTCTCCCTTTTCATTGACAACCATAATCACTGACAAAGTCAGCCTATCAATTTGAGGATTTAAACTACATACTCCATTTGATAGTTTTTTTGGCAACATAGGAACTACTCTGTCTACTAAATAAGTGCTTGTTGCTCTGTCTAATGCTTCTGTATCCAGCTTAGTACCTTCTTTTACATAATGAGTAACATCTGCGATATGAACTCCTAATTTATAGTTCCCGTTCTTTAGTCTCTCAATTGAAATAGCATCGTCTAGATCTTTTGCATCAGCGCCATCAATTGTTATCATTTTTACTTCTCTTAAATCAGTACGTCTTAATATCTCTTCTTCACTTATTTTTTCCGGTATATCTTTTATTTCTCCCATAACATCACTAGGGAAATCTAGTTTCAAGTTAAACTTACGTATTATAGAAAGTATTCCCGTTTTCGCATCATCTGCATGACCTATTATTTCTGTAATAATCCCTTCTGGATTTCTTCGTCCTTCAGGCCAACGGGTGATTTTACAAACCACTTTATATCCATCTTTAATCTTTAAACTATCTTTTTTTGACACATATATGTCCATGTTAATTCTTGCATCATCCGGTATAACAAATCCAAAATTTCTTTGTCTCTCAAATGTTCCTACAATTTCTTCGTTTGCTCTTTCTAGTATTCTAATAATTTCTCCTTCTGATTTACTCGTTTGCGTATTGACAGAATTGATTCTCGCAATTACTCTATCTTTATTCATAGCCCCATTCATAAAGTCAGCTGGGATAAAAACATCTTCTATCTCCTTCTTGTCAGGTATTATAAACCCAAATCCTCTTGCGTTTCCTTGTAACCGTCCAACTACTAATCCCATTTTTTCAGGGAGCGCATATCTTTTCTTTCTTGTTTTAATTGCCTGTCCTTCATTAATCATCTCTTCTAAAATTTTTTGCAGTTCTTCCTTTTCATTAACGCTTAATTCAATTAATTTCATTAATTCTTCAATAATTAAAGGTTGATATGCACTTTCGTCCATAATACTAATTATTCTTTCTTTAATTCCCAAATTTATCATCCTCATTTTTTACTTACTCATTTTTCTTCTACAATTATTTTATCCAATCATCACAGGAGTATTCATATATGAAAAGCCCTTAATCAGATGACTAAAGGCTCTTCTAGTTTATTAACTTATCTATTCAAAGAACTTAACTAGTAATCCACCAAATTGTACAAACAACGGAGCGAATACTACTGACACTATAGTCATTAACTTGATTAATATATTAATAGATGGTCCTGATGTATCTTTAAAAGGATCTCCTACAGTATCACCAACGACCGCAGCCTTATGTGGCTCGCTTCCTTTACCGCCATGATGTCCTTCTTCAATATACTTTTTAGCATTGTCCCATGCTCCACCTGCATTTGCCATCATAATAGCAAGTAGCACTCCTGAAACTAACGCTCCTGCTAAAAGACCACCCACTGCTTCTGCACCTAATACTAGCCCTGTCACTATTGGCGCTGAAACTGCTAATATTCCTGGAAGAATCATTTCTCTTAATGCAGCCGCCGTACTTATGTCTACACATTTCGCATATTCGGGCTTTGCAGTTCCTTCCATTATTCCTGGTATTTCTCTAAACTGCCTTCTTACTTCTTCAATCATTTCAAATGCAGCCTTACCTACTGCCTGCATTGTAAAAGCTGAAAATAAGAAAGGTAGCATTCCTCCTAGTAGCATTCCTGCTATTACTGTTGGTCTAGTAATATCGATCGAATTCAGCCCTACTGCAGCTGTAAAAGTTGCAAATAATGCTAAAGAAGTTAATGCTGCAGAGCCAATTGCAAATCCTTTACCCATAGCCGCGGTTGTATTCCCAACTGCATCTAATTTATCAGTTATTACTCTTACTTCTTTAGGCATGTCACACATTTCTGCAATTCCACCTGCGTTATCCGCAATAGGTCCGTATGCATCTACTGCAATAGTCATTCCAGTTGTTGCAAGCATTCCTACTGCTGCAAGTGCTATTCCGTATAAGCCCGCTGTAGCAAAAGAAACTAAAATTCCCACTACTATTAAAATAATTGGTATTGCTGTTGAAAACATCCCAACAGCTAGTCCGCTAATTATGGTTGTCGCTGGACCAGTTTCACACTGTTTCGCAATTTTTTGAACCGATTTATAACTGCTTGAAGTATATACTTCTGTAATTTGACCAATAAGAAGCCCTACAACTAATCCAGTTACTACTGCAAAAAATCCTTGTAAATTACCAAGTAACGATGTGCTTAAAAAATATGCAGCAATCACAGTTATAATTCCACTTACATAAGTACCTGCTTTTAGTGATTTTTGTGGATCTTTATTTTCATCACCCTTCACGAAGAATGTCCCAATGATTGATGCAATTACACCAACTGATGCTAATAAAACCGGAAAAGCTACACCATTTGGTCCATATGCAATTAAACCCAGGGCTATTGCAGATACAATAGATCCAACATATGACTCAAACAAGTCAGCTCCCATTCCCGCAACGTCACCAACATTATCACCAACATTGTCAGCAATAACTGCAGGATTTCTTGGGTCATCTTCTGGAATACCCGCTTCTACTTTACCAACAAGGTCTGCACCAACATCTGCTGCTTTAGTGTAAATTCCACCGCCAACACGAGCAAATAGTGCTATAGAGGATGCACCAAGTGCAAATCCTGTAATTGTGCTAGCTGTCTCAGCTAGTGAGAGAGTGTTTGAGAAGAATAAAAAAAGCCCGCCTAATCCTATTAAACCTAAGCCCACAACTGACATTCCCATTACTGCTCCACCTGAAAATGCAACTCCTAATGCCTTGTTCATTCCACCAATTTTAGCTGCATTAGCTGTTCTTACGTTTGCCTTAGTTGCAACATTCATTCCGAAGTATCCTGCCAGCGCAGAAAATACTGCACCTACAATAAATGAGACAGCAGTCCCCCAGTTAATAAAAAGTCCTAATATTATAAACACTCCAGCAGCAAAATATGCTAAATACTTATATTCTCTTGATAAGAAAGCTATCGAACCTTCTTGTATATAAGAAGCGATTTCTTTCATTCTATCTGTCCCTGCGTCGACCTTGTTTATTTTCATTGCTAAAAAATAAGCAAAAAACAAAGCAATCACACCCACAATAGGTGCTATCACTATTATGTTCATTAATAATTTCCTCCTCTAATTGTAGGCTTTAATTCTTTTGTTGTTTCTACTATTGAATAGCAACTAACGCTAGTGCTATCATTATAAACAATACCGCACCTATTGCAGTTACTTTGCTTAACATAGCCTCGTATCCCCTTGCTTGCTTTCCAAACAGTTGCTCTGCTCCCCCACTAATCGCTCCAGATAATCCTGCACTCTTACCAGATTGCAAAAGAACGCTTCCTATAAGGATTACACTTGCAACTAATTGTAATACCATTAATATTGCTCTCATTACTACACCTCCCGTATAGATAATTAACACTAATATTTTAACATAGGCTAGAGATAAAATCAACAAACTTCTCATTTGTTTTTTACTTTTTCTTTTGAAATTTTTTTGAAATTTATAAATTAGTTTTTTTCAAAATTGTGATTGTGTATTTGTCGAAGTCAATTAGCCCTTCCTTCTTCATTTTTCCTAATTCTCTTGAAAGTGACGTTCTTTGCACTCCAAATTTTTCTGATAGCTCCGTTTTGCTCATATTTAGTACTATCTGATTCTTTTGTTGCTTAGACTGTTCTATCTTCAAAAAGTTTAGTATGCTCTCTCTAATTGAAGTTTTAATGTAATTCTTAATTTTATTGCCAAGGAGCGATGTTCTGTCTGAAACAAATTCCAAATATGCTCTTAAAAATTTTTCATTCTCTTTCATGATATTAAATAGCGAATCTGTTCCTATTTCCAATAATACAACTTCAGTAGCTGTCGTCACTGTCATCAAATAATATGGGTTGCTTGAAAACATCAAATTTCCACCTAATATATCTCCATTTTTAAAATCTGAAATAGTAAGCAAATTGCCATGCTCATCAATTCTGTCAACTAAAACTTTACCAGAGAGTATTATTTCTAATTTATCGCAAAAATCTCCATCGAAATGTATAACAGCATTCTTCCTATATACAACAATTCTAAACCGATTTGTAGTAAAAAAATGTTCAATCTCTTCTTTGGAAAATGACCCCATTATTGGCGAGTCCATGATTTGGGTATAATATTTCTTGAAAATTAAAATCCCTCCTTTTTTTCACTAAGTGTTACATAGGTAACTGCTTTTTTCTAATCTTACTATTATAATAGCAATAAATCAAGTGAAAGGAGAATTATAAATGGATATGTTTACATTAGGTTTTTGGTTTATTTCGGTCATTTTAATGATTTTTTCTTTAGTTAAGAGCAAGAAAAAAACTTTTGCAGCTATGAAAAAATCAAAAGGAATGATGGGTAGTATGCTTGGGGAGATTGTAGCGATAATTTTTCTCATAGGATTGATTTTAACTTTTGTCCCACCTGAATCAATCGAACGTGTACTGGGTTCATCCAACATCTTGTTTTCAACTGTTTCAGCCGCTTTAGTAGGTAGTATAACGTTAATTCCAGCATTTGTTGCATTCCCTTTAGTTGGATCTTTTGTTAGCGTCGGAGCTAGTATTGTACCCGCTGTAGCCTTTTTAACAACGCTGACAATGGTAGGAGTTGTTACATTTCCACTTGAAAAAAAGGAGTTTGGCTTGAAGTTCACAATAGCTAGGAATGCTCTAAGTTTTATCTTCGCAATAATAATTGCTTTAGGAATGGGGCTGATACTATGATTACTTTTGAAAAATTAAAGAAAAATAAAGTTGCATTCTTAGTTGCTTTGGTTTATTTAATACTGCTCGCTTTCTTCCCAGAAAAAGGAGTAGAAGCACTAAATAGAACGAAGTATTTTCTATTAGAGATGGTTCAAATATTGCCAGTTATATTCATGTTTACAGTTGTTATAGAAGCTTGGATACCTAAAGAAGTTATCGTTAAAAAATTTGGTGATAATTCAGGATTTTCTGGAAATGCTCTTTCTTTGCTATTAGGTAGCATCTCTGCAGGACCAATCTACGCGGCGTTTCCGATTGCTAAAATGCTTCTTAAAAAAGGTGCTAGTATTACAAACATAGTAATAATACTGAGTTCATGGGCAGTAATAAAAGTCCCTATGTTAGCTAACGAAGCCAAATTTCTCGGAGCAGAATTTATGGCGGTAAGATGGATATTAACTGTAATTTCTATTTTAGTTATGGGATATTTGATTTCATTGATTGTTAAGAAAGAAGATTTACCTGGGCTGGACTCTCTTGAACGGACAAAAAAACTTTTCGAAATTAATGAAGATTACTGCATTGGATGTGCTATATGTGCAAAAATTGCGCCCAAAATATTTGCAATGGTAGATGATAAAGCTAAAATCAACTCGATACCTACTGATCAACTTGAAATTGAACTAGTTCTAGCTTCAGTAGATAAGTGCCCAACTAAGGCAATCATATTTGAAAATTATGAAACAGGGAGTGAATGATATGATATGATTAAGTTGTATAGAAAGGAGTGTTTTGATAACCTAATCTCCCGCAGTTTTATACATAGGTTCTGTAATACTTACGCATGAAAGTCTTCATTTTACAGAGCTTTTAGTAAAAAAGTACTTGAAATTCCACGGAAACATATGTATAATTAAAGCATAGAAATTATACATATGTAGAGGGGGGTTCAAATGTCTTCATTAGTTGATTATAACTCATACTCCGCTGAATTGAAATAAAAAATAAACCTTTTGCAATTACCATATATTTCAAAAAGGAAAATTGAATTTTATGTCGAATATATATATAA
>NVVX01000010.1 GCA_002733545.1 Alkaliphilus sp.
TGACAGATTTCCTAAGTGTAGTCTAAATGAAACCTGTCAAACGAAACGTCCCCACGACACCACCCACGACACCACGCGACACAGTATAAAGTTTTTAATATTTTAAGGAGGTGAAACAAATGGCTGTTAAGATAAGATTAAAAAGAATGGGTTCTAAAAAAAGACCTTTTTACAGAGTAGTAGTTGCTGATTCAAGATCACCAAGAGATGGTAGATTTATCGAAGAAATAGGATACTACAATCCAATTTCCGATCCAAAGGAAATTAAAATAAAAGGTGAAAGAGCTTTAAAATGGCTTAAAGATGGAGCACAACCAACAGATACAGTGAAGTTTTTATTGAAAAAAACTGGTATTATTGAGTAGCTGGCAATGGAGGTTTTCTAATGAAAGAACTTGTGAGAGTAATTATTGAAGCTTTAGTAGATCAACCTGAAAAAATTGAGATAACTGAAACTGAAGGCAAGCAGACCATTATTATTGAGATTAAAGTCGCTCAAGAAGATATGGGAAAAGTAATTGGCAAACAAGGAAGAATTGCAAAAGCAATGAGAACTGTAGTAAAATCAGCTGCAATGAGAGATAATAAGAAAGTTATTATTGAAATTGTAGACTAGTAGAGTCAGACAAGGTGGCAGGGACTTGTCTTGGTGTCGTGGGGACGTTTCGTTTGACAGGTTTCCTAAGTGTAGTCTAAATGAAACCTGTCAAACGAAACGTCCCCACGACACCCCTTGTCTGATACTAAGATAGCAGGTGTTAAATGTCTAACAAACTAAGAATAGGTCAAATCGTTGGTACGCATGGTTTAAAAGGTGCAGTCAAAGTTTATCCTCTTACTGACTATATTGAGAGATTTGAGGAACTTGATTACGTTTTTGTGGAGGATACTAATGAAAAATTAATTATAGCTGGTATCAAATACAAACCTAATATAGTTATTTTACAACTAGAGAAATACGATGATATTAATAAAGTTGAAAAATTTAGAGACAGCTATTTAATAATTGAAGAGAAACAAAGAAGAAATCTACCAGAAGATACTTACTATATAACCGATATAATAGGGCTTAGTGTGTATACTCTTGACAATAAATATATTGGTAAAGTAGAAAATATAATACAATCAGGATCAAATGAAGTTTACGTGATTAAAGATGATAAAAAACGAGAAACGCTAATTCCTTCTGTAAAGGAATTTATTGTAGAAATTAATTTGAGAGAAAAAAAAATCGTAGTAAATCCTATTGATGGAATGATAGAATGGTTATAAAAATACTAACTCTATTTCCGCAAATGTTTACGGGTATGCTAAGTGAGAGTATAATTAAAAGAGCGATTGAAGATGAAAAAATAGATATTGATTGTATACAAATAAGAGACTACGCTTCGAATAAACATAAGAAAGTTGATGATTACCCATATGGTGGTGGAGCGGGCATGGTAATGACGCCACAACCGCT
Organism: Alkaliphilus sp.; assembly: GCA_002733545.1. Taxonomy (GTDB): domain Bacteria; phylum Bacillota; class Clostridia; order Peptostreptococcales; family NVVX01. The sequence goes on from NVVX01000010.1 coordinate 1,463, forward strand.
ATTTGATGCCCATGAGTACGCTTTAGATTCATTAACCAATATTAAAACTGAAGAAAAAAACAAGATTAGAACAATATATATGACACCAAAAGGTAGAGTATTTAATCAAGATATGGCAAAAGAATTATCTAAAGAAAGCTCTTTAATATTTATTTGTGGTCATTATGAGGGTGTTGATCAAAGGGTGATTGAAACTCTTGTGACCGATGAAATTTCAATTGGAGACTATGTATTGACTGGAGGAGAAATACCAGCGATGGTAGTAATAGATGCAACAGTAAGATTAATTCCAGGGGTTGTATCTAATGAAGAGTCAATAGTAGACGAATCACATTCTAACAATCTCCTTGAGTACCCGCAATATACTAGACCACAAGAGTTTAGAGGGATGGAAGTCCCTGGGATTTTATTGTCGGGACATCATAAAAACATTGAAGAATGGCGTAGAAATAAATCTCTAGAGATAACAAAAAATAGAAGACCAGATTTAGTGTAAAAGTGTGAGGCTGTTCGTTTAATAGGTAATGTCTACCGTAAAATAGAAAACGCACACAAACCATCTTGGACTTTTACAAGCAAGGATATTTTTGTGGTTAATAGTAGGTTAATAGTAGGTTAATTGTGGTTAATTGTAGGTTAATTGTAAATAAAAAATTTGCCATTTAGTATTGCTATTACATTTCACTTATGATACAATAATAGAGTTATAATGGGCGGTCCTCTGTTTGAGAATATGAACGTCTAGAAAGGAAGGAGGGCAATTATGGATATTATTAGATCGATTGAACAAGAGCAATTAAAAGGTGATGTTGACAAATTTGTTACTGGAGACACTGTGAGAGTACATGTTAAAATTAAAGAGGGTACTAGAGAAAGAGTGCAGGTGTATGAAGGTATCGTAATTAAAAAACAAGGCGGAAGCGTAGCTGAAACTTTCACAGTAAGAAAAATATCTTACGGAGTTGGAGTTGAAAGAACTTTTCCACTACATTCACCTAAAATTGAAAAAGTTGAGGTTATTAAAAAAGGTAGAGTTAGAAGAGCTAGATTATTCTATTTAAGAGATAGAATAGGGAAAGCTGCATTTAAGATTAAAGCGAGAAAAGACAAATAAAAATCACGAAAGGCGGGCTAATACCTCGCCTTTTGTTTTTGAAGTAAGATTGGGAACAGGGACGTGTCTGGTCAAACTGTTTTGAAAACTAGACTAGTCCCTGTCCCCTTGTCTGACTAGATGAAAAACAAAGAAAGGCTGATAAAATGAATATACACTGGTATCCAGGACATATGAAGAAAACAAAGGATCTTGTAAAAGAGCAACTCAAGTTAGTTGACGTAATATTTGAACTTTTAGATGCGAGAATTCCTATTAGCAGTAAAAACCCGGACATTGATTCAATGATAGGCACTAAGCCTAAAGTAGTAATTTTAAATAAGGCAGACTTAGCGGATCCAAGAGCTACTGCATTATGGGTAGAATACTTTAAAGAGAAAGGAACAATTGCAATTCCCGTTAATTCAGTAGGCGGCAAAGGTCTTCATGATGTTATGAAAGTAGCAGAAATGAAGGTTAAAGAAAAAATGGACGCGCTTATTAAAAAAGGGAGAAGAGCTAGGGCTATAAGAGTTATGGTGGTAGGAATACCAAATGTGGGCAAATCATCGATAATAAATAAATTAGTGAATAAAAAAAGTGCGAGAACGGGAGATAAACCTGGCGTCACTAAAGGGAAGCAATGGGTACGGCTAAAAGGAAATATAGAGCTCTTAGACACACCAGGTATTTTATGGCCAAAATTTGAGGACCCAGAAGTAGGAAAGAAACTTGCATTTACAGGAGCTATAAAAGATGAGCTTCTTGATACTGAAACTTTGTCTCTATATTTAATTGAGAATTTATTAGTGGGATACAAAGCAAACATAGTTAAAAGATATAACTTAGTTGGAGAAATGAACGAGCCACTTAACGTGTTAAATGAAATTGCAAAAAATAGAGGGTTTATAGTTAAAGGTGGAGAACCTGATTATTTAAGAACTGCAAATATTGTTCTAGACGAGTTTAGAGCGAGCAAAATAGGGAAAATAACTTTAGAGAGACCAAGTGTTAAGTAGTATTTGTAAACGCTTGTGGTAAAAAGCATGGATATGATGAGCATTGAAACAGAAATTTGGGGACAAGGGTATAAGACTGTTGCTTTTGTAGATGAAGTGGGTAGAGGCTGTTTATTTGGCGATGTAGTAGCTGCTGCGATAGTTTTGCCAATTGGATTAAAAATAGATGGGGTTAACGATTCTAAGAAACTGTCTGCGAAAAAGAGAGAGAGTTTATTCGTGATTATTAAAGATCGGTCTATTGCTATTGGAATAGGGATAGTATCTGCGGAAGAAATCGATAGAATAAACATTAGAAATGCGTCAAAACTTGCAATGAAGAAAGCTGTAGAGAAGCTAACTAGTTCAAACGGGGAAAAAGTGATTGCTGATTTTATTATGATTGATGCAGAAAACATTGAAATTGATCTTCCGCAAAAGGCAATAATTAAAGGTGATTCACTTTCTCATGGGATTGCAGCTGCTTCAATAATTGCTAAAGTAACTAGAGATAAAATGTGCTTAGAATGGGCTAAGGATTATCCCGCTTATGGGCTTGAAAAACATAAAGGCTATGCAACGAAAATGCATAAAGAAGCTTTGCTTGAATATGGAGCTAGTAATTTGCATAGAAGGAGTTTTTTAAAGAAAATTCTTAAAGTTAATCAAGGAAGCAGGGACTAGTCTGACGTGATGTAGCGAATCGACACTAAGGGGGAAAGTATTCATATGAACAAGAAAGTAGGGGCGTTTGGTGAAGAAGTGAGTGAGAAATTCTTAATTAATAAAGGATATAAAATATTACACACTAATTATAAAACTAAAATAGGAGAAATAGACATAATAGCTAGGAAAGACAATGTGATTTGCTACATTGAGGTGAAAACTAGAAGATCATCTAAATTTGGGATGCCTTGTGAGGCCGTAAATAATAAGAAACAAAAGGTTTATAGAATGGTTGCTAGTCAACATGTAAAACATTATGTAAACAAATTCATTGATTTTAGGTTTGATGTAATTGAAGTTGTATTGAAAAATAGAAAGTGCTACATCAGGCATTTAGAAAATGCTTTTTAGTTAGGTAAACCAAAGTCAGATAAGAAGCAACGAGACAAGGGGACAGGGACTTGACTAGTCGCATTGTTTTGGAAACCAGACTAGTCCCTGTCCCCTTGGCTGACTTGAATTTTGTCTGAATTAAAAAAGATGCCTATATAGGCATCTTTTTAGTAACTACTTAAATCAATTCTTCAATTGGCACAGTTGGATAATTAGGATAATTCATTACTTCACCTTCCCAGGTTCTTATCTTAATATGATCCTTGCCTCTTGAAATCAGGTAAGTAGGAAGTATTGGAGTTTTACCTTTGCCCCCTGTAGCATTAACAATGTAAGTAGGTATCGCCATACCAGAAGTATATCCTCTTAAATACTCCATTATTTCTATACCATCATCTACAGAAGTGTTAAAATGTGTTGTTCCAATTACTTTTTTAGCATGGAAAATGTAATATGGTCGCACTCTAATTTTTAACATCTCATGATTCATTAATCTCATTACAAATTTATCATTGTTTATTCCATTGAGTAATACTGCTTGGTTACCTATTGGAACGCCGATGTTAGCTAGCTTATCACATGCTTCCTTAGATTCTTTTGTAATTTCAATTGGGTGATTGAAATGTGTATTTATATAAATTGGCGCATATTTTTTTAGAATGTTTATTAAATTATCTGAAACTCTTTGTGGCATGGTAACTAAAGTTCTTGTGCCTAGTCTAATATAATCAACAGATTCGATTGAGTGTAATTCACCTAACAGCCAGTCAAGAGTTGAATCGGGCAAAGCAAAGGCGTCACCACCAGTAATAAGTACATCTCTAATTTCTGGATTAGCCCTTATGTAGTCAACAGATTCTTGCAGTTTTGCTCTTGAAACATGGTTGTCAGAACCCCCAATGTTTCTTCTCCTTTGACAATGTCTGCAATACATAGCACATTCATTAGTTACGTTAATAATCAACCTATCAGGATATCTTCTTGTAATAGAGCCTGCAGGATTTGTAAATTCTTCAGCCATAGGGTCAACTGAGCCATCAGATGGTGCAAGTTCGGTCGCAGTTGGAATAGACAGAAGTTTAATAGGGCAGTATTTATTGTCCTCATCAACTAAAGATAAGTAATAAGGTGAAATTGCCCATCTAAATTCTTTTCCCACACTTTTAACTGCTTCTATTTCTGAATCGGTAAGTGTAATTATTCTAGTTAATGTATCAACATCAGCAATCCTGTTTTTTAATTGCCATTGCCAGTCATCCCAATCGTTTTCTGTAGCATTAAACAAAGATAACATTTTTTGTTTTAATCTTTCCTGTTTCAGGACATACTTTAAAGCCATACCTTTTGGGATTGAATCCTTTACGTCTATGTAGTCTTGTATTCTAGACTTTAGTTGTCTAGCGCGGTCTAGTGAAATCTCTCTACTGGTACTTGCTTTTTTGGAACACTCCATTTTTTTTCCTCCTAGTTGGTATTATTAAAAATCGTAAAAATATCATTATATAATTTGTTTTTTAAGCTTCAATTATTATGTGGAAAATCTTGAAAACTATGCAAACCTTACTTTGTTAATAATCTTCACTAATATTATAACAGTTGTTAAAAAAAATGCAAGCAAAATTTCAAATTGTATGGAATAGACGAATAAATGCAAGATTTCATTCACAAAGCTTCATTTTTTGTAAATGTAGAAATTAGTTTGAAAATGTAGAAACGTGTTAATTTCCGAGGAAATTTAATCGTTCAAAGTAAATTTACTTACAGGTATTCTAAAAAAAATTTGCACAAGATTCTTTTAACTGCTATAATCAAATTTGGACAGTATATTTGTTCGTGTGGTACTATCTTGTGAATAATATTTACTGCTATATAGATATGATCGCAGCACCATGAAAAGGAAGTGAATAACATGGAGAAATTTTTTGAAGGAGATAAATACATAACACCAGAAAATACACCGCGCTTTTTATTAGATAGAATTATGTTGAGTTCTAGAATTTATTTTGTTTCAAGTTTTATTTCGCAGATTCTCAAATCATATTTTAAAGCAATTAAAGGCAGATTTGGCTTAGAAGAGTTTGCTTTGACTTCTCATCATGTATTCAAAACTATAGAGGGCTGTGGAGGACGCTTTGATATACAAGGCTTAGACAATCTTGAAAAATGTGATGGGCCGGTTGTCTTTGTTAGTAATCACATGAGTACATTAGAAACAGTAATTTTTCCCTGTCTTATTGCACCAGTTATGGATGTAACTTTTATTGCAAAAGAGAGTCTTGCTAATTATCCTATTTTTGGACCAGTAATTAGATCAAGAAAACCTGTTATTCTTAAACGGATCAACCCAAGAGAAGATTTGCAGAAAGTTTTGACGGAAGGCTCATCGGCTTTAGAGAGTGGAAGGTCAATGATAATTTTCCCGCAGAGTACGAGATCGTTAGAATTTATTCCTAAGGATTTTAATTCACTTGGAGTGAAATTAGCTAAAAAAGCAAATGTTAAGATTTTGCCTATTGCTATTAAAACCGATTTCTGGGAGAATGGTAAATATATTAAAGATCTTGGTCCTATTAATAGAGATAAGAAAATATATATTAAATTTGGAGAACCTCTTACTATTGAAGGTAATGGTAAAGAAGCACATAGTAAAACAAAAGAATTTATTGGGGAAAATATAGAAAAATGGGGAGCAGAGAATAAATAATGAAACTGGTGAATAGAGATCTTTTAATCTGGCTAAATAGTATTGGTATAACAAGGGATATTACGTATAGAAAAATGAAAGAGTATTTTGGAGATATTAATGAAATATGGACAGCTAGTGAAAAATCTATTAAATATGCACTAAACAATGCTTCTATAGTTGAGAGCTTATTGAAAAATAGAAATGTTGATTATTATGAAAGTATTAAGAGAAATATCAAAGAGCATGGAATAAGTGCAATAACCATTTTAGATTCGGATTTTCCATTAAAATTAAAACAAATATATGACCCTCCTAGAGTTATATATGTTAAAGGTAAATGCAAGTTTGATATACCTAGTATTGCAATTATAGGTGCAAGGAAAGCAACTCCTTATGGTAAATGGGCAGCATATCATTTTGCATCAGAGCTTAGCAAATGGAATGTTTCAATAATAAGCGGGCTGGCTTTAGGAATTGATGCCGAAAGTCATAAAGCAGCACTAGATGCTAACAATCACACCATTGCGGTTCTAGGTTGTGGTGTAGAGAAATGCTACCCTGCGTATAATACTAAAATATACGACCGAATTATTGAAGTTGGATGTGTGATATCGGAATACTATATTGGAACACAGCCGTTGAAATATCATTTTCCTGCAAGAAACCGAATAATTAGCGCATTGTCAGATGGAATAGTAGTTGTAGAAGCGGCTCTTAAAAGCGGAGCTTTGATAACTGCAGATTTTGCATTAGAGCATGGCAAGGAAATATATGTAGTTCCTGGGAATATAAATAGCGCTAACAGTGTAGGCACTAATAAACTTATTTGCGATGGTGCTAAAATTTTGTTAAACGTCAATGATATAGTTGAAGATTTAAAACTTAAGTTTAACATAAAAAATGAAGATGCAAAGGCTAAAGAGAGTGTCCAGTTAAGTGAAGAAGAGCAGAAAATTTATGACATTATTAAATCAGAACAAATTCACATTGACTTCTTATCATATAAAAGTGGATATGCAATTAATAAGCTAAGCCCAATACTAACTATACTGGAGTTAAAAGAATTTATAATGCAATTACCGGGAAAGATTTTTACAATTAACATTAGTTAAAAAGTTCTTAAGATAGAGAGGTGTTTTATTTGGCAAAATCACTAGTGATCGTGGAATCCCCAGCTAAGGCAAGAACAATAAAAAAATACTTAGGAAGAAATTACAATGTAATTCCTTCAGTTGGGCATATAATAGATTTACCTAAAAGCAAATTAGGTGTTGATATTGAAAATGATTTTGAACCGCAATATATTACTATCAGAGGGAAAGGGCCTATATTAAAAGATATTAGAAAAGAGGCTAAAAAAGTTGATAGAATTTTATTAGCGACAGACCCTGATAGAGAGGGAGAAGCTATATCTTGGCATATTGCAAATGCTCTGAAAATACCAGAGGATAAAGCATGCCGTATTGAGTTTAACGAAGTAACTAAAGAAGCTGTTAAATCGGCTGTTAAAAAACCAAGAAAAATTAACATGGACTTAGTAAACTCGCAGCAAGCAAGGAGAGTTTTAGATAGGTTAGTGGGTTATCAAATTAGCCCTTTATTGTGGAGAAAACTAAGAAAAGGACTTAGTGCAGGCAGAGTACAATCCGTAGCGACTAAGATAATTGTAGATAGAGAAAAAGAAATAACTAGTTTTATATCTAAAGAATACTGGAGTATTAATATAGAAGTAAAGGATAAAAAGAATAAAGAATTTACTGCCAAATTCTATTCGGATGATAAAGGTAATAAAAAAATAGAAACAAAAGAAGAAGCAGACAGAATTACTACTTTGATAGATAATAAAAAAATCATCGTAAAAAGTATTAAGAAGAGTCTTAAAAAAAGAAACCCAAACAAACCGTTTACAACAAGCACATTACAACAGGAAGCTTCTAACAAGCTTGGGTTTTCAACGAAAAAAACTATGGCTCTAGCCCAGCAATTATATGAAGGTATTGATGTTAAAGGTGAGGGGACGGTTGGGCTAATTACTTATATGCGTACTGACTCAACTAGAATTTCAAATGATGCAAAAATGAATCTGGAAAACTACATTATTAACGAAATAGGCAAAGAATATTTAGGGAAGGCTAATACCAGCCCAAAAGGCAAAAAAAACATTCAAGATGCACATGAAGCAATAAGACCTACATCACCTGGAAGGCACCCCAATTTACTAAAAACATCTTTAAAGAGAGATCAGCTTAGACTCTACAAATTGATTTGGGAAAGATTTATTGCAAGTCATATGGCTCCTGCTGTTTTTGATTCAGTAACATTAGACTTAGAAACGAATGGTATTACCTTTAAAGCTCATGGATCTATAATGAAATTTGATGGGTTTTTAAAAATTTATACATTTGCTTCTAAAAGCAAGGATTCGAAGCTACCTAATTTGTTAGAAAATGATGAAGTTAAACTACTCAAAGCTATTAAGGACCAGCACTTTACACAGCCACCTGCGAGGTTTACAGAGGCTACACTAGTTAAAGAAATGGAAGAGTTAGGTATTGGCAGACCAAGTACATACTCGCCTACTATTTCGACTATATTAGCTAGGGGTTATGTAGAGAAAGAAGTTAAGCAACTTAAACCTACTGAATTAGGATTTTTGGTTACAAATATGCTAGAAAATTATTTTGGTGAAATATTAAATGTCCACTTTACTGCTGAACTAGAGAAAAAACTAGATAATGTTGAAGAAGGTAGTATGAAGTGGAAGGAGCTAATTAAGAGTTTTTATTCTTCATTTGAAAATATGTTGAAATTTGCTGATGAAGATATCGAAGAGGTAAACTTAGATGAGGAAAGTGATGAAATATGTAAAAAATGTGAAGCCAGTATGGTAATTAAGCACGGGAGATTTGGAAAATTTTTGGCTTGCTCAAACTATCCAGAATGCAAACATACTGAACCGATACTAAACAAAATAGGGGTTAAATGTCCAACATGTGATGTAGGGGATGTTCTTCTTAGAAAATCGCGCAAAGGACGGATATTTTTTGGATGTTCAAGGTATCCAGATTGTAAATTCGTGTCTTGGGATAAACCAACCAATGCTAGGTGCAAAATTTGTGGTGAAGTAATGCTGCATAAAAAAACAAAAAAAGAAGAAAAATTAGTTTGTATAAGCAAAGATTGCAAAAACGTAGAAGAAATAAAAATTACAGAAAATTAAGACAATTATTAAATTAGTCAAAAAGCTAAGAGAATTGTCTTGTAAAGAAACTGCTAATATGTTAGTATCAACTATGTAACATGCTCACTTGGCTTTTTAACGACTTTGACAGAATGCGAGGACTCAAGAGAATCACCACAACATTTTATAGATGCAGCTTGTAAAAGAGTCAAAGATTCTTTTGTATTCAATAGAAGGATAAATTTTAATAGAGGAAAAATGTTGTTAAAAATATTTTGAGAAATGGAACAAACTGAAAAATAGGAGGAGTAATATGTCACCAACACTGTTGGAAAAAACAAGAATGATTAACAGAATACTGCAAAAAACAAATGACTACCATATATCTTTTAACGAGTTAAGCAGAATTCTAAGTGAAATACTTGATGCAAATGTATACGTAGCAAGCTCAAAAGGTAAAGTTTTAGGGGTTAGCCTAAAGGATGAAACAAATTGTCCTATTTTAGTGAGCAAAAGTACTGGAGAAAAAAGCTTTGCAAAAGAATGTAATGACCAACTCTTAAAATTTTCAGAGACTGAATCGAACATAACGGGCGATGCGTTACTAGACGTATTTAAAGACGATGTAGATAGTGCTCACAAATTGGTTACTATTACACCTATTTATGGAAGTGGAGAAAGATTAGGCACTTTAATACTAGCAAGAGGAAGTAACAAATTTGTAGACGATGATTTAGTAATGGCAGAATACAGCTCCACTGTAATTGGTCTGGAGATAATTAGAGCTAAAAGCGACGAACTAGAAGAGGAAGCAAGAAAGAGAGCTGTCGTGCAAATGGCTATTGGAACTTTGTCTTATTCAGAACTAGAAGCTGTTGAGCATATCTTTAATGAGCTAAACGGTATGGAAGGATTATTAGTGGCGAGCAAAATTGCTGATAGGGCAGGGATTACGAGGTCTGTAATAGTAAATGCACTTAGAAAATTTGAAAGTGCAGGAGTGATTATATCAAGATCTTTAGGGATGAAAGGCACACATATTAAAATTTTGAATAACTATTTATTAGAGGCGCTAAGAGATAATAAAAATTAGAGTTAAGTCGATGTTCACTGGTGCTGAACATCGACTATTTAAATATAAAAGCCAAGGCTCAAACTAAGTCTTTTTTTATTTTTTTGCATTTGAATGTCTATGAGTGCTATAGGTGTAGTTTCTTAGTACTAATGCACTATATGTAGAAATCTGTAGAAAAAAGAAGGATTTTTTTTTTTTTTGTCTAATACTATAGCAATATGCCTTTTTAAGGAGGAGATAGAATGTTTAAAAATATTGGATTGTTGACAAGCGCCGCTAATGCGTCATGGAAAAGAAATGAAGTAATTGCTAACAACATTGCAAATGTTAATACTCCTAATTTTAAGAAGTCCAGTTTGAAGTTTGAAGAATTATTGCAAAATTATTTAAACAGCTCGACACTAGCTGGAAAAACAACTAACGAAAGACACATCACTATAGGCAATAAGTTGAGTGATGATATTAAATTTGAAATAGTTAAACACAATGATTATAGTACGAGAAGAGATGGAAATAATGTAGAAATTGATGTTGAGATGGCAGAAATGGCAAAAAACAGCATTACATATAATACTATTATTGCTAAGATGAATGCAGACCTTAGAAGGTTGAGAACAGTTATTGTAGAAGGAGGAAGATAATAGATGAGTCTATTTAATTCCATCAATGTTAGTGCTACAGGGCTAACAGCAGAACGTTTGCGTATGGATGTAATTTCAAAAAATATTGCTAACGCTAATACAACAAGAACACCGAGTGGAACTGCGTATAGGAGACAAGTGGTTGTCTTTAAGACAAAACACGACAACAAGCCTTTTTCAGCATATTTAAACAATATAACTAGAAGAAATCTAAGGTTTAGTGGTGTAGAAGTAGTCGGCATAAAAGAGGACACATCACCACTTAAAAAAATTCATAATCCAGGTCACCCAGATGCGGATGAGAGAGGTTATGTTTTAATGCCTAATGTAGATATTGTTACAGAAATGGCAAATATGATTTCGGCTACAAGAGCATATGAAGCCAATGTAACAGCGCTGAACGCTGCAAAAGGAATGGCTATGAAAGCGTTGGAAATAGGTAGGTAATGGAGGTGTCTAAATGAAAATACAAGAATTGAATAATTTTTTTGAAATAGGAAATAAGAGTAATTTAGGTTTGTTTGAGGATGAAAAGCTGAAGAGTGGCACATCTTTTGCTGATTTATTTGCTGAGGCTATTAGCAATGCAAATGCATTAGAAAAAAAAGGTGAATTACTAGCTGAAGATTTAGCTACTGGAAAGTTAGATAATATTCACGAAATTATGATTAATACACAAAAATCAGAAATAGCTATGCAACTGGTTTTGCAAGTTAGAAATAAAGTATTGGATGCTTATAGAGAGATTTCTAGAATGCAGATATAGAAAAAATAATTCTAGCGTAGAGATCTATGCTCCAAATAAGTACAATGAAATGAGGTGCATTGATGGTCGATGCAATAGAAACGATAAGGAAGCAGCTAAATGACTATTTACAGACGCTAGAAAAAAAGAAAAAAACTCAAATGATTGTTGTTGCTCTGCTTATATTGGTACTGCTTACAACTCTTATACTTACTTTTACTAAAGTAGAGTATATTGTTTTATATAATAACTTGAGTCCCAGAGAAGCTGGAGAAGTGATGAGAGTCTTGCAAGATAATAATTTAAATGCGCAATTTGGAGATACGAGTGGAATTGTAAAAGTTGCAAAAAGTGATGAAATGAGAGCACAAGTTCTGGTAGCGACCGAAGGATTGCCTGCTGCGCGTTTTACTTTTGACAATGCATTTGCAGGAAACACATTTATGATGACTAGTGAAGAAAGGGCCCAAAGGTTTATTGTTGCACAGCAAAACTTTCTCGCTATCACGATTGAAGAAATTAGAGGGATTAGAAAAACGGTTGTTAATTTAGCGGTGCCTGATACTTCAGCCTTTGTTTTAAACGATGAAGTTAGAGAAGCAAAAGCTTCGGTTTTTTTGTACTTTGAGCTAGGGGCCTCACTAGACGAGAAGAGCATTAATGGAATAGCTGTTCTTGTAGCTAATGCAGTACAAGGGTTGAAAACTGAAAACGTGACAATTCACGGAAGTGATGGGCGTGTGTTAAATAACACAAGAGGGCAAAGTGATAGTTATACTCAAAACGATCAAATCAACTTACAAAAAACAGTTGAAATGGAACTCAATGAAAGTTTGAAAGAATTTTTGTCCACGGTTTTTGGATTTGGGAATGTAGTGGTAATGTCAAATGTAAGACTTGATTTCAACAGTGAAGTAACTGAAATCACAGAATTTTCACCTCCTATTGAAGGAGAAACTGGAGGAATCGTTAGAAGTATGCAGGAATTTCAAAAATCTGTAGTTGATGATGGATTAGGAGGAGTACCTGGTACAGATTCAAATATTGATGGAGTTACGCAGTATGTAGAAGGAGACCAGGATAGTGCTAAATATAGTGAAGCGAGTAACACTATTAACTATGAAATAAATGAATTAAGAAGAAAAATTATTGGATCGCAAGGACAAGTAAATGATATTTCTGTAGCGGTATATATTAATGAAACTGCAATTTTTGGTGGTGAATTTACGCCTGAGGAAAAAAGAGATCTAATAAGTATCATTTCTGCAGCAGCTGGCTTAGATACCAAAGTAGTACAAATAGGAGTAAGACAGTTTGATACAACAATGGCAACACAATTTGCTAGCTTAATCGGTGACCAAGCTCCAACTAACAACCTTCCTATTTGGGCAATGATTATTATTGGTGCAATTATTATAGGTTTAGTATTTTTAGTTATTTTAAAATCTAAAAAAAGAGTTGAAAGAACTGAAGACGCTAGTCTTGATACTGCGGTAACAGTAGAAGAATATGACGAGCTTGATTTGGATTTATCTGGTTCTCAATCAAAAAAACAAATTGAAAAAATGATTAATAAACAGCCTGAAATGGCGGCACAACTGTTGAAAAATTGGTTAAGTGAGGAATAGGGGTGAGTTTTTGGCTAGAAAATCATCAAGCGGTGAAATGACAGGAAGAGAGAAAGCAGCAATTTTGTTAATTAGTCTAGGCCCTGCATCGTCTGCTGAGATATTTAAGCATTTGAATGACGAGGAAATAGAAGAACTAACGCTTGAAATTGCAAATATGAGAAAAGTTTCGCCAGAAGAAAAAGAAAAGATATTGGCAGAATTTTATGAGATTTGCATTGCACGAGAATACATATCTGAAGGCGGAATTAATTACGCTAAAGAAATTCTTGAAAAAGCACTTGGCTCACAAAGAGCAATTGACATTATTAGTAAGCTTACGGCATCCTTACAAGTCAAACCATTTGACTTTGCAAGAAAAGCTGAACCAGCACATTTGTTGAATTTTATACAAAATGAACATCCGCAGACGATTTCTTTAATTTTAGCATATTTGCCTTCTGAACAATCAGGACAGATATTATCTGCCTTACCACAAGCAAAACAGGCAGAAGTCGCCAAAAGAATTGCTACTATGGATCGAACTTCTCCTGAGATAATTAGAGAAGTGGAATCAATTTTAGAAAAAAAACTGTCAGCTGTTGTTAGTCAAAACTTTGCAGCTGCAGGTGGACTAGACTCAATTGTTGAAATTCTTTCTTCTGTAGATAGAGGAACTGAAAAAAACATTATGGATACATTAGACTTTGAAGATGCGGAATTAGCTGAAGAAATAAGGAAGAAAATGTTTGTATTTGAAGATATTATCACTCTTGATAGCACGTCAATCCAAAGATTTATTAGAGAAATTGACAATAAAGAAATGGCTATTGCTCTTAAAGGATCTACGGACGAAGTAGCAGATATTATTTATACTAACATGTCTAAGAGAATGGCTGAGATGATTAAAGAAGATATGGAATTTATGGGACCTGTAAGACTTAGTGATGTAGAAAACGCACAACAAAAGATAGTAAATACAATTAGAGCACTTGAAGAAACTGGTGAAATAATAATTGCACGTGGTGGAGGAGATGAAATCATTGTCTGATTATAGAGTTTTAAAAGCCACAGATGTTATTTTGACTGGCAAGAAAGAAATTGATGTTAAGCCTGAAAAACTAATGAATTTTTTAGATGAAGAAGAAAAAAAAAGAGATACTATTCAAGGAGAAAACTTGCACTTATCAGAAAAAGAAGACGGGAATGGAAGTGAGACTACACCAGAAGATTTGATTGCAAGTGCCGAGATACAGTACGAAGAAATTCTTAGAAGAGCTAATGAAGAAGCAGAAGCAATAGTTAAAGAGTCATATAATGAAAGTAAACTTATTTTTGAAAAAATAGAAAAAGAAGCATACAAAATTGGCTTTGATCAAGGTAAAGAACGAGGCTACGAAGAGGTAGAAAATTTTATTAATGAAGCAATTGAAATAAAGCAAGAAATTCAAAATGAGAAGAAGGAAACAGGAAGAAAACTAAAAGGCGAGCTTATACAATTGGTATTAGAAACGGTGGAAAGAGTTTTGTTACATGAGCTAAATGAAGACAACGAGTTTATGCTTCGCTTAATTGAAAAAGGTATAAAGCACTGTACTTTTACAGAAGTACTAACTGTTAGAGTAAGTGAAATGGATGTAGGCTATGTAGAGTCTTCAAAAAATAAAATATTTTTAATGACTGAAGGAGTAGAAAAACTTGATATTAAAGTAGATAAATCGTTACCTCAAGGTAGTGTAGTTATAGAAACACCTGCTGGAACAGTTGATTCAAGTTTAGAAACACAAATTGATATAATTAGAAAGATTTTTATGGATTTATTGAAAAGTGAGTGATTGGATGGAAAAGATATCATTAGATTCATTTAAAAATGCTCTAAAAGATTTAGAATTAGTGAAATATACAGGAAGAGTCTCGCAAATTATTGGGTTAACTATTGAATCGATAGGCCCTTCAATTAAAATTGGCGAGGTATGTAAAATATACACATTGAAAAGCAAAAAAATTGTATTAGCAGAAGTTGTTGGGTTTAAAGAGAGAAGAGTATTGTTAATGCCATTAGGCGAAATGGAAGGAATTGGACCAGGTAGTAAAGTCGAAGCAACAGGTTTTCAATTACAAGTTAAAGTTGGAGAATGTTTATTAGGAAGGGTACTAGATGGACTTGGAAATACGATAGATGAGAAAGGGCATTTACCTACAATGAAAACTTATCCTGTGAATGCTGCTCCACCAAATCCTCTACGTCGGACTAAAATAACAGAACCTTTATCGCTTGGAATAAAGGCAATAGATGGACTTCTTACCTGTGGAAATGGGCAGCGACTCGGAATTTTTTCTGGTAGTGGAGTAGGAAAAAGTACTTTATTAGGTGCGATAGCTAGAAATACTCAAGCTGATGTAAATGTTATTGCTTTGATTGGTGAAAGAGGCAGAGAGGTTAACGAGTTCTTAGAAAATGACTTGAAGGAGGAAGGGCTAAAGAAATCTGTTGTAATCATTGCAACTTCAGATCAACCTGCTCTAGTTCGAATGAAAGGAGCACTTCTGGCGACCTCAATTGCAGAATATTTTAGAGATCAAGGGAAGAATGTTCTCCTATTAATGGATTCTTTAACAAGGTTCTCAATGGCACTTAGAGAAATTGGGCTCGCAATAGGGGAACCACCAGTGACTAAAGGATATACCCCATCAGTATTTGCTGTTTTGCCTAAACTATTAGAGCGATCAGGCACTTCAGAAAAAGGATCAATTACAGGGTTATATACAGTTTTAGTTGACGGAGATGATATGAACGATCCAATTGCTGACGCTGTTAGAGGGATTTTAGATGGGCATATTGTATTGTCAAGAAAGCTTGCAAACAAGAATCACTACCCAGCAATCGATATTTTGTCTAGCATTAGTAGAATAATGCCGAACATTTCAAGTAAAGAGCATGTGTTAAATGCGAATAGAATTAAAGAAGTTTTAGCTGAATACAAAGAAGCAGAAGATTTAATAAATATTGGAGCTTATGCAAAAGGATCTAATAGCAGAATTGACTATGCAATCGAAAAAATAGATGCAATAAATAAACTCTTAAAACAGGACACTGATGAGAAGTTTTCATATAATGAAACAGTTGATATTATAAAAAATATGATAAATGAGTAAATCATGTTTGTCAGATTTCTAGAGATATCTTTTTAGAGGTATTGAACGGAGGATGAATATTGGACAAGAAGTTTACATTTAAATTTCAAACAGTTTTAAACTTAAGAACAAAACAAGAAGATGTAAAAAAAAATGATGTAGGATTTGCAACAAAGAAACATCAGAAAGAAACTAATACGCTTTTGGTTATGAAGAAAAAGGAAGAGAAAATGATAGTTAAATGGAGAGATGAAACACAAAAAAGGCTTAAAATTGCAGACCTAAGGAGATTTGCAGATGAATTCGAGTATATCAAGATGAGAATTGATGATCAGAACAATATAGTGAAAAAATCTGAAAAACGAGTTGAGCAAGAAATAGAACTATTAATAGAAGCGAAAAAACAACGAAAAATTTTTGATAAACTTAGAGAAAAATATTACGATGATTTTAAATATAATTGCTTAAAAGATGAAGAAATGCTTGTAGATCAAATTGTGACATTTAAAACTGCAAGCAGTAGCAGAGGGTAGGGATAGAATTGCCTAATAAAGAACGAAAAAAAGCAAACATTGCAGTAGCTGTATTTCTAATTTTATTCATTATAATTGGGGTTCCTCTAAGTGCACTTACAATAACATACTTTACTAGTGAAAATTTTCAGTATTTAACTAATGAATTTATGTCAGATATGCCACTAGGAATCGGAGTTCATTTTGATAATTTACCAACAAGGGAAGAAAAGGAACAAATTAAATTACAAATTGCCACGCACTATATTTTAATGGAAACGGATAGAATTGTAGATAAGTTGACCATTATAAAAAAAGAAGATCATCAACTATTTAACGATTTATTATTGATAATGGCTAAAAAGAACACACATAAAATGCATGAAGTAAACGAAATTTTGAGAGCTAGAGCGCTAGATGGAAACATCCTGCAAAGGACATTGCAAGAAATTTATAATGATGAAATTATATATATTGAGGAGATGACAAAACATATTACAAGCATGTCGGTTAGGTTAGCTGTAAAAGAAATTGAAAAATTTTCAAATTCAGGGAAACTTAATGATGAACAATTAACATTATTGTTTATATCATTGGATATTGAAATAGCAGGCGAGTACCTAATTTATTTAGATGATAACATCACTTTTAAAATCATGCGTAGTTTACCGACGTCAATTAGAAATGATCTTGAGAAAACTATTGCAGCATTCGACGAAAAACATATAAATTTGCAAGAAATTGCCGATATCTATGCTAAGGGCAGTATTATTGAGGCAGTAAATGATTTAAGTGACATTGAGAAGTATAACATCAATGAATTAGCTATTATATTTTTGCAAATGGATATTGTGAAGGCTGCTGAAATACTGGCAAGTAGAGCTGAAAGTGAGTTTGTTTTTTCGATATTCAATGCAATAGATGAAAGAGAGGCATTAAATATCTTATTATTCTATGAAAGCCAAAATTTTTCAATTAACCTAGCACAAGCGATAGAAGCATTTAGAAACTATCAAACAAGACTAAATGAACTATCTCAAATATACGAGAAAATGGAATCTGATGAAATAGCTGCTTTAATGAGTCAAATGCTAAGAAATAACATAGAGTTTAAAGAAATAGTATTATCAAATGGTGAAAGAATTAGTTTTACAGAAGAACAGTTAGTAATAGATATTTTAAATAATTTTAAACATACATTAGTAGCAGATATTTTAGGAGAACTTGATACTAGAGCGGCAGTGGAATTATCGCAGAAGCTAATTATTAAGCCCTAATAATAGGTTTTAATATAACTTTGAGAGGAGGTGAAACGAAGATGCAAATGCAAATGAATTCGATCAGTTTATTGATAGTAGAAAATCATAGTATCAAAAACAACTATGTTACTGCTGTGAAACGAACAAATAGGGATGTATCAAGTGATTTTATTAATCTTTTTAGACAAGAGCAAAATAAGGCGAACGGAATTTCTAAAGAGAGTAAAGATAGAACAGCAGAAGGATTTAATATGCCTGTTAACCAAGAAGAAAAAGCAGTAGAACAAGTAAAAAACAATCTTAGTGACGATAGTCCTCAATTAGTCGAAGCGGAAAAAACCCCCAATGATGAGTTGGTGGAGGTAGACTCTGAAGAGATTAGTGTAGATAGCTGTGATGAAGTAGCAGTTTGCGCCAGTCAACATACTGTATTGAATTTAGAAGTATTGTTGACTAGGTTAGAAGAATTGTTAGGAAGCTCTGTAGAAATAAAGGATATTAAGGGAGCTATAGTTGAGATGAAACTTTTATTAGAAGGTTCAAGTAGAGATACCGAGACTGATTTGATAACATTGAAAAATCAGTTAGGTAAATTGCTAGAATTAATAGAAGCTAATATTGATACGACCAAACTTTTTACTGCAGCGGAGGATATTTTAAATGTTGATTTAAGTAGCGATTCAAGTGGCGCTGAAAAATTCAATCAAGTAATTAAAGAGTTGTACATGCTGTTTGAAAAATTTAACAAGTCACTAAACAGCGAAAAAATCACTCCTTACATGCTTAAACCAGAAATCATAGAAAACTCTAAGGCTAATGAAATGCTAAAGCATTACCAAGATGTTGAAAGCATTGGAAAAATCGAGGTTTTGCTGGCTGATGAACAAACAAAAATTAGCAGTAGTGCTGAAAAAGAGATTCCTACTATATCTGGCGATACAAATCAAGACGAAAATATTGCGATTGGTAATTCTATTTTAAGAGATAAGTCTATTCTTTTTACAAAAGTTGATTTAGAAACTCAAAAGAATTCATCGACACTAGAGACAAAGAAAGTTCTTGAGCAAATAGTCGAAAAAGTACTTGTCAACACAACAAATAACAAAAGTGAAATGCTAATTAAATTAACACCTGAAAGACTAGGAAATGTCTCTGTTAATATTACAGTTGAAAAAGGTCTTGTAAATGCTACATTGTATGCTGAGAATTATCAAGTAAAAGAAATGTTAGAAAGCAACATTGAACAACTTAGAACAATATTAATTGAAAAAGGACTAGGAATAGAAAGTCTTAATGTCTCAGTAGGGCAATACCAAGAACAGCTTAACAAATTTAGGCATTCAGCTTTTAATCAGAGTGGTAAAAAGAACGAAAAAAACACAGGAGTAGATGTTATACATCAAGCGACAATTTATGATGATAACATGATTAATCGCAACCCATATATTAAAGCTACGCAGTTTGATATGCTAGCATAGTAAAGGAGGACAATATGGACGTTTCAGAAGTGCAAGGGAAGTATAAAGAATATAGTGCGGAAAAAAAGAATGATTTTGCGTCAAATATGGACAAAGATATGTTTTTAGAATTGTTAGTTGCTCAAATGAGAAACCAAGATCCACTAAATCCAATGGAAGACAGAGAATTCATTGCCCAAATGGCGCAATTTTCATCGCTTGAACAAATGCAAAACTTAAATAGTGGATTGGATTCTTTTAAAGAAGAAGTAATGGAGCAAATACAGCATATGAACAACAACATGGTACTTAGCCAAACAAATATCGTAGACAAAATAGCATTACTAAATACTACGGTAGAACAAATTATTAATGCCTACAACAATGAGTAGTAGACTATATGGATGTAAATATTTAAGGAGGTTCATGTATGTATAATAATATGAAAATACAGCCTAACTCCATAAAACAAATTAAGACTAACACTATACAGCAGAAAAAAAATGCGGGAAACTTCAACAATATTCTCAATGATCAAATCAAAAAGAATGGCGAAATTAAGTTTTCTAAACATGCTATGAATAGATTAGAGCAAAGAGACATTTCGCTTTCATTTGAGGAAAAAGGACGAATATCTAAAGCATTAAGTATTGCAGGTAATAAAGGAATAAAAGAGACACTTATACTGATGGATAACAAAATATTTGTTGCAAGCGTAAGAAACAGAACTATTATTACAGCAACTCTTGAAGGGCAATTAAAAGAAAGCACATTCACAAATATTGATGGTGCTGTAATAATTTAAGCCGGACCAACTATTAATCGATTTTTCGATTTGGAGGCTTACCATTTCTGACTGACTGACGAAATGGAACATAAAAAATAGGAGGTTGTTATAAAATGATGAGATCTATGTTTTCTGCTGTATCAGGACTTCGTGCTCACCAAACGCGAATGGATGTTATAGGTAATAATATCGCTAACATTAATACGGTAGGTTTTAAAGGTGGAAGAGTAACTTTTCAAGAAGTATTTAACCAAACATTAAGAGCAGCAGGTTCGCCACAAGTTGGAAGAGGTGGAACTAATCCTCACCAAGTTGGGCTTGGAATTAGCGTTGCTTCAATGGATACATTCCACGTAAGAGGAGCTGTTGAAAGAACAGACTATAATACTGATTTAATGATAAATGGAAGTGGTTTCTTTTTGGTTTCTGATGACCCCAACTTTCTTAATAGATCTTTTACTAGAGCAGGAAACTTTACTTTAGACGAGCAAGGGAATTTGGTTACTACAGAAGGGTTTAAAGTGCTGGGATATATGGCAGATGAAAATGGAGCATTACAAGCAAGACTCGAAGGCTTAGTGATCTCTAAAGCTGTTACTTCAGACGCAAAGGTATCTGAAAATGCCATTCTAGAAGGGAATTTAGATAGTCAGACACAAATTTCTGTTGCTACAGCAAATGTTGGACCCGATGGTGGAGATACAGTATATTGGGAAAAAACAGTTGATGGCATAACAACTTTTGAAGTAAATCCAGCGTATGAAGAGGCTGTTGCTAGAGAAACGTCTTTTCAAGTGTTTGACAAACTAGGTGGGATGCATCAAATAAAACTAACATTTATAAAAACAACAAATAATGATTTTGAAGTAGAAGCATTTTATATTGAAGAAAATGGGAATACGTTTCACGCAGGCAGTCCAGAATTAGGACAAAGTGCTGCAACTAATTTGAATTTTTTACCAACTGGGAAACTGTCTCTTGCAACTACAGTTGAACTGACAATAGGAGATACTTTAACTAGCGGAGCAGGACCATTTACTTTTGAAATAGATTTTACAAAGCTTAATATGTTTGCAAACACCTCAACGGTTTCAGCCACTAGTATCGATGGATTTAAACAAGGAACGCTAAATGACTTTGCAATCGCTCCTTCAGGTGAAATTTTAGGTGCGTTTGATAATGGACAAAGACGAGTACTTGGACAAGTTGCACTTGCAAACTTTAAGAATACATCGGGACTTGCAAAAACTTCTGCAAATATGTTTGTAAATACGCAAAACTCGGGAGAGCCTATCATTGGTCAACCTGGAGTAGCTGGATTTGGTGCTTTAAATCCAGGAGCACTTGAAATGTCAAATGTAGACTTATCAAGAGAGTTTACTAATATGATTACAACGCAAAGAGGATTTCAGGCGAATTCTAGAGTTATTACTACAACAGACGAAATGCTGCAAGAGTTAGTAAATCTAAAGAGATAATACAATAATGCTCTCAGGTTTTACCTCCTGAGAGCTAAAAGGATGATAATATGATTACTCTAAAAAGGTTAAATGATGAAGAATTTCTACTAAATAGTGATTTAATAGAATTTATAGATCAAACACCAGATACGATAATAACACTAATGAATGGGCATAAATACGTGGTTTTAGAAAAGACAGAAGAAATTCTTGAGAAAATAAAGAAATACAAAAAAGATATTTATTTAGGAAAGCATTTGCAAGACGACAATTTTTAGAAGAGAGGTAATATAATGGACATAGGTAGTATAGCGGGTCTGTTAGTAGGGTTACTATTTATTATACTAGGTATTATGGATGGCGGAAGCTTGGCATCGTTCATTAATATGCCATCGCTACAAATTGTAGTTGGCGGAACATTTGCGGCAACATTTATAGCCTACCCTATGAAGAAAGTTTTTGAATCTGCAAAAATAGCAGGCAAAGTTTTCGGCTCTTCAAAGGATGACCCGACAATTGTATTGTCAAAAATAATTGAATTAGCAAATACCGCCAGAAAAGAAGGCTTGCTTGCTCTTGAAGAAATTTCACAAAGCATAGATGATAAATTTCTAAATAAAGGTGTTATGTTAATAGTTGATGGGACTGACCCTGAGCTAGTAAGAAATTTGCTTGAAACTGAACTTGCTTTTATAGAGGAGAGGCATAGTGATGGAAGAGGCTTATTTGATACATTAGGTATGCTAGCCCCAGCTTTTGGTATGGTAGGAACTTTGATAGGACTTATAAACATGTTAGCTAAGCTGGATGACCCTTCAACAGTTGGACCGAGTATGGCTGTAGCACTTATTACAACTCTTTATGGTTCGTTGATGGCAAATTTAATCTTTATTCCCATTGCTACAAAACTTAAATTAAGAAGCAGGGAAGAAATATTGATAAAAGAAATAATAGTAGAGGGATTACTTTCGATACAAGCAGGCGAAAATCCAAGAATCATTGAAGAAAAACTTAAAGCTTTCTTACCACCTAAAATTAGAGAAGCTCTGCAGGCGAAACAAGAAGAGGTGGTAGAAGGTGCCTAAGAAAAAAAGACAAGAGGAGAAACCTGCTGGTGCACCCGCATGGATGTCAACATATGGTGATATGGTAACGCTACTGCTATGTTTCTTTGTGCTTTTATTCGCATTTTCAACGATAGATGCTGAAAAATTCCAAGCGATTATTACTGCTTTTCAAGGCTCCATTGGGATAATGGAGGATGGAACAACTGTTGAGCCTACAGATTTTGTATCAGAAGCTTTGCAAGATGATTTGACAACGAAGCAAGAAAAGGAATTGGAGGACTTTAGAAAGTTGCAAGAACAATTAGAAGCTTTTTTAGAGAAACATGATTTACAAGCAGATGTACTAGTGACACTAGAGACTATAGGGTTGGTTTTGAGACTTCAGGATAATGTACTTTTTGATTCAGGAAGATCAGAATTAAAACAGGAAGCAGCAGAATTGCTAACATACCTATCGACTTTACTGAAACAGTCTGAGTTTATAGATAAACATGTAAGAGTAGAAGGACATACTGACAGTGACCCCTTACTTCCAGGTGCGAGATACGAAACTAATTGGGAGTTATCAGTAGCACGTGCTTCAAGAGTTGTTAGACATTTGATTGAAATTGAGGAACTTTCTCCACAACGATTTACTGCAGCAGGATACTCAAAATATCATCCGATTGCTCCTAATGACATTGCAACTAATAAAGCAAAGAATAGACGAGTAGATATTGTAATACTTAGAGCAGAAATGATTGTAGATTTATCTAATTAGAATGATGCTTGTTTGTACAGCAAATTCGTTTGTGAATAAGCAGGGAGGAAAGTTTTATGAGTATAAAAAAAATTGTTTTATTTGCCATAATAGGCTTAATTGTAGTAGGTATAATTGCTGGAACTATTTTGTACTTTACTATCTTTAGAAGTACAGATGAAGAAAAAATAGTAGAAATTGAAACATTTGAATTTCAATTAGGCAAGTTCACTACCAATTTAAGTGATTCTAGAGATTTTTTTAGAGGAGATATAGTGATTGAAACTAGTAATAAAGATTTGCTAAAAGAGTTTGAAACCAAAAATGCAGAATTAAGAGACCGTATTATCAAAATAATTATTACAAAGAAACCCAATGAAATGTTAAGTGCAGATGGACTGCAAAAATTAAGAGAAGAGATTATTGCTGCTATTTCTGATGTAATAGATACGGATGAGATAACAAATTTATTTTTTATCGACTATATCATCCAATAGGAGGTGAGATTATTGGCAGAGATAATGTCGCAAAATGAAATAGATAGTTTGCTTAATGCGTTAAGTTCTGGAGAAGTTGATGTTGAAGAGATAAAGAATGAAGTAGACGAAAAAAAAGTTATAGCATATGATTTTCGAAGCCCTAAAAAACTTGCTAAAGATCAGTTAAAGACATTACAAATTATTCATGATAATTTTTGTAGAGGACTGAATACATTTTTAGCAGGTTACTTAAGAAGTTATGTGCACTCTGAAGTTCTTTCTGTAGAAGAGTTATCATATTATGAGTTTAGTAATTCCATTGCAAACCCGTCGGTATTATCGATAATTGACTTTAATCCGTTAGAAGGTCAGATTGTTATGGACTTATCGCCTGCTGTTGGTTTTTCCTTTATAGATAGGATTCTTGGAGGTAAGGGCAAACTCTTTGATGAAAAACGAACATTTACTGAAATTGAATCTTCGTTGATAAGAAAACTTATTAAGCAAATCATGGATCTATTAGTTGACCCTTGGGCAAATGTTATAGAATTAAGTCCAAAGCTTGATAAAATAGAGTACAACTCGCAATTTGTACAAATTATATCGCCTAATGAAACTGTTGCTTTAATAACCTTAGCAATAAAAATTGGTGACGTAGAAGGAATGATTAACATTTGTATTCCTCATATTGTAATAGAACCAATACTTGGGAAGTTAAGCACAAAGTTTTGGTTTTCGAAAATAAGTAAAGAGATCACTAAAAATGAAAAAGACTCTTTGAAAAAAAACCTAGAAAAAGGGAAGTTGAAAGTATCTGCAATACTAGGGAAAACCGAGATAACAGTAAAAGAATTTATTGGACTGCAAGTAGGTGATGTGATTAAGTTAGATAACCTTACAAAAAACCCGATAGAAATTTTGGTAGGAGAAAGAAATAAATATTATGGATTTCCAGGAACAAAGAAGAATAAATTAGCTATTAAAATAACTGAAATCGATAGGGAAGGAGATGAGAATTATGAGCGAAATGCTTTCGCAAGAAGAAATTGATGCTTTGTTAATGGGTACCGGAAATGAAGAAAGTGAAATTCGAGAAGATTTCAACGATGATGAAAAAGACGCAATAGGAGAAATCGGCAATATAAGCATGGGAACTGCAGCTACTACACTTTCAACTTTGTTGAATAATAGAGTTAATATTACAACACCAACTGTTTCATTGTTAAATATCGATGAAATAGCCGAACAATACCCAATACCTTTTATAATTGTTGATGTTAAATACAAAGAAGGGCTACAAGGTCTTAATGTTCTAATCTTAAAAGAAGATGATGTTAAAATTATTACAGATTTGATGATGGGTGGAAGTGGAGTGATTTCTGAAGATCCAATTAGTGAAATTCATCTTAGCGCGATTAGTGAAGCTATGAATCAAATGGTTGGTGCTTCTGCTACTTCTCTTTCAGAAATGTTTAATAAAAAAATTGATATTTTTCCTCCACGGACTTTTCGTATGGAAGCTATGCCAGGGAATTTTATGGAAATTTTTCCTGAACTTAAAGAAACGTTTGTGAAAATTTCCTTTAAAATGGTAATAGGCGATTTAATTGATAGTGAGATTATGCAGTTACTTCCGATTTCCTTTGCAAAAGAAATTGTAAATACATTGATGAACGCGTATTCAAACGAGCCGGCACAGACCACACTAAGTAATGAAAAAAACGAAAGCGTATCAGCGCGCAAACAAGAAGCACAAAAGGAGACGACGTACGATAACTCTATACCAGCAGAAATGCCAGAAACTAAACCAGTTAATAGAGAGCCAGTAAATGTACAACAGGTTGCGTTTCAGTCGTTTGACAATGTTGTTTCGCGAGGTACGCCAGAGAATATACAACTTATTCAAGATGTTCCTTTGAATGTAACAGTTGAACTTGGAAGAACTACGAGGAAAATTAGTGAAATATTAGAGTTTGGACCTGGAACAATTATCGAGTTAAATAAAATTGTAGGTGAAGCATTAGACATACTAATCAATGGTCAATATGTTGCAAAAGGTGAAGTTGTAGTAATTGACGAAAATTATGGAATTCGAATTACTGATATAGTAAGTCCTGAAAAACGATATAATAGGATTTAGATTGTTATTTTGCACAAAATATGTGGACTATTTATTAAACTAAGTATATACTAATTAGTATATTAGTTGATTACTGCCTAGTTTTAATTGGGTAAACACCTCGTGCTTTATGCTCGTGTTTAGAATTAAAAATTTATATTGTTTATATGATTATTTAGGAGGAGTATTTAATGGCAAAAGGAATATTAATAGTAGATGATGCAGCTTTTATGAGGATGATGATTAAAGATGTATTAAGTAAAAATGGTTTTGATGTTATTGGTGAAGCGGAGAATGGCGTTAAAGCAATTGAAAAATATAAAGAGCTAACTCCAGATTTAACAATTATGGATATAACAATGCCTGAACTAGATGGAATACAGGCAGTTAAAGCAATAAAAAAGCATGATCCAAATGCCAAAGTAATAATGTGTTCAGCTATGGGACAACAAGCAATGGTAATAGAAGCTATTCAAGCAGGAGCGAAAGATTTCATTGTTAAGCCCTTTCAAGCAGATCGTGTAATAGAAGCGGTAAAAAAAGCATTAGGTTAATTAAGGAGATATAATGCGGGAATATATAGTTAATATTATTATTGCAATTTGTGTAATTGTAGTAGCTTACTTAGCAACAATTTTTCTTGGTCGTAAAACGAGTGTTTTGCTTAGTAGTCGTAGCACAAAAGTTTTAGAACGTGTAACAATAGGGCACCAACACAGCATTACTATTATACAAATTGGAAATAGAATATACATACTGTCAGTATATGCAAAAAATGTTGAATTCTTAGATTCTTATTCACTTGAGGAGTGGAAAGAAGCAAAGAGTGATACTGTAAATATGGACTATGCTAAAGAGGGGAAAAGACTCAATGAACAATTTCCTTTCTTATCTAATAGCAGCATATTCAAAAAAATGATTTCGTTTTTTAAAAAAGGTGAGGAATAGAAATAGATGAAAACAATAACTAAGGAATGTTTTATAGCCAAAAGAGTAGGTTTACTAGTATTGCTGCTTGTTATGATTATTGTCGCGTTAGGACTGCAGGAAGTGCATGCTGAACCCACCATTACAATTCCAAGAATTGGGTTTACAATAGATGATGCAGAGAATCCAGAACAAGTGACTACTTCATTGCAAATTTTGCTATTACTAACTGTTTTATCGCTTGCTCCCTCAATTTTGATTATGATGACCGCCTTTACTAGAATTATTATTGTATTATCTTTTTTGAGAAGTGCTATAGCAACACAACAAACTCCGCCAACACAAGTTTTAATTGGACTAGCCTTGTTTTTAACTTTTTTCGTGATGAGTCCAATTGCAAGTGAAATAAATGAAAATGCTATACAACCATACTTAGCAGAAGAAATTTCAGATGCTCAAGCTATTGAAAATGCAATGTTGCCAATTAGGGACTTCATGTTTAGGCAAACAAGAGAAAATGATTTAGCTCTTTTTCTTGAGATGTCAAATAGTGAAATGCCTAATGATTTAGATGAGATTTCAACCACTGTACTAATACCGGCCTTTATAATTAGCGAACTAAAAACTGCATTTCAGCTTGGGTTTATTTTATTTTTGCCTTTTATAGTACTAGATATGGTTGTAGCGAGTACGCTAATGTCAATGGGAATGATGATGTTGCCACCTGCAATGATTTCCTTGCCATTTAAGATATTACTATTTATTATGGTAGATGGCTGGAATATTGTTATTAGGTCCTTAGTAACAGGATTTAACTAGAGGTGATAAAATGGATGAGTCAATAGTAATCGAATTAGGACAACAGGCGATGTATACTATATTATTGCTGTCAGCACCTATGTTGGGGATTGGTTTGTTGGTAGGATTAGCAGTGAGTATTTTTCAAGCAACTACGCAAATCCAAGAGGCAACTTTAGCATTTATTCCTAAAATAGTCGCAATATTAGCGGCAATAGTACTCTTTGGTCCATGGATGTTATCCGTGATAATTGACTATGCGACGGATTTGTTTGTGAACATAAATAACTTTGTGCAGTGAAGAACTAATGGGCAACAAAAATAGAGTGTAAGTATTTAAAAAAAGATTAAGAGTGGTGCTATGGAGTTATTAAATAATATTATATTACAAGATTTTGGCTTGTTTCTTTTAATTCTAGTCAGAATTTCCGGGATATTTGTTACTGCTCCAATTTTTGCAAGCAGAAGCATTCCTTCGCTAGCGAAGATTGGATTATCAGCAATTATTTCTTTTATTTTACTTCCGATTTTAGGGCAGGGAATAGATATTGAATTTGACAATGCAATGCAAATTTTTATATATTCAATAAGCGAATTCTTAATTGGTATGATAATAGGATATGTTGCATTTGTTTATTTTTCAACATTATTTCTAGCAGGGACAATTATCGATACGCAAATGGGATTTGGTATGGTAACTGTAATGGATCCTAATATGAATGTACAAGTCCCAGTAATGGGGAATTTTTTTAACAATCTGGTTTCCTTTATTTTTATAGTGGTAAACGGGCACCATTTAATTATTAGAGCATTAATTGGAAGTTATGATTTTTTACCAATAGGGTTTGAGTTCACAATTAGAACCACACTAGTAGATCATTTGGTGAGAATGTTTTCACAGTTTTTTATGTTGGCTGTGCAATTTAGTGCCCCTGTTTTGATTGCAATATTTTTAACGAATATCCTTTTAGGAGTTTTAGCTAGAACTATGCCACAGATGAATGTTTTTATTGTTGGTCTACCTTTAAAAATAGCTGTAGGGATGGTGATAGCAGTTATTATCATACAACATTTAGGATATTTCAGTGAGAAATTATTTGAATTAATGTTTATCTCTATTTACGAAACTATAAGGCTACTTTAAAGGGCTGATTGTATGGAACTTATTATTAATTTACAGTTATTTAATCAAGAAAAAACAGAAAAACATACGCAAAAGAAAATGCGTGAGTCAAGAGAGAAAGGTCAAGTTTTGCAGAGCAAAGAAGTCAATTCAGCTTTACTGCTGTTAACTTCATTTGTTACTTTGAGTGTATTATCTAGGCATTTTGGAAGCACTTTACTTAGTGGAACATATTTCATATACAGCGAATATTTGAATCCTGATTTTGTGTTTACTATTGCAAATATTAATAGACTCACTAAGATTGCTGCGTATAATTTATTGATGATTTTTGCGCCTCTAGCTGGAATAACTTTGGTAATAGGTTTGTTAATAAGCTATATGCAAGTCGGGTTTTTGTTTACCACTAAAACACTAGAAATAAAACTTAGCAGATTAAATCCAATCGAAGGGTTTAAGAGAATGTTCTCCTTAAAATCACTAGTGGAGCTAGTGAAATCATTTGTTAAAATTATACTGATTGGTTATATTGTTTATAGTTATATGAGAAATCGTATGGTAAGCATAACTAATACTGTTGCTATGGAAGTAGAATCAATTATTTCAGTTTTAAATAGTTTTGCAATAAGCATAGGGGTTCGTGCAAGTGCGGTACTAATTGTACTCGCTATACTTGACTATGCATATCAGAGATACGAGTATTACAAAGGGTTGAAAATGTCAAAACAGGAAGTAAAAGAAGAGTTTAAACAAACAGAAGGTAACCCGCAAATAAAATCTAAAATAAAAGAAAAACAGCGACAAATGTCTATGATGAGAATGATGCAAGATGTTCCAAAAGCAGATGTAATAATTACTAACCCGACACATATTGCCATAGCAATTCAATATGACTCATCAAAAGCAGCTGCACCTAAACTCTTAGCTAAAGGGCAAGAATTTGTAGCTAAAAAAATAAGAGATGTAGCCAGTGAGCATGATATTCCAATTGTCGAAAATAAAAAACTGGCAAGAACTATGTATGAGATAGTTGAAGTTGGTGACTTCATACCGCAAGACCTATATCAACCTGTTGCTGAAATATTGGCATATATTTATCAAACTAATAACAAAACATAAGGATGAATTAATATGAAATTTGGAGATATAATTGTTGCACTAGCAATCATTTCAATAGTATTTATTATAATTTTACCGATACCTTTAGTGTTGGTAGACATATTACTTAGTTTAAATATTTCTTTATCATTATTAATTATTTTGATTGCTATGTATGTTAAAGAACCTTTGCAATTTTCAATATTTCCATCACTGCTATTAATTACTACTTTATTCCGTTTAGGGCTTAATATTACAACTACAAGAAACATATTAGGTAAAGGAGAAACAGGTGATTTAATAGCAGCTTTTGGTGATTTTGTAATGCAAGGAAATGCAATAGTTGGATTTATAGTATTTTTAATTATTGTGATTATCCAATTTTTGGTTATTACAAAGGGTTCTGAAAGAGTTGCTGAAGTTGCGGCAAGATTTACGCTAGATGCAATGCCAGGAAAACAAATGGCGATTGATGCTGACTTAAATGCAGGGTTACTCACTGATGAAGAAGCAAGAAGCAGGAGAAAAAATGTTCAAAGAGAAGCTGATTTTTATGGTGCAATGGATGGAGCTAGTAAGTTTGTAAAAGGTGATGCTATTGCAGCAATTATAATAACTATGATTAATATACTTGCTGGATTTGTGCTAGGGATGACAATGGGAGGGTTAAGCTTTGGCGAATCGCTGCAGAAATACACTCTGTTAACAGTAGGAGATGGGCTTGCAAGCCAGATACCTGCACTATTAATTTCTACCGCAGCAGGGATTGTTGTAACAAGGGCTGCTTCAGATGAAAATCTGGGGACAGATTTGTTTGATCAATTATTTAATGACCCTAAGATAATGTTCATCATATCGGGATTATTAGTTTTTTTAGCTATTACACCATTACCAACAATGCCTTTTTTGGTTTTAGCTTTCGTTTTCCTTTACATAGGAATTACACTGAGAAGTTCAATTAAGAAAATAGAAGATGAAGATGAACCAGATCTAATTGATGAAGAAGCGCAAGATCTTAGAAAACCCGAAAATGTTATGCCACTACTAAATGTTGACCCTATTGAGTTAGAGTTTGGGTATGGTATAATTCCTCTTGCAGATGCAAGTCAGGGAGGA
Source organism: Alkaliphilus sp. (assembly GCA_002733545.1). Taxonomy (GTDB): domain Bacteria; phylum Bacillota; class Clostridia; order Peptostreptococcales; family NVVX01. The sequence continues at coordinate 32,624 of NVVX01000010.1, forward strand.
GATTTGTTTGATAGGCTAGTTATGATAAGAAGACAATGCGCACTAGAACTTGGAATAATCGTACCTATTATAAGATTACGAGATAATATACAACTAGAGCCAAATCAATATATAATTAAGATTAATGGAATAGAAATAAGCAAAAGTGAAATTATGTTTGACCACTATATGGCAATGAATCCAGGTGGAGCTAGTGATGGCATTGAGGGAATAGATACAACTGAACCTGCATTTAATTTGCCCGCTAAATGGATTAATGAACAAGAAAGAGAAAAAGCAGAAATTTTAGGATACACTGTCGTGGATCCACCTTCTGTTATTGCAACACATTTAACTGAAATTATTAAAAGACATTCTTCTGAATTATTAAGCAGACAGGAAGTTAAGAAATTAATTGATAATATTAAAGAAACTCAACCCACTTTAGTGGACGAACTTATACCTAACCAAATGACGATTGGAGAAATACAGAAAGTGCTTAAAAACTTATTAAAAGAAGGAGTTTCAATAAGAAATATGGGATCAATCCTAGAAGCTTTAGCTGATCACGCTAGCTTAACTAGAGATACAGACATGCTTACAGAATATGCAAGGCAATCGCTAGCAAGATTTATTTCGAAGCAATTTATTACTACTCATCCTGCTAAAGTAATTACTGTTGATAAGGGCTTAGAACAAAGAATTATTGATTCGATACAACAAACAGATAGAGGGAATTACGTTTCCATGGATCCAGAAATATTACAGGCGCTTCTAGCAAGTTTATCTGGTTTAATTCAAAAATTGCTATCTTTAGGCGAACAACCTATAGTAATAACAGCACCGATTGTCAGACTGTATTTTAAAAGATTGAGCGAACAATTAGCGCCAGATTTAATTGTTCTTTCATACAATGAAATAGATGCGTCAGTTGAAATTGATTCAATAGGGATGGTGAGCATATAATGAAGGTGAAAAGATTTTGTGCACCTAACAATTACGAAGCGATGGCACAAGTGAAAACAGAACTAGGCGCAGAAGCCATAATTCTACATCAACGAAAAGTTAAACCTAAAGGCATTTTTGGCTTTTTTAGAAAAGCTCATATTGAAGTTGTAGCTGCAGTTGAAGAAACTTCTGTGAGACGAAATAAAATTCTCGAAACACAAAAATCGGTCAATACAAATCCTGCTAATAATACGAATATAACGAGTTCAAGTAAAGGTGTTTCAAGCCAGATTAAAGAACTCAAGGATATGCTTACAGTTGTTGTCAATAAAACAAATAGAGACTTATTGCCTGATATTATTAAAAACAGCGATAACCCTAAAATCATTGATATATACAATAAGCTAGCAAATCAGAATATTGAGGAAGCCATAGCTGATAAAATACTAGAAGAGTTAGTTAATATTAGCAAAAAAGAACTAGATTCTAAGCCTGTAGAAGAATTATTTAGTGAAAAATTAAGAGAGTTTCTGTTAGATTGTGTTAGTATAGACAATCATGATGTGACCCCTAAAATCATTTTTTTTGTAGGACCTACAGGAGTAGGAAAAACAACGACAATAGCAAAGTTAGCTGCAAAATACTCGCTAGAAGAGGGGAAAAGTGTGGGACTAATTAGTGCGGACACATATCGTATAGCAGCAGTTGAACAGTTGAAAATTTATTCGGACATTCTAAATATACCTCTAGAAATTATATATAATTCATCTGAAATTGATAAGTCGCTGGAACGCTTGAGTAAAAATGATATTATTATGGTGGATACCGCTGGACGAAACCATAACAATGATAAGCAAGTTTTGGAATTGAAAAACTTACTAGATGTAGTTAAAGAAAAAGATATATATCTTACCTTAAGCTGTACATCGAGTAATGATGATTTAAAAGAAATAATTAATGCTTATGATTTCATCAGTGACTATAAAATTATTTTAACTAAAATAGATGAAGCAAGTACTTATGGAGCTATTGTAAATATTGCTACATATACGCATAAACAACTTTCATATATCACTACTGGGCAAAGCGTACCAGATGATATTGAAATTGTCACTATTGATAGAATAATTAACCTTCTAACAAGGGGGAATAGCGATGAATGACCAAGCTACAAAATTGAGAGAGTTAATAAATGCTAAAAAGATCTTTGATGTTAATAAAAAAAATCAAGTAAATATAAACACAGATCAAGCTAGAACTATTTGTATTACTAGTGGAAAAGGTGGAGTCGGGAAAACAAACTTTACAGTTAATTTAGCGATTGCTCTTAGTAAATATAATCTCAAGGTTGTAATTTTGGATGCAGATTTAGGGCTAGCAAATGTAGATGTAACACTAGGAATATTATCTAAATATAACTTACTAGATTTGATTACCAACAATATGAGTGTTTTAGATATAATGACTGATGGACCAAACGGAATTAAAATAATATCTGGAGGGTCGGGTATTTTGGAACTAGTGAATCTGAATCAGCATGATGTAAATAATCTAATTAGTAAAATAGAGATAATAAATGATTATGCTGATGTTATTCTAATTGATACGGGTGCAGGGCTTTCAAATTCAGTAATATCATTTGCACTGGCAGCTGAAGAAATTATTGTAATCGCAACCCCAGAACCACCTTCTATAACGGATGCCTATGCGATGATAAAAACTATAAAAAAAAGAGACAAAAACAAAAGAATTAGAATTGTGATTAATCGTGCAGATAGCGAAAGTGAAGGGAAAATTGCTTTTAATAAATTGAAGTATGCATCTGAACGGTTTTTAAATACTAGCATTGAAAAATTGGGGATTATGCGCGAAGACCCAATAGTCAGCAGATCAATTAAACTACAGCAACCGCTAATTTTGCAATATCCAAATAGTTTAATTAGTAAAAACATAGAGTGCATTGCTTCAAAGTTACTAAACAAATCAAGCATAAATTATGAGAAAGATAGAGAGAACTTTTTTGCAAGAGTTGTAAAATTATTCAAGTAGGAGGTTTGTATGGGTATAATTTCTGAACTAAAAATTGGAATCAAGCTGGAGATTGCTCAGACCAGTGATGAAAGCTACTATAATAAACAAATTATTACTTCGCAGCTAATAGATAAGAACGAGGAGTTTTTATTTATTTCTCAACCAATGTTTAAGGGAATGTCGTACCATCTATATGTAACAGATAAAATAAAGATAATTTTTAACGATAAAGATAAAGGAACTTTTCATATAATTGCCGAAGTAATAAGTAAGAAAACAAATAAAATCACAATTTACGGAGTTAAGCCGATTGGAGAGCCTGTTGCAGTACAAAGAAGAGAATATTTTAGGATTGACATGCTTAAGAATGTGGTTATTAGGGAAACAGATGTTACTAGAGAGATCGATTGTTTTTCTAAAAATATTAGTGGCGGTGGAGTAAAGCTTATTTGCAGAAAAAAAATAGATGTAGGTAGTACTATCAATATCAAGCTACATTTTAAAGAAGGTGTAATGATAACAACTCAAGGGAAAATAAAAAAGGCAATTAAGCTTGAGGAGGATAATAGATATGAGCTTAGTATTGAATTTGTAAATTTACGAGAAGGAACAAGAAACAGAATTATTTCTTTCATTTTCGAGCACCAAAGACTATTAAGAAAAAGAGGTTTGATTTAAATGGATGAAATGAAAAAAACAATTAATCTTCTAATAGTAGAAGATTCCGCCTTTATGAGGAAAGTGTTAACAGATATATTTGAAGATGACTCTAGAATTAAGGTAATTGGACACGCAAGAAATGGTAAAGAAGGTATAGAAAAGGTATTAGAGCTTAAACCAGATATTGTAACTATGGATATAGAAATGCCAATTATGAATGGAATTGATGCTTTAAGAGAAATCATGAAGAAAGCCCCACTCCCTGTTGTAATGTTAAGTTCACATACAGCAGAAGGTGCAGAAGCTACGATACAAGCTCTAGAATTAGGAGCAGTAAATTTCGTTCAAAAACCATCTAGTGCTCTAATGATTAACCCAAAAGCACTTAAGGAAAAGTTGATTGATAAAATACTTGAGGCTTCAAAAGCGAAGTTATTTCATACAATAATGAAAAAAAGTACTACTAGAAAAACTGTAATCAATCAGAGAAGTAAAACAAAGCAAAAAAAATATACTAATTACAGTGGAACACTTGTAGCTATTGGGACTTCGACAGGAGGACCAAGAGCATTGCAGCATTTGTTGCCTGAATTTCCATCTAGTTTTCCTGTTCCTTTATTAATTGTACAACATATGCCAAAAGGATTTACAAAATCATTAGCAAATAGGCTTGACAGTTGTTCTAATATTAGCGTCAAAGAAGCTGAAGATGGTGAAGTAATAAAAAAAGGGTGTGCTTACATTGCACCAGGAGATTATCATCTTGAACTTAAATTAAGTAGTAAAAAGGAGTTGGTTATTTCACTGACTAAAGGGGACGAAGTCTCGGGGCACCGCCCATCTGTAGACGTAATGTTTAGTTCGCTTTCTGAATTTAAGGATTTGAATACTATAGGAGTTATTATGACTGGAATGGGTGCAGACGGTGCAAAAGGGTTAAAAAGTCTAAAAAAGATCAAAGAGTCTTATGTAATTGCACAAGACGAAAGTAGTTGCGTAGTATTTGGTATGCCAAAATCTGCAATACAGCTTGGTGCGGTGGACGAAATTGTACCGTTATCAGAAATAACAGGTGCTATACTAAATAAATTGGAGGTGTAATGTTATGGATATGAGTCAATATTTAGATATTTTTATTGAAGAATCGAAAGAGCATTTACAAAACATGAACCAAATTCTTTTGCAATTAGAAAATGATCATGCTAATACTGGTATGATTAACGAAATATTTAGAGTAGCACATACGATTAAGGGAATGGCAGGTACAATGGGATATACTCATACTGCCCACCTAACACACGAAATGGAAAATGCACTACAGCTTGTTAGAAGTGGTGAGATTGAGATTAATAGTGAAATAATAGATGTGCTTTTTCAGTGCTTCGACAAATTAGAAAAATATGTAGAAGCTGTAGAATCAAATGGGAACGAAGGTAACGAGGATTCGGAGGAATTAATTGAACTTATTAAAAAAATAATTTTAAAGAAAGATACTGAAAAAAACGTGCAAGAGAGTTCAGATTTTTCAAAAAATCAAACAAAATTGAAAGTGGATAGCCACGTAGAAAATGCTGTGAAAAGAGCGTGGGAGAAAGAATACAATGCATACTTAATTAGCGTAGAACTTAGCACAAAATGCATGTTAAAAGCAGCAAGAGCTTATATTGTGATTAACGAGCTTGAGAGTATAGCAGAAATAATTTACTCTAGTCCAAGTATTGAAGACATAGAAGATGAGAAATTCGACTTAGAATTTCAGTTTATTGTGGGTACAAAAGCTGATGATAAAGTTATTAAGAGTAAACTGAAGAACATTATGGAAATAGAAACGGTTTTAGTCGATGATTTAAGAGAAAATAATATATTAGAATTTGATAAAATAAATGAAGATACATTTGCTTTTGAAGAAAAAAGCGACTATGACGATAGAAGTACATCTGTAGAAAAGAATGAATCAAATTCAGATGAAAAAGCTAGAAAACCTAAAGTTGGTAAGACAGTGCGTGTAGATATTGAACGTCTAGATAATTTAATGAATCTAGTAAGCGAGTTAATCATTATTAAGACGAGGCTAGAAGATTTAGACAGCGATGGAACAAACTCTAATATGCACGAGGCTACTGAATACTTAGAGAGAATAACAACTAGCTTACATGATGCAGTAATGAAAGTAAGAATGGTCCCAGTAGAAAGAGTTTTTAATCGTTTTCCAAGAATGGTAAGAGATATGGCTAAAGAATTAGGAAAAGACATCACTCTAAAAATGAGAGGACAGGACACAGAGCTTGATAGAACAGTGATTGACGAAATTGGAGACCCATTGATACATCTTATTAGAAACTCTATTGATCATGGAATAGAATTGCCTAGCATTAGAGAAAAACTTGGCAAAGATAAAGATGCAACAGTAGAATTAATTGCATATTCTGATGGAAACAGTGTTGTAATTGAGGTTGCCGATGATGGTGCAGGGATTGATTTAGATGTTATTAAGAAGAAAGCATTTGAGAAAGGTACAATTACAAGTGAAGAGTATCAGGCAATAAGTGATGACGATGCAATCAAACTGCTATTTAATGCAGGATTTAGCACAGCGAAAGTCGTAACAGACCTTTCTGGTAGAGGAGTAGGACTCGATGTAGTAAGAACGAAGATTGAGTCATTAGGTGGAAATATTGAAATCAATACTAGTCTAGGAAAAGGGAGTAAATTCGTTATTAGGTTGCCTCTTACCCTTGCTATTATTCAAGCATTATTAGTGAAAGTAAGTAGTGAGAGATATGCAATACCTCTTAACTCAATTAAAGAAATTACTACTATTTGTGAAAGTAGAATAAGACAAATTCAAGGCAACGAAGTTGTGCTATATAGAAATGAAACATTGCCTATAAAGAGAATGACAGAAATATTTAATGTAAAAGAAAAAGCAGATAATAACAGAAAAGAAGATGAAACATTAGTTGTAATAGTGAAAAAAGGAAACAAAACTGTCGGTATTATAGTGGATGATTTAATCGGCCAACAAGAAGTAGTTATTAAATCTTTGGGTAAGTATCTTGTTAATGTAGACGCAATTGCAGGAGCAACAATTCTTGGAAATGGCTCTATAGCGCTTATAGTAGATACCAATTCGTTTTTTTAGGAGGGAAAAAGCATGAATAATTCTGATGCTGCTAATCAATATGTAGTGTTTAAATTGAGAGAAGAGTATTATGGAATACCAATTTCTTATGTTAAAACTTTGGAAAAAGTAACTGATATTACTAGAGTACCAAACGCGGAAGAGTATGTTATAGGTGTAATGAATTTAAGAGGAGAGGTAGTTCCAATAATTGATTTAAGATTGAGATTTGGTTTTGAGGCAAATGAAAAGAGTGAAGATGCAAGAACTATTGTTTTAACACTAGATGACCTTGTGATAGGACTAAGTGTCGATAGTTCTTCAGAAGTATTAACCATTGAGGATGAAGACATTGATAGCGCAGCTAAATTTATTAACTCGTTTGAAGATGATTACATTAAAGGGATAGGAAAAGTAGACGGTAGGATGATTATACTAATCGACATACATAAATTAGTTAATAATAAATTAGAAGCAAATTAAGGCGGTGTGAATATGAGCGCTAGTAAAAACGAGATAAAAGATATTCATATGGACGTACTAAGAGAAATAGGGAACATTGGCGCAGGAAACGCCGCGACATCATTATCAAAACTTATGCAAAGAAAAATAGACATGTCAGTGCCTTCTGTGCAAATTCTAGAGTTAAATGAGGTTTCGGCAGCTTTAGGTGGAGAAGAAAATATCGTTGCAGGTATCTATTTTCAAATAAGTGGAGACATAAATGGATTTATTATGCTATTATTAGATATTCAATCATCTAAAACATTAACTAATATTTTGATGATGAGAGAAGATTCATCAAATGAACTTGATGAAATGGATAAATCTGCATTGCAAGAGGTTGGAAATATACTATCTGGTGCTTATGTATCTTCTTTATCTTCGTTAACAAATTTAAGTATCAATATCTCTGTACCTTCTTTGTGTATCGATATGGCTGGGGCTATATTAAGTGTACCAGCAATTTATTTTTCTCACATAAGTGATAAGATTTTACTAATAAATACAGCAATGAACGAACACAGTGATAAATCAGTGAATGCCAATTTCTTATTAATTCCTGATTTTGATTCATTTAAAACCTTAATGAATAGTTTAGGGGTGGCATTGTAAATGAAGAAAATGATTAAAGTAGGAATGGCTGAGTATAAAATTGTAAAAGTTCCAGAAATATTGACAACTCTAGGATTAGGATCATGTATTGGAATCTGCTTATATGATAAGCAAGCGAAAATAGCAGGATTAGCACATATTATGCTCCCATCTAGTATCCAAATAAAGAACAATACTAATAAAGCAAAATTTGCTGACACAGCAATAGAATTACTATTAAATGATATTATAGGGCTGGGAGCTTTAAAGCGCAAAATAACAGCTAAAATTGCTGGAGGAGCACAAATGTTCGCTTTTTCCAATAATTCTAATGATTTGATGAAAATTGGACTTAGAAATGCTGAAGCGACTAAATTGATTCTTAAAAGCCATGGAATACCTATTTTATCTGAGGATACTGGAGGTAATTACGGACGAACTATAGAATTTGATCCTAGCAATGGAGAATTAATGATAAAAACTATAGGGCATGGAATAAAAGTAATTTAGAAATATTTTTCTTCTAAGAGGAGGAGTTATTAGTGGATTTTTTAGATTTATGGCAAAAATATAAAAATAAATCTGATAAGGATGCGAAAAATGCTCTTATTGAAAAATATATAGAATTAGTAAAAATTATTGCAGGCAGAATGTATAGCACATATGGTAGTAATGTTGACTACGATGATCTGGTAGGTTACGGAATTTTTGGATTAATTGACGCCATAGAAAAATTTGACATTACAAAGGACATCAAATTCGAGACATATGCACAAATCAGAATTCGTGGATCAGTTGTTGATCAACTAAGGAATTTAGATTGGGTACCCAGATCAGTTAGACAAAAAGCTAAACTAGTAGAATCTGCTTGCAGTAAATTAGAAAACAAACTTGGTAGGAACGCCTTAGATGATGAAATTGCCAAAGAAATTGGAATATCAGTAGAAGAGTTTCAAAAATTACTTTTGCAGATAAGCAACCTAAACATAGTATCACTTGAAGAAAAAATTGTTGAAGGAAACAATAGTAGCTTTATAAGTACTGAAAACAGTTTGCCGGAAAATGTATTGTGTGGCAAAGAAATTATAGAGATTTTAAATGCGAGTATAGACGAACTACCAGAAAGAGAAAAATTAATTATCGGTTTGTATTATTATGATGAACTAACATACAGAGAAATAGGAAAAATTTTAAGCGTTTCCGAATCAAGAGTGTCCCAGCTGCACTCTAAAGCTATTTCTCGCTTAAAACCAAAACTAGCATTATAGCAAAATGACAAATATAGTTGTGCGTGTAGTTTTATTGTAAAAGAAAAAAAGAGGTGCTCAAACATGAAAAAAAATGTTGCAAGCAATAGAGATAGCGCAGAGTTTCAAATAGATTATAGAGAAGATGGTGTTTATCTTAGAGTAAACAAAGAGGCTACTTTAGATTCTTCTAAAGCTACTGATGATATTCTTTCTTTTTTATATAGAAAAATGGTTTTCGATATTGAAGAGGCACAAGTAAAACTCGCAGTTAGTAGTAAAGAAGAAAATATTAAAATTGCACCCCAGCAAAGTGAAATATTAATTAATAGCAAGGTAATTGTAGATATTTCAAAGGATAAAATGGAAGCTAACGTACTTATTACTCCTAACGAAGGAGGCAAGTTTTTTACTGTTGATGAATTGATTAGTGAGTTGAGTGCGCAGGGTATCATAAGCGGCATAGATAAAGAGCAGATTAACTCAATTGTTTCTTCTAAGTTAACTGATGTATATTTATTAGCTGCAAAAGGAAAAGAACCTTGTCATGGTACAGACGCTCAAACCATTTATCATTTTTGTACGGAGAAAGATATAACTCCAACTATTAACAGTGATGGAACAATAGACCACAAACGACTAAATTTAATTAAGAACGTAGAAAAAGACAATTTATTATTAGAGATTGTACCAGCAACTAAGGGAACTGAAGGCATTAATGTAATGGGAATGAGCCTTCCAGCAAAAAGAGGAAAAGATGCTAAAATAAAAATAGGTAAAAATATCTATGAAAGTGACGACAAGCTGAAGTTTTTTTCTGCAATAGATGGGCGCGTAATTGTTGATAAAAATGGAAAAATCACAGTGAGTGAAATTCTTGAAGTAGAACATAATGTCGACAATTCTACGGGAAATATTCAATTTAAAGGAACAGTTATTGTGAGAAACAACGTGAGAACTGGTTTTTCAATTTTTGCTGATGCAGATATTCACGTTATGGGTGTAGTAGAAGGTTCTACTCTAACAGCAAAAGGAAATATTACAATAGATCGAGGAATACAAGGAAATGGTCAAGCGAAAATTGAATGTGAGGGTAACTTGAATACTAAGTTTATTGAAAATGCGAAAGTGAATTGTAAGGGAGATATTGAAGCAGATTTTGTTTTGCATAGTCATCTTACAGCAAGAGGCAAAATTGACCTCAGCGGTAAAAAATCTACTATTGCAGGTGGAAAGTTAAGAGCTGGGAAATCTATAAGAGCTGCAATTATTGGGTCTAGTATGGGTACTATTACAGAATTAGAAGTAGGTATTGACCCAGAAATGAGAGAGCAACATGCTAAACTATCAGATGAAATAATTGCAATTGGAAAAAAAACCAATGAATTAATGAAAACTATAAAATTGCTAAACAAAGCTCTAAAAGCAGGACGTCTTCCTGCAAGCAAAAAAGAACTTTTGGTCAAATCTCTCAATGCTTATAAGATTCTAATGGACAATCAAACCAATCTAAAAATGAGGAAAAAACTAATTGACAATATGATAAATAGCTTGTCTAAAGGTAGAGTACATGTATCGAAGATAATGCACCCTGGAGTTAAAATATCAATAATTGATGCTGTAAAGCATGTAAACGAGGAATTACCAAGTTGTACTTTATTCAAAAAAAATGGTGAAGTGACTACGGGGGTATACGAAAAGTAGGTGATTTAAATATGTCTATTAAACCTATAGATATGCATTTGTCCTATGCAAATGCAATAAAGGAGGCTAAAGTCAAGCAAGACGACTTTAATCGTCCTAGAATACAAGTTGATCAAATTCAAAACCAACAAGAGAATATAATAAAGAAAAACTTGAGCAAAGTTAGAAGTGCTGAAGGTAGTGAGCATGCTAGAATATCTAAAGAAAAAATTAATAAAGAACAACAGAATGCAAAAAAACGTAAAAAACAAAACAAAGATAAATCACATAACAGTAAAGAGGAAAACAGTTTAAAAACAAGTAAACTTGTAGACGAAACCAAAAAAATTGGCACTGTCCTAGATATTAGCATTTGATCTATCGTTTAATAAAAACTGATAAAAGTCATGAATACTACTAATTTTACGAGGTGTAAAATGGATTATAACTCATACACAATAATTATTGGCTGCGTAGTGGTTTTAGTTTCACTAGCTTTGATTATTAGAGAGAATAGACTTTATAATATTAAAAATAGAAACAACGATAATTATAGAAACCAGAGTAACTGTAATGCAAGCAAAGAAGTTGCAATAATAAGCAATAAGATAGAACAACTAGCCCGAAATGTAGAGTTAATACTTGAAGCTACAGTTTCCTCTAAAGAGACTAAAAATGTGATTAAAAAACCTATAGCCCAACAAGACAATAATAGTTTTAACAACACTTTAAAATATCAGCTGTTTGAAAAAAAGAACGAAAAAGTAATCGAGTTACATAAATCGGGACTTGAGATAGCTAGTATTGCTAAAATGTTAAACAAGAGCTACAGAGAAGTCGAGATGATTGTAAAATTGCTTAAATGAGGTGGATTGTTTGCGTAGAGTTTGTTATAAAAGTTTAGCACTAGGTCTTGGAATAGGGATAATTATTACCGCTTTAGCAAATGTGATTTTTCATAATGCCGGTGAACTTGAAAAAAACAAAGAAATTAGCAAGGAAGTAATAAATTTCGAACGTTTTAGCAGTAGCATTAATAATGACGCTAGCGAAATAATAATTTTAGATGAAAAAATGAACATTGAAGTAAACACTGAAAAAAACAAGGAACAAAACACTCCGAGTAAAGCTGACGAAAAAGAAGAAGACGAAATAAAAAGTGGCGAAAAAGACTACGTTTTAGTTGAAATAATAGCAGGAATGGCTAGCTTGGAAATAGCACAATTGTTATATGACAAAGGACTAATTGAAGATATTGAAGTATTCTTAGAAATCGCAACCAGTATGGATGCGATTAAGACTCTAAGACGAGGAATTAAAATGATACCACGTGAGAGTTCCATAGAAGAAATTGTTGAAATTTTAATTAAAGTCAATTAGTTTTTTGATTTCACAGTGCAATTTTAAATAAAATTATCAATTATTGCATATTCATGTTGAATTGTACCAAACTATATGTTAAGATATTAGAGATAAAAAAGCACACTTCTTAATTCACTTAGTAGTGCCAAAGGTTCTAAGTGAAAATGATAGAAGTGGATGAAAAACTAAAGGAGGCAACAAAAATGCCAGTAATTTCAATGAAACAATTGTTAGAAGCAGGTGTTCATTTTGGACATCAGACTAGAAGATGGAATCCGAAAATGGCGGAGTACATTTTTACAGAAAGAAATGGGATTTATATTATTGACCTACAGAAAACTGTAAGAAAAGTTGAAGAAGCGTACAATATTATAAGAGATATTGCAGCAGAAGGAAAAAACATTCTTTTTGTTGGAACAAAAAAACAGGCGCAAACTGCAATAGAAGAAGAAGCAAAAAGATGTAACATGTATTATGTTAATAACCGCTGGTTAGGTGGAATGTTAACAAACTACAAGACAATTAAAATTAGAATTGACAGATTACACAAATTAGAAAAAATGGAAGAAGACGGAACATTCGAAGCTCTTCCAAAAAAAGAAGTTATAAAGTTAAAACTTCAAAGAGCTAAGTTAAATAAATTTTTGGGTGGAATTAAAGATATGAAATCTCTGCCTGGAGCTATCTTTGTAGTAGACCCACGTAAAGAAAGAATTGCAATAAAAGAAGCGCAAAAATTAGGAATTACAGTGGTATCTATAGTAGATACTAATTGTGATCCAGAAGAAGCAGATTATGTAATCCCTGGTAACGACGATGCAATACGTGCGGTTAGATTACTTACTGCAACTATGGCAAATGCAGTTTTAGAGGGTAAACAAGGAGTGCAGACTGAAGAAGAATAACTTGCATATGACTTATGTAAAACACTAAGTTTTAAGTGGGGACTTTACTTCACCTTAGCAATGAAAAAAGAATACTTAATAATTTTTTCACAACAAGGTAAGGGTATAGAGGGAATTTTCCTTGCTCCCTTACCTTTTATGATATTAAACTAGGAGGAGTTTTAATGAACATTACAGCAGGAATGGTTAAAGAAGTAAGAGAAAAATCTGGCGCAGGTATGCTTGACTGCAAAAAGGCGCTAGTGAGCTCAAATGGCAATATTGAAAAAGCTATTGAGACTTTAAGAGAAAAAGGATTGGCAGCAGCGGCAAAAAAATCTGGCAGAATTGCAGCAGAAGGAATTGTTACATCCTACATACATGGGGGAAGAATAGGAGTATTGGTAGAGATAAATTCTGAAACAGATTTCGTAGCTAAAAACGAAGAGTTTCAAGAGTTTGCAAGAGACGTTGCTCTTCAAATTGCAGCTTCTAATCCAAAATTTGTTAGCAAAGATGAAGTTCCTGAAAATGAGATTGCAAAAGAGAGAGAAATATTAAGAAAACAAGCTTTAAACGAAGGCAAACCAGAAAAAATTGTAGATAAAATGGTTGAAGGGCGAATAGCGAAGTACTATAAGGAAGTTTGTTTATTAGAGCAAGTTTTTGTTAAAAATCCTGATGTTACTATTGGATACCTACTTAATGAAAAAATAGCGAAAATTGGAGAAAAACTGAGCATTAGAAGATTTGCTAGATTTGAAGTAGGCGAAGGAATTGAAAAAAGAGAAGAAAATTTTGCAGAAGAAGTTGCAAAACAACTTGCAAAGTAAGCTATAATAATTAGTCGCAGGATAAATACCTAACAAATTTTTGGAGAGCTATAGTGTAAACTTTAACCTATAAACAGAGCAGAATTTTTTTGATAACTGAAATCACTTGCATTTAAGAGGAGAGCATATACTGTTCTCCTTATATGTAGCAATAATGTTTTAAAATTAGATGAAGGAATTTTCAATTAAATGTAGAAAACTTCTTTAGGAGGTAAATAGATGACAAGCCCACGTTACAAAAGAGTGTTGTTGAAATTAAGTGGTGAAGCATTAGCTGGGGATAATAAATTCGGGCTAGATACAGATACTGTAAACATAATTGCTAACCAAATAAAAGAGATTTCTTTAATGGGTGTACAAATTGCAATAGTAGTTGGAGGTGGCAATTTTTGGCGTGGGAGAACTAGTGCTGGGATGGACAAAGCAACAGCCGACTATATGGGAATGACAGCTACGGTTATAAATGGTTTGGCTCTACAGGATGCGTTAGAAAATGCAGGTGTCTCAACAAGACTTCAAACTGCAATCGAAATGAAACAAATAGCTGAGCCCTATATAAGAAGAAAAGCAATCCGGCACTTAGAAAAAAACAGAATCGTAATCTTCGCAGCAGGGACTGGGAATCCATTTTTTACAACAGATACTGCTGCCTCACTAAGAGCTGCTGAAATTGAAGCAGAAGTGATTCTTTTAGCAAAAAATGTTGATGCGGTTTATGATAAAGATCCAGCTACTGATGTCACTGCAAAAAAATTCGAATCCTTGACTTATATTGAAGTCTTAAAGCTAGGACTTAAAGTTATGGATTTAACTGCTGTTTCACTATGCATGGAAAACAAAATTCCAATTAAAGTGTTTGGACTAAAAAACCCAGAAAACATTAAGAAAGTTATTTTAGGGGAAGAAATAGGCACTACAATCAAAGAATAAAAAGACAAGAAAGTAAATAAATAATCTAAATAGGAGGTATTATATGAATACTGACATTCATGAAAAACTAGAAAACAAAATGGGAAAGACAATTAGTGTACTGAAAGAGGATTTAATGAGTATTCGAGCTGGTAGAGCAAACCCGTCTCTGCTAGATAGACTTTCAGTTGATTATTATGGGACACCTACACCTATAAATCAAATAGCTTCTGTATCAGCTCCGGAACCAAGACTTATTGTTGTTCAACCATATGATCAAACTGCAATTAAAAACATAGAAAAAGCAATACTCCAATCTGATTTGGGACTCAATCCATCTAATGATGGCAAAGTAATCCGTTTGAACATTCCTCAACTTACAGAGGAAAGAAGAAAAAAATTGATTAAAGTCGCAAAAAAAACTGCGGAAGAAGCTAAAATTGCTCTTAGAAATGAAAGAAGAGAAGCAAATGAAGAGCTTAAAAAAATGGAAAAAAACAATGAACTTACAGAAGATGATTTAAAAAAATCACTAGATAAAGCGCAAAAATTAACGGATAAGTATAGCAAGCAAATTGAAGAAATACTTGTAAAAAAAGAAAGTGAAATTATGGAGGTATAAATTTGTATATTGCTTCTGATGTTATTGGTCATAGTTTAGAAGAGGCACTATTTTCGTTGGAAAAAGAAGGCTTCTACGTAACAGTGAAAGAAAGCTTAGGAAAAAAAATGATAGAGCATGGAAAACCGAGGGTTATTAAGCAAGGACCTGTTGTGAAAAACCATATACAACTGATAATTTCATATTTTTAGCCCCCATAAATGGGGGTTGAAAATTAATTAGAGCGAGAATGCTATCTTTAAGATAGTACCAGAGAAAGGAAGATAGCTAATAATGCTGAACATAAGCAATGTTCCAACACATATAGCAATAATTATGGACGGAAATGGAAGATGGGCAAAAAAAAGATTTCTTCCAAGAGCTTTAGGTCATAAAGCAGGCGTAGATGCACTTAGAGATGTTTTTACAACTGCTGAAAATATTGGTGTGAAATATCTCACGCTGTATGCTTTCTCAACTGAAAACTGGAATAGACCACAAGATGAAGTTATAGCTCTTATGAAGCTCTTGGCTGAATACTTAGGAAAAGAAACAAAGAAGTTACACCGCAATAACGTAAAAATCAATGTAATTGGAGACGTAAGTAGGTTTTCAGTAAAGCTTCAAGCAGAAATTATAAGCGCAATTGAATTAACTAAGTTAAATGATGGACTATTTGTTAACATAGCTCTAAATTATGGTGGAAGAGATGAACTTGTTAGAGCTGTAAAAAAAATATCTAATGATGTAAAAGAAGATAAATTAGAGGCGCAAAATATAACAGAGAAAATTTTGAGCAATTACCTAGATACTTCAGGTATGCCGGATGTAGACTTGTTAATTCGAACAAGTGGAGAATATAGAATTAGTAATTTCTTGATATGGCAAGCTGCTTATGCTGAGCTTTGGTTCACAGACGTATTGTGGCCGGATTTTAAAGGTGCGCATTTAATAGATGCAATAAGTGACTATCAAAACAGAGAACGAAGATTTGGAAAATCTGAGGGGGAATAATGATGCTTAAACGATTCATTGGTGGAGCTTTAGTAGTAATTGTTGTTACTCTATCTTTAACAAATATCGTAACATTCTTTGCGTTTATCATGTTGATATCATTGTTAGCTGTTAATGAACTATATAGGGCATTTGAAAACAAGCAAAGCAGACCCATGATATTTGAAGGAGTATTACTCACTGGTGCGCTACTAATTTGTTTTGCAATTAGAGATTATTATTTGCTTTATTTTGTAGTAATAACATTTTTCTTTGCAGCAAAATTATTATTTGCTCATAATAAGTATAATGTAGTCGATATTGCTACAACTATATTTGGTATTTTGTATATTGGACTAATGTTAGGACACTCGTTTTTCTTTATTAAACATGATTACTTTTTTATGATTTGGTTGGTTTTTATCATTGCTTGGGCAACCGATACTTCCGCCTACTTTTCAGGTTATCTGTTTGGAAACAAAAAGTTATGTCCTGAAATTAGCCCTAAAAAGACAGTTGAAGGCGCAATTGGTGGAATTTGTGGAAGCGTGTTAGCAAGTGCTGCTTTTGCATACATTATGATTCCTGAACAAATGTTTTTAGTAATTTTATTAGGTTTTTTAGGAAGTATTACATCTCAAATTGGAGACCTTATTGCTTCTGCAATTAAGAGACATGCTGGCATTAAAGATTTTGGTAATATTGTGCCCGGGCACGGTGGAATACTAGATAGATTTGATAGTAT
The DNA here is from genome assembly GCA_002733545.1 of Alkaliphilus sp. GTDB lineage: Bacteria > Bacillota > Clostridia > Peptostreptococcales > NVVX01. The sequence continues at coordinate 49,715 of NVVX01000010.1, forward strand.
CATCTTTACAATTCCGCTAGTATATTACTTTGTAACATATATTATGGTTTAATGGAGAGATGAAATGAAAAAAATTAGTATATTAGGCTCAACTGGATCAATAGGTTTACAAACCGTTGAAATAGTTAGAGAGCATTTAGATAAATTTAAAATAATTGGCATTGCAGCTATGTCAAATATTGAAAAACTAGAAGAGCAAATAAATGAATTCAAACCAGAAATTGTAGCTGTATTTAATGAAGAAAAAGCGAAAATATTAGCTAGTAAGATAAACGAAAAAACTAAAATTGTATCAGGGATGCAAGGGTTAATAGAAGTTGCGACACATGATAGAGTAGATATTGTACTTAATTCTGTAGTAGGAAGCGTTGGCATGATACCGACTTATCATGCTATACTTAGTAAAAAAAACATAGCATTGGCAAATAAAGAAACCCTAGTTGTTGCAGGAAAAATTATAATGCAAGAAGCTATAAAGAATAACGTTTCAATTATACCTGTAGACAGTGAACACTCAGCAATATTTCAATGTTTGCAAGGGGAGAGCGTAAAGGATATTGAAAAAATTATTTTAACCGCATCTGGTGGACCATTTAGAAAAATGAGCAAAGAAAACTTAAAGAGCGCAAAATACTACGATGCACTAAAACACCCCAATTGGGATATGGGAAGAAAAATCTCAATTGATTCTGCAACTTTAATGAATAAGGGACTAGAAGTAATAGAAGCTAAGTGGTTGTTTGATATAAGCTGTGAAGATATTGATGTAGTTGTTCATCCACAGAGCATTATACATTCAATGGTAGAATTTAGTGACAGCTCCGTTATAGCTCAAATGGGACTTCCTAGCATGAAACTACCAATTCAGTATGCTCTGACTTATCCTACAAGAGAAAAATCAAGTATACCAAAATTAAAGTTAAGTGAAATAAGGACATTAACTTTTGAAGAACCAGATTTAGATAGGTTCCCATGTTTACAATTAGCTTATGATGCAATAAAAATTGGCGGGACGATGCCATGTGTACTAAATGGAGCAAACGAAGTGTTAGTAAGTAAATATTTGAAAGAAGAAATTTCTTTTTATGATATACCAAAATATGTAGAAAAGGCTATGAATAAACATAGCAGTTTTGATTACACATCATTAGATGAGTTGTTAGAAGTTGATAAGTGGGTAAGGAATTGGATAATGAACGAATTAAAATAGGATGGTGACAATATGTTAACAGCAATAGTAGCAATTTTAGTTTTTGGTTTACTAATAGCATTTCATGAACTTGGACATTTTGGCGTAGCAAAACTTGTTGGAGTAAAAGTACATGAATTTGCAATTGGGATGGGACCTAAAATAGTAGACTTTACACGTGGTGAAACAAAATACACACTACGACTTTTGCCAATTGGTGGATATGTAAAAATGGAAGGCGAAGACGAAGCTTCTAACGATGAGAGAAGTTTTAATAATAAATCTGTATATGCAAGAGCAGCAATTTTAGTTGCGGGAGCTATGATGAACTTTATCTTAGCGATTATTCTCTTTACAATTTTGAGCTATAGTATTGGATTTCCAATCACTACAATTGATAGCACAATGCCAGACTCACCAGCAGAACATGCAGGACTTCAGAGTGGCGACAAAATAGTTGAAATTAACAATAACGAGATAAAAGATTGGAATGAACTTGTTTCAGTTATTTCTGACTCAAAAGGTGAAGAACTTGCAGTAACATTTTTACGTGGTGAAAATAGAATGACTAAGACAATACAGCCATTTGTAGAAGAAGAAACTAAACGCATAATGATAGGGATAGTACCAAGCGTTGAAAAAGCGTTGCTTCCATCTATTGGGCATGGATTTACAAGCGTATGGAGAATAATAGGCGAGATGGGTAACTTCCTTAGACAACTTGTTACAGGTCAAGCTAGAGATGCAGATGTCGTTGGACCAATAGGAATAATCACTTTAGTAGGTGAAGCAGCAAGGGCTGGATGGCTAAATGTTGTATTCTTAGCAGCAATGATTAGCATTAACCTTGGACTAATTAATTTGCTCCCTATACCGGCACTTGACGGAAGTAGAATCCTATTTCTATTAGTAGAATTAGTAAGAGGGAAACCAATCGATCCAGAAAAAGAAGGAAGAATTCACTTTCTTGGTTTTGTTCTTTTAATATCCTTAATGCTGTTTGTGACTTACAAGGATATTCTTAGGTTGTTTAATTGAGATATACAAAGAGCATATATGTATACCCACTGTTGAGTTTGCAGTTGAGAGAGCTTTAGAAATGACAATAAAATTGCAGAAATTTAAAGACTGATATAGAACAAAATATACTATTTCAAATCTCGACAAAAAGAGGTATAATGAAATAGTATTTATTTTTCATATGAAAATACATAGAAGGTGAAAATAATGAGAAAAAGAACAAAAGAGGTACAACTAGGAAATGTGAGAATAGGTGGAGGAAACCCTGTTTCTGTCCAGTCTATGACGACTTTTGATCCTATATATGTAGAAGATACAGTGAAACAAATAAAGGGACTAGAAGCTGTGGGATGCGATATTGTAAGAGTTGCAGTGCCAACAATAGAGTCTGCGTATCAACTTGCTAGCATTATGTCGCAAATTTCAATTCCGCTGGTTGCAGATATTCACTTTAACTATAAGTTAGCTTTAGAAGCTATAAAGCAAAATGTTGATGGTTTAAGATTAAACCCTGGAAATATTGGAAATGACAACAAGATTAAAGAAATTGTGTTAGCAGCAAAAGAAAAAAGCATTCCGATACGAGTGGGTGTTAATGCAGGGTCACTTGAAAAAGAACTGCTCATAAAATATGGTGCTCCTACTGCTGAGGCGATGGTTGAGAGTGCAATTAGGCAAGTATCAATTCTAGAAAAGCTAAATTATGATAAAATAATAATTTCTTTAAAAGCAAGCGATATTAAACTAACTACTGAGGCGTGCGAAATCATATCTCATAAAGTTGATTACCCCCTACATATTGGAGTTACCGAAGCAGGCACTACTTGGAGTGGAACAATCAAATCGGCAATTGGAATTGGACATTTATTGCTCCAGGGGATTGGTGATACTATTAGAGTTTCACTAACAGGCAATCCAATAGAAGAAATAAAAGTAGGTAGGCAAATATTAAAATCACTGGGGTTTATTAAAAATGAAATAACTGTTATTTCATGCCCTACATGTGGAAGATGCACAGTTGATTTAATTACTTTAGCTAATGAAGCAGAAAAAAGATTTGAAAACATTAAAAAACCTATAAAAGTAGCTATAATGGGATGTTCTGTTAATGGACCTGGGGAAGCAAAAGATGCTGATATTGGTATTGCAGGTGGAGTATCAAATTATGTTCTATTTAAAAATGGGAAACTAGACAGAAAAATAGATATAGACAAAGCACTTGATGTATTACTTGATGAAATAGATAAAATGTAAATAGATAAATTTTTTTAAAAAATATTTTAGAATTATTGAGGTGGTTTTATGAGTAAAAATAAGACGATGAAATTTAATGATTTTTTGAGAGAATTAAACATAGATAGCTTTTTAGAGAATGATTGCGTTATAACTCATACTAAATATTATAAGAAAAGCAATAAAATTGAGATATCTCTCAAATCAAATGTAATAATAAAACTTAAGAATCTCGAATCAGTATCTGCCTTACTGCAAGATTCTTTGCAATTAGAAGAAAAACCAGAATTCAAAATAAAATATGACATGACATTTAATACAATTGTAGAGTTAATTGAATCGAATTACGAGAATTTGCTTTTCTTTTTTAAAAAAGCTTTTCCTTCGCTTTTTAAAGAGAAAAGCGCGCTATCTTGGGAAATAGCAGATAATAAATTAACTATAACAGAAAATGAAATTATTATTGTAAATAAAGCTAAAGAAAGAGGTCTTTTAGAGAAGATAGAAAAGTACTTCAGAGATGATTTTAATATTAAAATAGACTGCAAAGTAGTTTTAGCAACAACTAGCAAGAAAGCGTTAGAAAATGCTGAAAAGGAAAAAGAAAAAAAAATATCAGAGATTGCAAGTGGTATTGCTAAAGAAAATAAAATAGCACCAACTACAAAACCTAGTAATGGGGCAAGTAGCTCCGGCAAAACTTACAGTGCAAAATATAAGAAAAGCAATACTAAATCAAATGACAAATCTGTTGTAATAGGAAAAAAAATCAGCGGCGAAATCGCTACTATTAATAACTTAACGCAAGATGATCATAATGTAATTATTGAAGGTGACGTTGTTTCAGAGGAAACAAAGACGTTAAACAGCGGAAAAAAATTGTACATTTTAAACATAACTGATTACACAAGCACAATTGTAGTTAAACTATTTGAAAGAAAAAATCAAAAAGAAAATATTGAGAATTATTTTGATGTAGGTAAATGTTTGAAAATAAGAGGAGAAGTAGTATACGATAAATTTCTAAGGGAAAATATCATAATGATATCTGATATAAATAGCATAGAAAAGGAAAAAAGAACTGACGAAAGTGATGAAAAAAGAATTGAACTGCATGCACATACTAAGATGTCTTCGATGGACGGTATTTGCCATGTGAAAGACATTGTTAAAAGAGCAGCTAGTTGGGGGCATAAAGCCATTGCAATCACTGATCACGGTGGAGTGCAAGCTTTTCCAGATGCGGCTTCTGCTGGAAAAAAACACGACATTAAAATTATATATGGACTAGAAGGATATATTGTAGATGATGGGGAGACTATAGTAGAATGCAAAAGCAACTATAATTTAGATGAAGAATTTGTTATATTTGATATTGAAACTACTGGACTTTCACCTCTAAACAATAAAATAACTGAAATAGGTGCTGTAAAGATTAAAAATTCAGCTATTGTAGAAACTTTTTCTAAGCTAATTAATCCAGTTGACAGTATACCAGTTAAAATCGTTGAACTAACAGAGATTACAGACGAAATGGTCAAGAACTCACCTAAGATTGAAGAAGTGCTACCAGAATTTATTAGTTTTATTGGGAATGCTCCTCTTGTAGCTCATAATGTCGAATTCGACATTGGCTTTATAAGAGAAAATGCGAGAAAACTCGATTTAACAACTGAGAACATGCTCCTTGACACAATCAAGTTAGCAAAAGTACTAATTCCTGATTTAAAGAGGCATAAGTTAAACACAGTAGCTAAGAAACTTGGAATTAAAATAGGAAATCATCATAGAGCGCTTGACGATGCAACGGCAACAGCAAAAATATTTATTCGATTTATTGAGATGATGAAAGAAAAAGATATATATAATGTATATGATATAAACGACAAACTATCAAATGAACTTGATTATAAAAAGTTATTTACAAAACACATAGTAATTTTAACAAAAAACTATGTAGGCTTAAAAAATATGTACCGCCTAGTATCAACTTCGCATTTAGATTATTTTTATAAAAAACCAATAATACCAAAGAGTGTACTAAACGAACATAGAGAAGGTTTAATACTTGGATCTGCTTGTGTATCTGGTGAGCTTTATCAGAGCATTTTAAGAAATAAAAAAGAATCAGAAATAATAAATATTGCGAAGTACTATGATTACTTAGAAATACAGCCTTTAGATAATAATAAATATCTTATAGAAAAGGGCGCAGTCAAAAATCTTGAGAACTTAATTGAGATAAATAAAAAAATTGTCTCTCTTGGAGATCAGTTAGGGATTCCTGTTGTTGCCACTGGGGACGTGCATTTTTTAGACGAGAAAGATGAAATCTTTAGAAGAATTCTTATGTCAGGTCAAGGATATAGTGATGCAGAAGATAGATCACCGCTATACTTAAAAACAACTAATGAAATGCTCAAAGAATTTGATTATTTAGGCGGTGATAAATCACTTGAAGTAGTTGTAGAAAACCCTAGTAAAATAAATKATATGATTGAAGAATTAATACCTGTACCTGATGGAACTTTTACACCTAAAATTGAAGGGTCTGACGATGAACTAAGAGAAATGTGCAATGCTAAAGCAAAAAGAATTTATGGTGATGTACTCCCGAAGATTGTGAGAGAAAGGTTAGACAGAGAGCTCAACTCAATTATAAGTAATGGTTATGCAGTTATGTATATAATTTCTCAAAAACTTGTGAAAAAATCTGAAGAAAATGGATATTTAGTAGGTYCAAGAGGTTCGGTAGGCTCTTCATTTGCAGCTACAATGAGTGATATAACAGAAGTGAATCCTTTATCGCCACACTATATTTGTGATGTGTGCAAGCATTCAGAGTTTATTACTGACGGCTCATATAGTTCTGGGGTTGATATGCCAGATAAAAAATGTAGTGAGTGTGGAAATCAGTTTTACAAAGAAGGGCACGACATACTCTTTGAAGTGTTTCTTGGATTTGAAGGTGATAAAGAACCTGATATTGACTTAAATTTTGCAGGAGAATATCAAAGTGAAGCACATAAATATACTGAAGAACTCTTTGGAAAAGGTAAAGTTTTTAGAGCTGGCACAATAGGAACAATAGCACAAAAAACTGCTTATGGATTTGTTAGAAAATACCATGACGAAAAACAAATTTCTAAGTCAAGTGCAGAGATAAATAGGCTGACACTAGGTTGTACGGGTGTGAGAAGAACCTCTGGGCAACATCCTGGTGGAGTTATGATTGTACCAAAAGACAATGATATTCATGAATTTACACCAATACAATACCCAGCAAACGACCCTAAATCAGGAGTTATTACAACTCATTTTGACTACCACTCAATTAGTGGAAGGCTGCTAAAGCTAGATATACTTGGGCACGATGTGCCAAGCATACTAAGAATGATAGAAGACTTTATTCATATAAAACCAATAGACATTCCATTAGATGATGCAAAAACGCTCAAACTGTTTGAAGGAATAGAAGTATTAGAGATAGAAGACGAAAGATTTGATGTTAAAGTAGGTACACTAGGCATTCCTGAATTTGGAACAAAATTTGTAAGACAAATGTTAGTTGATACAAAGCCTACTACATTAGAAGAATTAATACGAATTAGTGGACTGTCCCACGGGACTGATGTGTGGCTTAATAATGCACAAGATCTGATTAGAGATGGTACGGCTACCCTGAAGAATGTAATATCTACAAGAGATGATATTATGAATTACTTAAGGCAAATGAAATTGCCTTCAAAAGCGGCATTTACTATTATGGAAAATGTACGAAAGGGAAAAGGACTGTCAGATGATGACGTAGTACTAATGAAAAAACATAAAATACCTCAGTGGTACATTGATTCTTGCATTACTATAAAATACCTGTTCCCTAAAGCGCATGCAGCAGCATATGTTATGATGTCATTTAGAATAGCATACTGTAAAGTTCATCATCCAGAAGCTTTTTATGCAACGTATTTTACGACAAAAGCAGAAGATTTTGATGCTGACTTTATTATTAAAGGTAAAGAGTTTATCTTCACTAAACTTAAAGAAATTGAAGAACAAGGAAACAAGCTAACAGCAAAAGAAAAAAACACTGCAAATGTTTTAGAGGTTGCATTGGAAATGCTCTTAAGAAATATTGAGCTACTAAAAGTAGATTTATATAAATCGGATGCGTCAAAATTCTTAATTGTAGACGGAAAACTACTTCCGCCTTTAAAAACTTTAGAAGGCTTAGGGCATAATGTAGCTATAAAAATACAAGTTGAAGCTAAAAAAAGTGAGTTTATATCAATAGAGGATATAAAGCAAAGAACAAAAGCAACAAAAACAGCGATAGATGCATTAAAAATACATGGGTGTTTGGAAAATTTGTCTGAAACTAATCAGTTATCTCTGTTTTAATAATCAGGATAATTCTAATACCCACAGTACAATAATTTACAGGAGCGTGATAGTATGGTAATGGTAAGAAAGAGACCAAAAAAAGGTGAGCTAGGAAAAATAGTTTCATTTGACGAAACAAAGATAGCAAAAGCTATCTTAAGTGCAATGAACCTAACTGAATTAGGGGCTGACCCTGCCCTAGCGAATAAAATAGCAAGTGAAATTGCAGAAATACTCTCAAAAGACATTATTGAAATAGAGGAGATACAAGATTTAGTTGTAAAGAAGCTAATGAGTAGCCCAAGACAAGACGTAGCAATAAATTATATTCTTCATAGAGATCAAAAACAAAAAGAAAGAAAAATAGTAAAACAAGATGATGGAAAACTAATTACTGATGAATTTATAAGTAATTATAAACATTTGCCTAACCCAATGAGCGCAATTGGCACATTTGTTTTTTATAGAACATATTCAAGATACTTGCCTGAGTATAGAAGAAGAGAATTTTGGCATGAAGTGGTAAGAAGAATAGTTGATTATAATTGTTCTCTTGTTCCTACAACTACAAGAGAAGAAGCAGAAGAGCTATATGATAACATATTTTACCTTCGTCAATTTATGAGTGGCAGAACAAACTGGATCGGTAATACTGCAGTTTCTTATGAATATCCAATGGCAAACTTTAATTGTGCTTTTAAAATCATGGACTCATTTGAAGCATTTCCAGAAATTTTTTATCTTTCTATGATTGGTGCAGGTGTTGGACTGAGAATGTTAAAAGATGATATAGAAAAACTTCCAAGGGTACGAATTGACTATGATATTATACACGAAGAATATGTATCGACTCCTATTAACGAGAGAGAGGATAGCACATCAATTATATTTAAGAATAATAATCTTACAAAAATTATTGTAGGTGATTCTAAAGAAGGTTGGATGTCTGCTATAGAAACATATTTTAATATATTACATTCACATAAATATAGAAATATAAAGACAATTATATTTAATTATAATAATGTAAGACCAAAAGGAGAAGTTCTTAAAAAAATGGGTGGAACTGCTTCGGGGTACGAATCTCTTAAAATGATGTTTGTAAAAATCGATAGGATAATTAAAAGCAACTTAAGATTTCAAAACAACAAAACTATAAAACTAAAACCAATTAATGTGTTAGATATTTGTACATCTATAGGTGAGAATGTTGTGTCTGGAGGAGTGAGAAGAACAGCTCAAATGATTATAATAAGTCCAGATGACAATGAATCTATTAATGCTAAGAGTGAACTATACAAAGAAGTAGAAGGAAAATGGATTAAGAATCTTGAAATTGCGCATAGAGAAATGAGTAATAATTCAATAATGTATAGCAAAAGACCTACGAGAGAAAGATTACATTGGCAAATAGATAAAATGAGATACAGTGGAGAGCCTGCATGGATAAATAAAACTGCACTATTAGAACGCATGCCAGAGGCTATGAATGAGGATATAGGACTTAATCCTTGTGGAGAAGCGGCACTTAGAGATAGAGGCTTATGTAACTTGACTTCTGTAAATGTGATGGGATTTGTAAAAGAAGGTAATTTGGATATTAAAAGTCTAAAGAGAGCATTTCAATTGGCAGCTAGAATTGCTTATAGAATGACTTGTGTAACTTTAGAGCTTCCTAAATGGGATACAGTTCAAAAAGAAAATAGATTGCTGGGTACTAGCTTTATGGGGTGGCTAGACATGGTGAATATTACTAACATGACAATAGATAGAGAAAGAGAACTTTTAAAGGAATTAAAAGAAGTTGTAAGAAATGAAGTTGACAGCTATGCAGATAGCTTAGGTCTTCCAAGATCTAAAAGAATTACAGCTATCAAACCTGAGGGGACGCAATCAAATTTGCCAGGAGTATCAAGTGGCATACATTATGCGCACAGTCCATACTATATAAGACGAGTTAGAATTTCTGATACTGATCCATTAGTTAAAGTGTGTAGAGAACTTGATTACCCAGTATTTGAAGATAAGGGAAAAGCTAATACAGTATTTATTGAATTCCCTTGTAAATCAGCAGATGGAAAGACCAAAAATGATGTGTCCGCACTTGAACAGCTTGAAAGATATTTAATGTATCAAGAATGCTTTGTTGATCATAATACGTCAATAACTGTTCACGTAAGAGATCATGAGTGGGCTGATGTAGAAGAGTTTGTTTATAATAATTGGGATAAAATAGTTGCTGTATCTTTTATTTCTTTGTCAGATAATTTCTATGAAGACATGCCTTATGAAAGTATTGATGAGGCTGAATATAAAAAGAGATTAGACCTAATGAAGCCATTTAACCCATCGTTAATTGGAAGGTATGAAAAAGGAGAATCATTTGACTTATCAGATTCGGCAGAATGTGAAAGTGGTGTATGTCCAATTAGGTAATACTCCCTGTAAAACCAAAATCAAAAAAATCCTATTTACACAATAGATTCTATGTGTTATTATGTAGGCATACATAGTTTTTAGACTAAGAGTGGGATTTCGCCCACTCTTTCGTGTTATTTATAGTAAGAATATTACGCTTAATCCTAGAAAACACCTATTTCTATGTAATACTTTCAATAGCCAACTACCTTAAAAGGTCGTGGCTTGCAAGAACTACAAATAAAAATACTCTGTGAAAATAGTATTGATAGTAAATGGAGAATATATTAAAAAGAGGAGGTATAAGTGTGGGGCAAAATAAAGTAGAAAAATTAGTTGCGCAGACTGTTCAACCTATAGTAGATGCTGAAAATATTGAACTAGTTGATGTGGAATTTAAAAAAGAAGGTCCGAGTAGATATTTAAGAGTATTTATTGATAAGGAAAGTGGCATTTCACTTGATGATTGTCAATTAGTGAGTAAACAGTTGAGTTCTAAGCTTGATGAACTAGATTCTATTGAAGAAAGTTATTTTTTAGAAGTTTCATCTCCAGGACTAGATAGACCTTTAAAGAAGGAAAGTGACTTCACTAAATATAAAGGTAGAATTGTAGAGTTGAAGCTATACAAACCAATCGAAGGAAGTAAGATGATTGAAGGAGAACTAATAGGGCTATTTGATGGGAAAATTAGCATTAAACTTGAAGATGATAAATTGCTTGAGATAGAAAAAGAGCAAGTAGCATTAACAAGATTAGGCATTAAATTTTAGGGAGGAATTATTGAATGAATACTGAATTTATCAGTGCACTTGAACAAATTCAAAAAGATAAAGGGATATCAAAAGAGATATTAATTGACACAATTGAAGCTGCATTGATTTCAAGTTACAAAAGAAATTTCGGAACTTCACAAAATGTTAAAGTAGAAATTAATCAAGATACTGGCGATATTAATGTATATTCACAAAAACGGGTAGTAGAAGAAGTTGAGGACGATTTATTAGAAATATCGCTAGAGGATGCTAAGGCTATAAACCCTAATTATGAGCTTGAAGATATGGTAGAAAATGAAGTTACACCAAGAAACTTTGGTAGAATAGCTGCACAAACTGCAAAGCAGGTTGTAGTACAAAGAATTAGAGAAGCTGAGCGCATGGTAATATTTGAAGAATTTGTTAATAGAGAATCAGAAATTATTACAGGGAAAGTAGCAAGAATTTCGAAGGGAACTGTATTTGTTAATATTGGAAAAGTAGAAGCTATATTGCCACAGGGCGAGCAAATGTCAAGCGACAAGTACAATCATGGTGACCGTATTAAAACATATATTACAGAAGTTAAGAATACAACAAAAGGTCCTCAAATAGCTATTTCAAGAACTCATCCTGGGTTAATAAAAAGACTGTTTGAACTTGAAGTTCCTGAAATTCACGAGGGAACAGTAGAAATTAAAAGTATATCAAGAGAACCTGGTTCTAGAACAAAAATTGCTGTGGAGACAAAAAATGAAAATGTAGATGCTGTAGGCGCGTGTGTTGGAGCACAAGGAAATAGAGTTCAGTCAATAGTAGATGAACTAAGAGGAGAGAAAATTGACATCATTGAGTATAGTCAAGATCCTGCTCTATTTATCTCAAATGCGCTAAAGCCCGCTAAAGTTATTGCGGTAAAGATTGATGAAGCATCTAAAGCAGCTAGAGTAATTGTACCTGATTATCAATTGTCGCTGGCAATTGGTAAAGAAGGGCAAAATGCAAGACTAGCAGCAAAACTAACAGCATGGAAAATTGACATAAAGAGTGAATCGCAAGTTGTTAGTGAGGTGAACCTCCCTGACGAAGAAGAAAGCACCACTTAGAAAATGTATTAGTTGTAACGAAATGAAGCAAAAGAAAGAGCTACTTAGAGTAGTTTTTAATAAAGCAGATGAAATTACTATTGATAAGACTGGTAAAAAGGATGGACGGGGAGCTTATGTGTGCTACAGCAGTGACTGTTTTGAAAAGACAAAAAATAAAAAAGCATTAAACAGAGCATTTAAAAAACAAGTACCTGACGAAGTATATAGCAAAATGGAATTGGAGATAAAAAACCATGAAGGATAAGATTTTTTCAATGCTAGGGTTTGCAATGAAGTCTGGCAATGTAGTTACTGGTGAGAGTACTTGTTTAATTCATATCAAAAAAAATGTAGTCCATTTAGTAATAGTTGCAGAAGATGCTTCAGAAAACACTAAAAAACTATTTAAAAACAAAGCAGCTCATAGGAATATACCTTATAGAATTTATGGGAGCAAAAGCTCATTAGGAGAGAATATAGGAAAGAGTGACAGAGCTACTATCGCTATAAAAGACAGAGGATTTGCAAGAAAATTGATTGAGTACATTGATGGACGATAATAAAATTTAATTTTTGGGGGTGTAAGCTTGTCGAAACTAAGAGTGTATCAATTAGCTAAAGATTTAGAAATTAGCAGTAAAAAATTAATAGAACATCTTAGTGATTTGTCAATTGAAGTTAAGAATCACATGAGCTCATTAAGTGATGAAGAAGCAGAAATTGTTATAGAATTATTGACTGGAGGAAAGACTATCATAAAAGAGAATAGTGAAACTAAGAAAGATCAAGTTGAAAAAAATGAACAGAAAAAGGATGCGAAAAACATAAATATACCTACTAAACACGAAGAGATAAAAGAAAGTTCTAATAAAACAATTACGGTAAATAATAAGATTATAGTAAAAGAGTTTGCAAAATTACTCGGGAAAAAAGTTAATGAAGTAATATTTAAGCTTATAAATATAGGAGTTATGGCATCGTTAAATAATGAAATTGATTATGAAACTTGTGTGCAAATTGCAGCTGAATATGAAATTGATGTAAAACTATTAGAAGAAGCTGAAGAAGAAGTACATGATATTAGCATACATGAAGATGATGAATCTGATTTAGTCGAAAGACCACCTGTTGTAACCGTTATGGGACACGTTGATCATGGAAAAACATCTTTACTAGATGCTATAAGAGAGACTAAGATTACCGAAAAAGAAGCTGGCGGAATTACCCAACATATTGGAGCTTCTGAAGTAACAATAAACGGAAAAAGAATTGTTTTCCTTGACACACCAGGACATGAGGCTTTTACGTCAATGAGAGCTAGAGGTGCAAAAGTAACAGATATAGCTATTTTAGTTGTAGCTGCAGATGATGGTGTTATGCCACAAACTATTGAAGCAATAAATCATGCAAAAGCAGCAAAAGTACCTATTATTATCGCAATAAATAAAATTGATAAACAAGGTGCAAATCCAGATAGAGTAAAACAAGAATTAAGCGAGCAAGGAATTCTTATAGAAGAATGGGGCGGCGACGTAATAAGCGTTGAAGTTTCTGCTTTAAAAAAGCTAAACATTGATGGACTTTTAGAGATGATATTAATTGTTGCAGAAATGGAAGATTTAAAAGCAAATCCTAAGAGAGCTGCTGTTGCCACAGTAATTGAAGCTCACCTAGACAAAGGAAGAGGACCAGTCGCAACTGTTCTTATACAAAACGGAACTCTTAGAATTGGTGACTCTGTAGTAGTTGGAACAACTTGCGGAAGAGTTAGAGCAATGATTAACGACAAAGGTAGAAGAATTAAAATCGCTGGACCTGCAACTGCTGTTGAGATCAATGGCTTATCAGAAGTCCCAGAAGCAGGAGATACCTTGTTAGCAGTGGAGACAGATAAAAAAGCAAGAGATACTGTGGAAAAAAGAAAGAATAAAATTAAAGAAGACAATTTAAAGAAAAGCCAACGTATTTCCTTAGATGCACTGTTTGGACAAATGAAAGATGGAAAAGTCAAAGGACTAAACGTAATCCTAAAAGCTGACGTTCAAGGTTCTATTGAGGCAGTTAGACAATCATTAAACAAACTCTCAAACGAAGAAGTTGTTATTAAATCAATACATGGTGGAGTAGGAGCAATAACTGAATCTGATGTTATGTTAGCTGCTGCATCAAATGCTATAATAATTGGATTTAACGTACGACCAACGTCATCTGCAACTACTTTAGCTAGAACAGAGAATGTGGATTTAAGGATGTATAGAGTAATTTACGATGCGATTAATGATATTGAAGCTGCGATGATTGGAATGCTTGACCCTGAGTACTACCAGGAAGAATTAGGTAAAGCATCAGTTAGAGCAACATTTAAGGTTCCTAACATTGGGCTTATTGCTGGCTGCTATGTAACCGAAGGGAAAATTCTAAGAAATGCTATAGTAAGACTTGTAAGAGACGGAATAATTATTCACGAAGGAAATATTAGCTCACTTAAAAGATTTAAAGATGATGCTAAAGAAGTTGCTACAGGCTATGAATGTGGAATAGGAATAGAGAACTTTAATGATGTAAAAGATGGAGATGTTATTGAAGCGTATCAAATGAAAGAAAAAGAAAGAAAAAGCATGAAGAGGTAATAAGAAAAACAATAGAAAGTGTGATTGATATGGCATACCCTAGAGCTAGTCGAATAAATGAAGAGGTAAAAAAAGTAGTAAGTAGCACAATTAGAACTGACTTAAAAGACCCTAGAATTGCATCTATGACTAGTATTATTGACGTAGATGTAACGAGGGATCTTAGTTTTGTTACAGTTTATATTTCTGTGCTTGGATCAGACAAAGAGAAAAGAGAAACATTAGAAGCACTTAAAAAAGCAAGTGGTTATATAAGAAGAGAAATAGGGCGTAAAATTAAGTTGCGTATTGTACCAGAAGTTATTTTTAAAATGGATACTTCAATTGAAAAGAGTTTTGAGATCTTTGAGACGCTATCTAAATACAGAGAAGCCAACGAGATTAATTCTAGTGAAGGTAATACAGATAAGGAAAAGAGCAATGAGTAACTTAATAGAACTTATCAACGAGAATCATAAAATTGCAATCATTGCACATGTTAATCCTGATGGAGACAGTGTCAGCTCAATATTAGCTTTAGGATTAGCACTTAAAAAAATGAACAAAGAAGTTGAAATAATACTAAATGATTCTTTGCCTGGAAAATTTTCTTTTTTACCAGGCAAAGAATATCTTGTAGCCTTTGACGATAGAAAGAATACTCAATTTGATATTTGTTTTGTACTTGATTGCGGGAGTAAAAGCAGAGTGAAAAATGGTGAGGAACTATTTGCAATTAGTAGTAACATTATAAATATTGATCATCATGTAAGTAATGACTATTTTGGAGATATAAATATTGTAGACCTAGAAGCCTCTTCTACGAGTGAAATTATTTATAATGTTATAGAAAATGACTTAGAGGTTAAAATTGACAAAGACATAGCTACATGTTTGCATACTGGACTAATGTCTGACACTGGCAATTTTACATATGTAAATGCAACGTCAAGAACTTTTTATATAGCTTCAAAGCTTCTAGAGCAGGGAGTTGATATTGAGAACATATCTTATCATCTTCATCAAAGTAAGAGTTTGAACTCAGTAAAACTTTTAGGTAATGTGCTCGAAAGTATTGAGTTTTACCTTGACAATAGACTTGCTATTATTTCATATACTGACAAACAGCTACTTAAATATAATGCAACATACTTAGATACTGATGGTATGATTAACTATGCACGTGATATTAAGGGAGTAGAAGTTGCTATTACTTTGTATGAATTTGAGAAAAACAAGGTGAAAATAAGTGCTCGCTCAAAAAAGCACTTTGATGTCAATAATCTAGTTAATCAGTTCAACGGTGGTGGGCATGTAAAAGCTGCAGGTGCAGTTATTTCTGGAAATCTAGATGAAGTAAAAGTAAAACTAAAAGAGGCAGTGAAAAAGTCTTTTGAAATTAACAAACTAACACAAATAAGTGGTGAGATGAATTGAATGGAGTAATAAATATATTAAAACCACCAGGAATGACGTCACATGACGTGGTTTCATTCGTTAGAAAAACGTTAAACATGAAGAAAGTAGGGCATACAGGCACGTTAGATCCTAACGCAGCAGGTGTGCTTCCTATCTGTATTGGCCAAGGAACTAAAGTTTCTCAGTTTTTATTAGATTCTGTTAAGCGTTATAGAACTGAACTAACTTTAGGTGTCACTTCAGACACGCAAGATAGTTATGGAGACGTCAGCAAACAGATGGAAACTGACTTTGACGTAGAAACAATTAGAAATGCAGTCTTAAGTTTTATAGGCGATTATATGCAGACACCCCCAATGTATTCAGCAGTACGAATGAATGGAAAAAAGCTGTATGAGTTAGCAAGAGAAGGTATTGAAGTTGAGAGAAAATCTCGCTTAGTGCATATTAAATCTATCGATATTATACATATAAAAAATAATAAAGTTCTATTTGACGTAACATGCTCAAAAGGGACGTATGTAAGAACTTTATGTCATGATATAGGGGCGAAATTGGGATGTGGTGGAATAATGTCATTTCTTCTTAGAACAAAAACTGGACCATTTGACTTATCTACATCTGTCTCTTTAGAGGAATTTAGACAGAAAGCAGAAAAATATATACTTCCTATAGATTTCCCACTACTACATTTAGGCAGAATAGATATCAATACAAGGGTATCCAAACTGGCTCTAAATGGAGCTAGGCTTTCGTATTTAGATTTTTTAAGTAGAGAACCTAATATTGTAACAGGAGACACGTTAAGAATTTATCTTGAGAGCAAGTTCATAGGAATTGCAACGATGAAAAAAGATAATGAAGGCAAAGACTATATAAAATTTTCTAAGCTATTTGTTTAGATTTTTGAAGCATATGATCAAAAGGAGTATTCCATGAATATAATCAAAGAAAATACACAACTTAATAGTGAAAAGACTAGAGGTGTTGCTCTAGGGAATTTTGACGGTATTCACATTGGCCACCAAATGTTACTAAACACATTAGTAGATAAATCGAATATACGTAAACTCGAGTCTTGTGTTTATACTTTTGATAACCACCCTTTATCAATAATTAACAATACTACCCCTATACAAATTACAAATTTTGATATTAAAAATAAGATTTTTGAGTCGCTTAGCATTGATACGGTAATATATGAAAAATTCGACAAAAAAACCATGAATCAAAAGCCACAAGAATTTGCAGAAGAAGTTCTAGTTAAAAGACTAAATGCTAAGCTAGTTGTAGTAGGTTTTGACTTTCGTTTTGGTTTTCAAGGTGAAGGCGATGTAAATTTACTACGAGAGTTAAGCAAGCAGTACAATTTCACTTTATACGTTATAGAGCCTATAAAAATTGAAGGTGAGAAAGTAAGTAGCTCAATTATTAAAAAATATATAGGCGAAGGTAAAATGAAAAAAGCGAAAAGATTTCTTGGACGGTATTTTTCACTTGAAGGAGCTGTTATAAGAGGTGAAAGTAGAGGGAGGCAACTAGGCTTTCCTACAGCAAACATTTCTATAGAAAAAAGGCAAATACTTCCCAAAGAAGGTGTGTATGCGACATATGTTAGTATTGAAGAAAATACTTACTTAGGTGCAACTAGCATAGGAAAAAACCCTACATTTTCTGCTAATAATGTATCTGTCGAAACTTTCATATTAGACTATAGTGGTAATTTGTATGATAAAAAAATAGGCATTGCATTTGTTGAAAGTATTAGAGAGCAAATAAGATTTGATAATGTGGAGGACTTAAAAAATCAACTGCGTATAGATGTTAAAAATGTTAAAAAATATTTACATTCCTCTTAAGGTGTGATAAAATAGCAGTTGTTAAAGAACCATTTCTCAGTATCTTGATTCACCGACATTTACTTAGAATTTGGGGATAGAAAATAAGGAGGTGGAAATAATGAATTTAGAAGAAAAAAAAGGCGTTATTGATTCATATAAGATACACGCGACTGACACTGGTTCTCCAGAGGTTCAAGTAGCTATGCTTACAAAAAGAATCAATGATTTAAATGATCATCTTAAAACACATAAAAAAGATCATCATTCAAGAAGAGGACTACTTAAGATGGTAGGAAAAAGAAGAAATTTGCTTAAGTATGTAAAAGGACAAGACGTAGAAAGATATAGAGATTTAATTGAAAAATTAGGATTAAGAAAATAGTAGTAAGAGCGGGGAAACCCGCTCTATTATTGAATTCTAAGAAAATTTATACAGATTAGTTTTGTTTTTAAATTAACTAGTATATGAAAATACGAAAAAATTTTTGTTACAGAGTACTTAATTTTGAAGGGAGGAAACAAAATGCATAAAATTTTTAAGACTGAAATTGCCGGAAAGGCTTTTGAGGTTGAAGTAGGCAAAATGGCAATTCTTGCTGATGGAGCTTGCTCAGTGAAGTATGGAGACACCGTTATATTAGTAACAGCGTGTTCCTCTAAAGAGCCACGTGATGGAATTGATTTTTTTCCGCTAAGCATTGAATACGCTGAAAAAATGTATTCAGTTGGTAAAATTCCAGGAGGCTTTATAAAAAGAGAAGGTAGACCTTCAGAAAAATCTGTGCTCTCTGCTAGGCTGATTGATAGACCAATCAGACCACTATTTCCTAAGGGATACCGTAATGATGTACAAGTTATTGCGACTGTTCAATCAGTAGACCAAGATTACGCGCCTGAAATTGTTGCTATGATAGGTTCATCAATTGCACTTTCAATTTCAAGTATTCCTTTTATGGGACCAACTGCTGCTGTTATTGTAGGGATGATAGACGGTAAAGCTATCGTTAACCCAACAAGTGAAGAAAGCGAAGCATCAGATCTACATTTAGTTGTGTCAGGAACAAAAGATGCGGTTATGATGATTGAAGCAAAGGCAAACGATTTAACTGAAGAACAGATGTTAGACTGTATTTTGCTAGCACATGATGAAATCAAAAAAATTGTTGTATTCATTGAAGAAATTGTTAGTGAAGTCGGAAAAGAAAAAGTAGAGTTTAACTCTAACACAATTGACGAAGAGATTGACGGTAAAGTTCGTGATTTTGCTACAGCAAAACTTATAGAGGCTATTAAGACAAAAGAAAAAACTGAGAGAAACAATAATATCGATGCAGTAAAAAAAGAAACTAAAGAGTTTTTCGTTTCTGAGTATGAAGATCAATCAAAAGATATTAGTGATTTGCTTGGACAAATTGTAAAAGAAGAAATTAGAAGAATGATTTTAGATGAAGGTGTTAGACCAGATGATAGAAAACTAGATGAAATCAGAGAAATTACTTGTGATATTTCATTGCTTCCAAGAACTCACGGAACAGGTTTGTTTACAAGAGGACAAACTCAAGTTCTGACAGTAGCAACTTTAGGAGCATTGGGGGATGTACAAATTATAGATGGACTCGGCGACGACGAATCTAAGAGGTATATGCATCATTATAATTTCCCACCATTTAGTGTAGGAGAGACTAGACCTATAAGAGGACCAGGTAGAAGAGAGATTGGACATGGAGCTTTAGCAGAAAGAGCATTAGAGCTTATGATTCCAAGCAGAGAAGAATTTCCTTATACTATTAGGCTAGTATCTGAAGTACTTAGTTCAAATGGCTCATCATCAATGGCGAGTGTATGCGGAAGTACATTAGCTATGTTAGATGCAGGAGTGCCACTAAAGAATATGGTTGCTGGGATTGCAATGGGTTTAATTAAAGAAGAAGAAAAAGTTGCTATTTTGTCAGATATTTTAGGAATGGAAGATTTCTTAGGAGATATGGACTTTAAAGTAGCAGGTACAGAAAAAGGCATAACAGCAATTCAAATGGATATTAAAATCAAAGGAATTGGCAGAGATATTTTGAGAGATGCACTAGAGCAAGCAAGAGTAGGGAGACTATTCATTCTTAATAAAATGAAAGATCTAATTTCAGAGCCAAAGCCAGAGCTTTCACCTTATGCCCCCAAAATAATTCAAATGAAAATTGATGCTGACAAGATCAGAGACGTTATTGGCGCAGGCGGAAAAGTTATCAATAAAATCATTGATGAAACAGGTGTTAAAATTGACATAGAAAATGACGGATCAATATTCATTTCTGCACCAGACCAAGAATCAGGTAGAAATGCTCAAGCAATAATTGAAAATATCGTCAAGGACCCTATTGTAGGTGAAGTATACAAAGGGAAAGTAATAAAAATTATGAACTTTGGTGCTTTCGTAGAGATATTACCAGGCAAAGAAGGTTTGGTGCATATTTCACATATTGCCCGCGAGAGAATAAATAAAGTTGAAGATGTTTTATCTGAAGGACAAGAAATTGATGTGAAAATTTTAGAGATTGATCCACAAGGAAAAATCAGTTTATCTCGGAAAGTACTACTACCGAAACCATCCTTCAATGAGAGAAAAAAAGAAGATAAGTAGTAAAAAACATAAACCAATAAGGTTTATGTTTTTTTACACCCAACGGAGCATAACTTTAGTTATTAAGAATATTATATTGTAAGTCTTAATAATTAAGGGGATGATTTTTTGTGCTAGTTATTATCAGCAAAAAAACACTAGTTGTCGTAATTGCGATTATTCTAATATTCATTTTATTTACAGCAGGAACATTAATATATTCAGGAAGTATACGAGAGAGCAGTAGTGTATATAATAGGAATATTGAAAAGCCTACTGTAAGGGGAATGCCTGACTCGAAATACATCGCATTTGCCTGTAATGTAGATTGGGGCAATGAAGTTCTTGGTGAAATGCTTTCTATCTTAGAGAGTGAAAATGTTAAAATTACATTTTTTGTTACTGGTAGATGGAGTGAAAAACACCCTGAATTGTTAGATGATATCATTGAAGGTGGGCACGAAATTGCAAGTCACGGGCATAGACATCTTGATTATAGTAAGTTATCTTTAGAAGATAATTTAGAGCAAATCATTAAAGCTGAGAGAATAATCATGCAACATACTAAAACAAAGCCAGAACTTTTTTCGCCGCCATCAGGTTCCTATAATACAAACACACTTTTGGCAGCTAGGAAACTGGGGTATAGAACTATTCTATGGTCTATTGATACTATTGATTGGAGAAAGGGTAGTACAAAGGATATTATTATTAATCGTGTGTTAGAGAGCGAGAACCATAGAGGTTCAATTGTATTAATGCATCCAAAAGAAGAAACAGTAAAGGCATTAAGACATTTGATTGTTTCGTTTCGTGAGAAGGGAATAGAAGTTGGCAGGGTAAGTGATGTATTGCATTGATATTACTACTGTATTATAATTAATGATAGATAGTTTTAAGAATTGAAACAAAGGCAAATATGTTTTGCAATGTTTGCTTAGCATTTTGTATTGCGGAATTAGAACCAGTGAAATACAAAACACACACAAACTGTCTTAGACTTTGACAATTCAAAAACTCATTCGACATAAAAATCCTAAACTCGTGAACTCGCTTCGCTCAAACAGCACGAGTTCTATACGGATTTTAATATCTCACTCGTTAAGAATTGTAGAAAAGTCTGCGAATGTTTGCTTAGCATTTTGTATTTCACTAGCTAGGCAGTGTGTCATTATTAAACGAATACTAGTAAATTTGATTGAGAGAGGATTTGAGCATCATGCTAGATAAACTATACAAAAGATTTAATCTAAAAAACGGGATCAGAGTAGTAACAGAGAATATTCCTTATGTCAACTCAATTTCAATAGGAGTGTGGATAGAAGTTGGATCAAAAAACGAGAACAAAATAAATAATGGAGCATCTCATTTTATAGAACATATGTTATTCAAAGGGACAGATTCTAGAAACGCTAAGAATATTGCAAATACAATCGACAATATCGGTGGGCATATAAATGCTTTCACAAGTAAGGAGTGCACTTGCTATCATGTTAAAGTTCTTGATTCGCATTATAAACTTGCAATAGATCTTTTATCGGACATTCTTCTTAATTCAAAGTTTGAAGAAATAGAAATAGAGAAAGAAAGAAGTGTAATAATGGAAGAATTAAGCATGTATGAGGACTCGCCAGAAGACTTGGCTCATGACATGTTATCACAAACACTATATAGTAATCATCCCTTAGGAATGTCTATAATTGGCACGAGAAATAGTCTTTCTGATTTAGATAAAAAATCTCTTCTATCGTATATGAAAGATTATTACGTGCCTGAAAATATTGTAATTTCGGTAGCTGGAAACTTTGAAGAAGATAGATTGATCGAAGAAATCGAAAAAAAATTTGGTGGTATGGAGCCCAGTAAAAAAAATGGGCAAAAAATTGACGAAGTCACATATAACTTTAAACAAGTAAGTAAAGTCAAAGATATTGAACAAACACATTACTGTCTTGGCTTTAAGGGAGTTTCTTTACTTAATAAAAAAAAGCATTATCCGCTTTTAGTTGTAAATAATCTCTTGGGTGGTAGTATGAGTTCTAGGCTTTTTCAAAAAATCAGAGAAGAAAATGGTCTAACTTATTCTATATATTCGTATCCATCTATTTATAAAAACGGAGGATCTTTAAATAT
>NVVX01000001.1 GCA_002733545.1 Alkaliphilus sp.
AATACTATTTTAGCATTAGGGTATCTCAATTCAAAACTGTAATAAAATAAATATGTTCAGAAGCCTAAAAAAGAGCTTCTAAACATATTATACGAGGAGGAAACACAATGAAAACTAAATTAGAACAAATTGATTTACTTAGAAAAAGAGCAAATGTGAGTTACAAAGAGGCAAAAGAAGCGCTAGAGAAAAACAATGATGATATTGTTGAAGCATTAGTTTATTTAGAAGAAGGTAAAAAAATGAAGGAAGAATCATCAGAAAGCAGAAAAAGTAAAGAGGGAGATTCTTTAGGCAAGAAAATTAATAAGTTTGTAAAAAAATGTAACAAGACAAAAATAATCGTAAGTAAAGGTGAAAACACAGTATTAAACGTTAGCTCAACAGTAGTAATTATAGCGGGGGTATTTACACTTCCAGTTTCTTTAGCAGTGGCGGCATTACCATTTTTAACGGGACATAAAATCACTATAAAGAAGCCATCGGGCGACGAAGCTAATATAAATAGAGTTTTAGGCAAGGCAACTTCTGCATTTAACAAGGCAAAAGAAGAATTATTTGATAACAATGAAGAGCAAGGAAAAAACGAAACAGAAGAAAAAAAGTAGTATCAAAAAATTAAAGTTTAAATTTTAAAAGGGAGCTCAGAGTAGAGTTCCCTTTTAAAGATTGCTTTTTTAGTGCAACAGTAATAAGGAGAAAATTTGAGCCTTTAGTTCTTATTCAAATAGTCTTCGAAATCTTTAGGAGATAGAGGTTTAGAAAAGTAGTATCCTTGAATGTTGTTGCATCCCAGCTTCTCCAAAACATCTTTTTGCTGTGCATTTTCAACACCTTCTGCAGTAGTTAAAATATTCCTCGCGTTACACAGTTCAATTATGAATTTTGAAATATAATAATCTGCTTCATAGTTAAGTATTTTATCAATAAATGATTTGTCGATTTTTAATTCGTCAAATGGCAATTTGCTTGTATAGGAAAGAGATGAATAACCAGTTCCAAAGTCATCTAACGCTACCGAAACACCAAGTGACTTAAGTTTTTCAATTTCAATAATAGCCTCAYCWRKACTRTTTGTAGCAACTGATTCTGTGATTTCTAAGACTATACATTTTGCATTCAAACCTAAATCATCTATTGTCTTTTTAAGAAAAGAAAATAGATTTTGATGATGGAGCTGTTTTACTGAGAGGTTAATATGCATCTTAATGTGATTAATACCCTTGGTTTCCCACTCTATACATTGTATTAGAGCAGTTTTTATTACCCACTCACCTATTTCTATAATTTGACCAGTCTCTTCTGCTATAGCGATAAAACGATTAGGAGGCACTAAACCTCTAGTTGGATGCATCCACCTTATTAGAGCTTCAGCTGCAACTACATTACAAGTTTTAGTATTAACTATTGGTTGATAATGTAGAATAAACTCATCATTAGACAATGCGCGCTGTAATTCATTTTTGATTTCAAGTTTGCGTTTATTGGTTTTGTTGATATTAAGGCTGTACTGAATATACTTGTTTCTCCCTGACTCTTTTGCAGAATACATTGCTGCTTCCACAGCTTGTACTAGAATTTCAGAAGTAGTACCGTGTTCAGGGTAATTAGCAATGCCAATGCTGGCAGTAATATGGAAATCATAACCACTTACCGAGATTGTGGTGCTAAACTTATTTAATATTCGTTTAGCAATGTTAAAAACGCTATCTTTGTTATGATTATTAGGAATAAAAATAATGAACTCATCTCCACCAAACCTTGCCATAAAACAATCCTCTATGTCGGCGATTGCACTAGCAATTAATGCGGATATGTTTTGAAGAATCATATCTCCAATTGAATGACCTAGCGAATCATTAATTAGCTTAAAGCCATCTAAGTCTATAAGCAGAAGTGAAAAGTTTGAATTGGAGTTTTTCTCCTTTGCTAAAGCATCATGTAAAAATTCACAAAACCTATTTTTGTTAGGTAATCCTGTAAGTGTGTCAATATACGCAAGCTGGTTTATTTTTTCTAGGTTTTTTACTTCGTCATTAATATTAGTGTGTGTACCTGCTATGCGTAAAGGATTACCTTGTTCGTCCCAAGTAGCTTGTCCACGATTTAGTATCCAAATATAATCACCATTTTTTGTTTTCATTCGATACTTAACGTGATATAGCTGAGTCTTTCTATTGAGATAATCATTAGAGTTATTTATAAGTCGAGAAAGATCTTCGGGATGAACTAAATTACGCCATGATTCTAGAGAACTTTCACAATCATCCAAACTGAAGCCAAGAAGTTCCCAAGACTTGTCTAAGTACATTATATTATTAACTATATCCCATTCCCAGATGGCATCATTTGAACCTTCAAGAATTAATTTATACTTTGTTTCACTTTTAAGCAAGGCCTCTTCTTTGGTAAGTAAATCATCAATAGTTTGATGTAAAGTGTCTTCAGTCGCGAGTAATTGTGAGTAAGTAGCTTCAAGTTCTAGATTTTTTTCTAGTATTGCTTTATTTTTAACTGAAAATGCAGTAATTGTTTTCGAAATTAGAAAGAATAGAATAATTGATGTAAAAAGTGTAGTTAGAACTATTGAATAAATGGCAAAATTATCAATACTCAAATAAATATACAATCGTTTAGACAATTGCATCATCGAAAGTATGAAAGAAGTTGATATAATGAAAAATATTATTGGCGTTTTTAAGGGGTTAGTGCTTGTAAATAGCGTATTTTTTTTCAATATAATTACCACCTTATTAATAAAATTTTGAATCTCATTTGCCTATTCTATATCATAAATAGAAAAAAGCAAGCAAACAAATGTTATGTTAATGTTAATTATTTTTCTGAAGGGCTAAAATGATTAGTTGAGAATTTTTCATGCTATTGATGAAGATATTATAGATTATATGTACCCTAAATAGATTGTTCAAATCTAAGAGAATTTTTATGTTTGTAAATAATAATCATGAATCCAGAGAGCAAGAGAAGAGATTTTATGTAGTCGTTATATTAAAATTAAAACTAAGATTTAAAAGAAAAAATATGATAGAATACTACTATAACTTTGCGTAGAATTCGTATGATGCGAATTAAATAGGAGGAAAAAAGAGTGGATAAAATCCTAATTATAGAAGATGAACGAAAGATTGCACGTTTTTTAGAATTAGAGTTAACTTATGAAGGATATAAAGTAGAAATTGCATACGATGGAAGAGAAGGACTAAACAAGGCAGATGATGAAAGTATATCAATGATATTGCTAGATGTAATGCTTCCAGAGTTAAATGGAATGGAAGTGCTTAGAAGAATTCGCAAAAAATCAGAAGTTCCAATCATTATGCTCACTGCAAAAGACGATGTTTTCGATAAAGTAGCAGGACTTGATTTAGGGGCTAATGACTATATGACAAAACCGTTTGCTATTGAAGAACTATTAGCTAGAATTAGAGCGTCAATAAAGAGAACTCCAGTAAAAAGCGAACCCTCAAATGTGCTTAGAATGGGTAAATTAGTTATGAATTCTTCAATGCATACTATTCTATATGATGACAACAAAATTGAGTTAACTAAAAAAGAATTTGATTTGTTAAAATATTTGATTCAGAATAAAAATATTGTATTAACAAGAGAAAGAATTTTAAGTAAAATATGGGACTATGATTATTTTGGCGGGGCTAATACAGTGGATGTACATATTAGATATTTAAGAAAAAAAATTGATGAAAAATTTAGTATTAAACTTATACAAACAATAAGAGGGATAGGGTATGTGATAAGAGATGAATAGACATCCTAGAACTAAAGCAATTATAGCGAAAGTAAAGATGTTCATTAAAGATGTAGCAAGAAAAATTTTGAGACTTTTTTATTTTTCTATATCATTTAAACTAACCTTTGTATTTACAGCAATATTGTCAGGATTTATGCTGTTTGTGGTAGTAGCTGTATTTATGGGGATGAATTATTTAGCAGATTTCGCAATAAACAACGATTATCGGTTTCTGCAAATTATTACTGACGCCAATAGTGTTAATCATTTCATGCAGCTTGTCATGTGGACATTTGTAGTAGCATACTTGCTTGGAGTATTATTGCTAATAAAAATTGGAACAAAAGCAAGTCGCAAAATACTTGGTCCAATAAAGAAGATGACACAGCAGGCAAAAGAAATTACTGTGCAAAACTTGGGTTCTAGACTTGATTTAAGTACAGCACAAGACGAACTACGGGACTTAACAGAAACCATTAATGACATGCTTGGCAGTATTCAAGAATCGTATAACATGCAAAGTCAGTTTGCATCAGATGCATCGCACGAGTTAAAGACGCCTATTGCAATTATTCATGGATACGCAGATTTGGTTAGACGTTGGGGTAAAGAGGACAAAGCAATCTTAGAAGAATCAATTGAAGCAATTAAAAATGAGTCCAAAAACATGCAGTCGTTGGTAGAGAAACTTCTGATGCTCTCAAGAAGTGACAAACAAGACTTTAGTTTGGCAAAAGGAGAGTTTGAAATTAATGAACTACTAAAAGAAATAGTTAGAGAAACTAAAATGATTGATAGGGATCATAAAGTAATTGAGAAACTAGATATAGAGCGGGTAATTAATGCTGATAGAACAACATTAAAACAAGCTATTAGAGTATTTATTGATAACAGCATTAAATATACACAAAAGGATGGGACTATAACTATTACTACAATGCAAAAAAGAAGAAAATTTACAATAGTAGTTGAAGATAATGGTGTGGGCATTCCTAAGAAAGATTTGCCTTACATCTTTAATAGATTTTATAGAGTTGATAAATCTAGAACTAAAGAATCTGGTGGGCACGGATTAGGGCTTGCTATAGCACAGCTTATAATAGATAGGCATAATGGGAATATTACAGTTGATAGCAAAATAGGAGTAGGCACTAAAATATTCATAGATTTACCTTTTTCAAAATAAGCGCTACAAAAATGAAGAAAACCTAGAAGACAAGGAGAAGTTGAATGTTTAACATTACTGATAGAACAATCTTGGAGATGTCAACAAGTTTCAGAGTATATGAAAGAGGAAGAAGGTATTATCTAGGCAAAAGAATTTCTTCGCTAGAATTTAACAAAGAACTATATGTTTTTAATGCTACTGTAATAGGGACGCAGGAGTATAATATTGAAATAGACTTCTACCAAAATGGAGATTATTGTGACTCAACATGTGATTGTCATGCCTACAACAAATTTTGGGGAGGTTGTAAGCATATTGTAGCAGTAATGTTTGAAATAGGAGAAAGAGATAGAAAACGTGAATATGATAGACAAAACCCTAAAGAAATTGTAGGAAATATTTTGAATTATTTTTGGAGCAAAGAAACATCTGAGAAAAAAATACTCTCTCTTGAAGTAACATATGAGTTTGATACTTATGGATATAAAGATGTCGAATTTGCATCTTCGCTAAGTTTAAGATTGGGTGAAGAAAAGCTTTATGTAGTAAAAAATATCAAAAAAATATTGATAGCAATTAAGGAAGGAGAAGAGCTTGTATTTGGGAAAAATTTCACATACAGTCCGCAGATATACGATTTTAATGAAGAGGATAAAAAAATAATAGATTTATTAATTGACTGCTATGAAAAAGAAGAGTACATATCTAGTGAAGGAAATTATTCTAAGACTTTAAATAGCCTGTTCGATGGGAAAAAAATGATTTTAACAACAAATACGATAAAAAGATTTTTAGACATTGCAAGGGAAATAGACTTTAATGCAATTATCCTTGGAACTAAATACGAGAATGTACAGATAATAGATAGTGATTTAGAAGTTGACTTTTTGTTGACGCAAGAAGGAGAAGAACTTGTTCTTGAAGTGAATTTTGATGATACTATGACATCCTTAGTTAAGGATGGAGCGTATTTCTTTGCAGCAGGAAAGATACGTAGAGTATCTAAACAACAAATTGATGCATTTTTCCCATTTTATAATGCAGTAATTCACCAAGAAAACCACTCTATAGAAATACCAAAAGAAATGAGCGAAAGCTTTATTTCTGAAACATACCCACATATAGAAAAAATCGGAAAAATTATTATAGATGAAAAAGTTTCTGCGCTTATGTATAAACCCGAAATAAAGCCAGAAATATATTTAGACAAAGAAGATGAAAGAGTAACTGCCAAAATCAAGTTCATCTATGATGATGTTCATATAGACCCATTTAATGATAGTTCAAATATTAAAAGAGAAGAAAGTAAAATATTACTAAGGAATGTTGAGAGAGAAAGAGAAATTATTAGTATTTTTGAAGACGCAGAGTTTAAAGTTATAAATGCCAAAGTATATTTAGACGATGACGAATTGATTTTTGATTTTGTCAATGAGAAAATAGTCAAATTACAAACAATTGCAGATGTATACTATACTAAAAAATTTAAAAGCATGGAAATTAAAGACAGTTCTTCTTTTTCTGGTGGGATTAGATTAAATACTGGAAGCGACATGCTAGAGTTTGATTTTAATATTGAGGGGATTGAGAAAACAGAGTTAACGGATGTTTTTAAATCTATCAAAGAGAAGAAGAAATATTATAAGTTGAAAAATGGGGCTTACTTACCATTAAACATACCAGAGATACAAGATGTGTCAAAGTTAGTCGATTCTTTGGATTTAGATAAAAAAGACTTTGAAAAAGACTTGGTGGAGATTTATAAATATAGAGCGATGTATTTAGATGAGCAATTAAAAGAGAGCAGCCTTAAATTCATTAAGAGAAATCTGTCCTTCAAAGAACTAGTTCAGAATGTAAAAGAACCTGGAGATATAGACTTTCAAATTCCAAGTGAATTGGAAGATACAATGAGGGAATATCAAAAATTTGGATTCAAGTGGTTAAAAACACTATCGAAATATGGTCTAGGTGGAATTTTGGCTGACGACATGGGGCTTGGAAAAACACTTCAAGTTTTGACCTTTCTTTTATCAGAAAAAAGAGAAAAAGGTCAAGCTCCTTCTATAGTTATTGCCCCAACATCTTTGGTATATAATTGGGAAGCAGAAATAAAAAAATTTACGCCAGATTTGACTGTTCTTATAATTGCAGGCAGTAAAGAAACAAGAATGAATAGCATTAAAAATGTGGATGGATTTGACGTTATTATCACATCGTATCCATTAGTAAGAAGAGATGTAGATCTCTATAATGGAACTGTATTTAGATATTGTATAATAGATGAGGCTCAAAACATTAAAAATCATGGGTCGATAAACTCAAAAGCTGTTAAGAGAATAAGTGCTAAAAACTACTTTGCATTAACAGGCACTCCTATAGAGAATTCGCTAACAGAGTTATGGTCAATTTTTGACTTTATAATGCCGGGTTATTTATTATCTCATGCAAAATTTAAGAAGCAATTTGAAAAACCAATAATTAAAGAGAATGACAATGTGGCGCTTCGTGATCTACAAAAACATATTAGTCCTTTCTTGTTACGGAGGATTAAGAAAGATGTTTTGAAAGAACTTCCAGAAAAAATTGAAAACAAAATAGTAGCAAACCTAACAAATCAACAAAAAATAGTATATATGGCTTACTTGAAGCAGATTAAAGAAAAAATTGAAGAAGAGATAAAAGAAAAAGGATTTGACAAAAGCTATTTCGGAATTCTAACAGGGCTTACTAGACTAAGACAAATTTGTTGTCATCCATCATTGTTTATTGATAATTACGAAGGAGAGAGCGGTAAAATGCTACTATTAGAGGAATTAATTACAGAGTCCTTGGCTGGGGGACACAGAATTTTGTTGTTTTCTCAATTTACGAGTATGTTATCAATAATAAAAACAATGTTAAACAAAAACAAAATTGATTATATGTATTTGGATGGTTCTACTGCTATGAAGGATAGAGGAGAAATGGTAAATGAATTTAACAACGGAGAGTGTAAAATATTTTTGATTTCACTAAAAGCAGGAGGCACAGGATTAAACCTTACTGGTGCAGACACTGTAATTCACTTTGATCCTTGGTGGAACCCAGCAGTAGAAGATCAAGCTACCGACAGGACTCACAGAATTGGACAAAAAAAATCGGTACATGTTATGAACTTAATTACAAAAGGAACAATAGAAGAAAAAATACATAAACTTCAGCAAAAAAAGAAAGATATGATTAATGCTGTAATTAAACCTGGAGAAACATTGGTATCAAAAATGAGTAAAGAAGAAGTGATGGATTTGTTTGATGTGTAATTGTTAGTATGGTTATTACATGAAATAGTGATTTTTTAGTTAGAAAGTATAAAAACAGGGGGAATGACATGTCTTTAGAAATTGAATTTTTCTTAAAGGTACTACTTGCAGTAGTAAGCTTTAGTTTTGCTGCTTACAAGATGTTTAAAAAAAAATACTATTTTATTCTATCAATAATTTTAGTGATGTTTGCTTATAATGTGATGGAGACAAATAGGATATATGAAATTGAATTTCATCAAAGAACTTTTCAGGCAGATAGAATTGAAATTATTGATTTGAAGAATAATCGAATAATTAAAGTTGCAGCTGAAGAATTATTTAGAGATGTGCACATTCTTACTACAAGAAGAGACAGATTCTCTAGAAACATTGTGATGGAGGAAATATATATCCTTAATTTCTATAAAAACGATAAAAAAATTAATAGTTTTACATTACTAACATTTACGCAATCCAAGATAATATCAGGGGTACAGTTAACTACATTAAAAAAGGAAAGAGTAATTGCTAGAAGAAAAGGCGATTACCGTAGACTAGGACAAATGCTATATCGAAATTTAGAGAAAATATTGGAGAACAATTAAAATAGCAGGATGAGCAAAAAAGAGATTGTTTTTTGATTATAACATTAGATATACTTGAAAACTAATGTTATAATGAATTAATATTGCGATGAAACTTAGGGGGATTATTAGTGAATCGATTGAATTATTTTAATTATATTGAAGAAAAATTAAACCTGTTAGCGACTAGAATAAAAAAGCGTGGCAAGCTGAATTTACTAGAGCTGAATATTCATTCTGAGAATTTTTATTGTGAATTGTTAAACATGATTTTTGGCTTTAGTTTAGCAAATAGGAACTACGAAAAAAGAAATATCGAAGGTATAGATTTGATAGATAAAACTAATAGAATAGTTGTGCAGGTATCGGCTACATGTTCAAAACAGAAAATAGAGCAGTCTTTAAAAAAAGAAACATTGACAAGCTATGAAGGATATAGATTCATATTTGTATTAATATCTGGAGACGCAAGCATACTTAAGAAAAAAACTTATTTGAATCCACATAATATTTCATTTGAACCAAAAGCAGATATAATAGATTTAACTGATATATTGAATAAAATTTTTTGCAAATCTATAACAGAACTAAGAAGACTGTACGAATTGATTAAGGGAGAATTAGGTGAAGAAATAGATGTAGTAAAAATGGATTCAATCTTAGCAGGAATTATTGATATACTGTCGAGAGAGCCGCTTGCAAACTCTATTGGCAAACCTGAAGTAGATACTTTTGAAATAATGAGAAAGATTGAGTATAATAATCTAGTAAACACAAAAATGATAATTAATGATTATAAAATTTACTATCACAAAATAAACCAAAAATACAAAGAATTTGACAAGCAAGGCGCTAATAAGAGCATGTCAGTTTTTCAAACAATTAAAAAACAATATAGCATTGAAATGGATGAATGCAAAGACGAAGATGAAATATTTCTTAAGGTCATAAATAACATTATGACTATAGTAATAACTAGTAAAAACTATGTAGAAATTACATTTGAAGAATTAGAAATGTACACGGGGATACTTGTGGTAGATGCGTTTATTAGATGTAAAATTTTCGAAAATCCGGAGGGATATAATTATGTTATTACCTGATAATATTCTGCCAGAACTGAGTATTTATTACAATGGAGCTGTGCTTTTAGAAGAATTGCAAAGCAAATCTGTCTCGCCGATGATGGATTTATATCAACTGGTTAAAAGTAAAAACGAGACTTCTTTTTCGACGTTTATATTGTGTCTAGACTGGCTGTTTCTAATTGGAGTTGCAAAATTGAACGATGAAGGTGCGGTGGAGCTATGTTCATAAAGGAACTAAAAATTATAGGTAAAGGGATAGTTATAAGAAAAATAAAGTTCCACAAAGGGATTAATTTAATTGTAGATGAAACACCAACTACTGACGAAAAAAGCACAGGAAATAATGTTGGAAAAACCACAGTTTTAAAGTTGATTGATTTTTGCTTAGGAGCTAAAGCTTCAATAATCTACACAGATGAAGAAAACAAAAAAGATATTTATCTTCTTGTGAAAGAGTACTTGATTGAGCATAAAATTCTAATTATATTAACTCTTACGGAGGATTTAGATAGTTTAGATGTAAAAGAAATCTTTATAGAAAGAAACTTTTTATTAAGAAAAGAAACGATTAGAAAAATAAACGGTATTCAGTATAGTGAAAAAGAGTTCGAAACGGAGCTCTTAAAGTTGATAATACCAGGGCATAAATTAGAAAAACCCTCGTTGAGACAAATTATTTCACATAACATTAGGCATAAGAACGAAACTTTAAACAACACTTTAAAAACGCTAAGCAGCTATACTACTGATGTTGAATACGAAACTCTGTATCTATTTCTTTTGGGTTGCGATTTTGATGGAGGCTCAAAAAAATATACTATTCTGGCGGAAATTAAACAAGAAATTAAGTATAAGAAGAGGCTAGAAAAAACGCAGACCAGAAATGCATATGAGATTGCACTTACAATAATTGACGATGAAATAACAGAACTCAATAAAAAGAAGTCTAACTTCAATTTGAATGAAAATTTTGAAGTTGATTTAGACAACTTAAATAAAATAAAGTGGAGAATCAATAAAAAAAGTTCAAAGATTAGCAACTTGAAAATACGTTTAGATTTGATTAATGAAGCAAGAGAAGAAATGAGAAATAACACTTCGCAAATCGATTTGAGACAACTTAGAATGATATATGAGCAGGCAGTGCAAAATATTATGGGGATACAGAAAACTTTTGAGGATTTAGTAGCTTATCATAATGGAATGATTTTGGAAAAAATCAAGTTTATTTCTGCCGAATTGCCATCATTAGAGAAGAATATAAAAAACGAAGACAGCGCACTTAATAGATTACTTCAAGAGGAAAAAGAATTGATTAATAAGATATCTAAAAGTGAAACTTTTGAAGAGCTCGAGGTACTAATCATTGAGTTAAACGAAAAACATAAGTCAAAAGGAGAATATGAAGCGATTGTTGCGCAAATTGAAGAAGTAGAAAATAACATTAAGAAATATAATATTGAGTTAGAAATAATCGAAGATGAATTGTTCACAGGAAATTTCGAGAGCAAATTGAAATCTAGACTTACAAAATTCAATAAATATTTCTCGGAAGTTTCAAATGAACTTTATGGCGAAAAATACGCATTAAAATATGATGTCATAGTGAATAAAGAAAATAAAAAAATTTACAAGTTCAGCGCTTTTAATGCAAATTTGAGTTCTGGGAAGAAACAAGGAGAAATAGTTTGTTTTGATTTGGCTTATATTTTGTTTGCTGACAATGAAAAAATATCATGTTTACATTTCTTGCTAAACGATAAAAAAGAGCTAATGCACGGGAATCAACTAGTGAAGATATCGGAATTTATTAGAAATAAAAATATTCAATTAGTTTTCTCGATTTTAAAGGATAAATTACCGAAAGAAATAGATGTTGAAAAAAACATAATTATAAGATTATCGCAGGATAGTAAGCTGTTTAAGATCGAGTCAAATTAGCAAATCAATATTTTTATTTCGGGCGCAGAAAAGTTAGAAGTAAAAAAACATTGTACTTGCACCAATGGATATTTTGATTGACATGTTTTGTTGCGAGATATGAATTATTTTAACGCCAATAATATATTTTTGATAAATACGGAGGTATAATTGTGAAAAACAGATGCGGATGGGTAGGAAAAGAGGCTATATACATTAAATACCATGATGAAGAATGGGGTGTGCCAGTTCATGATGATAAGCAATTATTCGAAAAATTAATTTTAGATGGTGCACAGGCGGGATTAAGTTGGATTACAATACTCAAAAAACAACAAAACTACAGAGAGGCTTTCGACGGGTTCGATGCAGAAATAATTGTGAATTATAATGATGTAAAGATTGAAGAGCTAATGCAAAATAGCGGAATAGTTCGTAACAGAAGAAAAATTGAATCAGTTGTTAAAAATGCTCGTGCTTTCTTAGAAGTGCAAAAAGAATTTGGCAGTTTTGATAAATACTTGTGGCAATTTGTAAATTATAAGACTATTAAAAGCAGATGGGAAAATATCAAAGATGTACCTTCGAAAACTAAAGAGTCAGAAAAAATGAGTAAAGATATGAAGAAGAGAGGCTTTTCTTTTGTTGGGGCAACAATATGCTACGCTTTTATGCAGGCAATTGGTATGGTAAATGACCATGTAGTTACTTGCTTTAGACATGAAGAAGTGTAGAGAGTTTTTTGTGTTTTAAAAATTAAGAGACTAAAGAGGTGAATTTTATGTTAACTAAAGCACCAAGAGGAACGAAAGATATTTTACCAAAACAAAGCTATAAATGGCATTATGTTGAGAATGCAGTAAGAGAAATTGCTGAAAGATTTGGTTACTCAGAAATAAGGACACCAATATTTGAGCATACAGAATTATTTGAGCGGAGCATTGGAGAGACAACTGATATTGTTGGTAAAGAAATGTATACATTTGAGGATCGTGGAGAAAGAAGTATTACGCTCAAGCCTGAAGGAACAGCACCAGTTGTTCGTGCATTAATTGAAAATAAGCTGTACGCAGATGCTCAACCAACAAAATTGTACTACATTACACCTATTTTTCGTTATGAAAGACCGGGGGCAGGAAGATATAGACAACATCATCAATTTGGAATAGAAGTTTTCGGAGCAATAAATCCTGCAGTTGATGTAGAAGTTATGCATCTTGCAATGAGTGTATATAAGAAATTAGGACTAAAAAACCTAGAGCTTAGAATTAACAGTGTAGGCTGTCCAAAATGCAGAGTTAAATATAATGAATTACTAAAACAGTTTTTAGAACCAAAATTAGATAACTTATGTGGCACTTGTCACACGAGATACGAGAAAAATCCTATGAGAATTATAGATTGTAAAAATGATTCTTGCCAAGTGCAAGTAGAGAATGTTCCTTTAATGCTTGATAATATTTGCGAAGAATGTAGCTCTCACTTTGAGGGAGTAAAAAAATATTTAAAAATTATTGGCATTGATTTCGTTGTTGACCCTAAAATAGTTAGAGGATTAGACTATTACACAAAAACTGCATTTGAGATACTATCAGATGAACAAGGGAAAAAAGGAACTCTATGTGGTGGTGGAAGGTATGATGAATTAGTAAAACAATGTGGTGGGCCTAAAACGCCAGGGATTGGGTTTGGGATGGGATTAGAAAGACTAATTGCATCATTAGAAACACAAGGTATTGAAATACCTAAGCCTAAACAACCTGATATCTTTATAGTAACAATGAGCGATGAAGCAAGAGAAAAGGGATACAAGATAATAGCAGAATTAAGAGATGAAGGTATACTATCAAGAATAGATTATCTTGATAGAAGCGTAAAAGCCCAGTTTAAATATGCTAACAAAGTAAATGCACGCTTTAGAATTATTTTAGGAGAAGAAGAACTTAAGAATGAAACTGTAACATTAAAAGATTCGTTAACATCGATAAATGAAGAACTAACTTTAGATGAGTTAGCTATAAAAATTAAAGAGAAATTAGGGAGGGCTTAAAATGTTAGATATAAAAAGAACCCATATGTGTGGCATGTTAACTAAAGAAAATATTGAAGAAACGGTTGCTTTATCTGGTTGGGTACAAAAAAGACGAAATTTAGGTGGTTTAATATTTGCAGACTTAAGAGATAGATCAGGAATAGTTCAAATTGTTTTTAATGAAGATGTTTCAAAAGAAGCATTCGAGCGAGCGGACGAATTAGGTTCAGAGTATGTAATTTCAGTAGTAGGTAAAGTATTTATAAGACAATCAATTAATAGTAAAATGCCCACGGGCGAAATAGAGGTATTTGCAGAAAAACTAGAAATTTTGAATGAATCAGAAACACCGCCAATTTATATAAAGGATAATGATGACGTTTCAGATAATCTTAGACTAAAGTATAGATATTTAGATTTAAGAAAACCATCAATGCAGAAAAATTTAATTACTAGACATAAAACAGCAATGATGGTAAGAGATTTTCTCAGCTCAGAAGGATTTATTGAGGTAGAAACACCTGTGCTTACCAAACCAACACCAGAAGGTGCAAGGGACTACCTAGTGCCTAGTAGAGTGAATAAAGGGAAGTTTTACGCCCTGCCTCAATCACCACAACTATTTAAACAACTATTAATGGTCAGTGGCATGGAAAAATATTTCCAAATAGTAAAATGCTATAGAGACGAAGACTTAAGAGCAGACAGACAACCAGAGTTTACGCAAATTGACTGTGAAATGTCTTTTGTAGACATACCAGATGTTTTAGCAATAAACGAGAGAATGATTAGCAAAATATTTAAAGAAATGATCAATGTAGAAATAGATCTACCACTAAAGCAAATTACTTTTAAAGAGGCAATGGAGAGATATGGCTCTGACAAGCCAGATACAAGATTCGGTTTTGAACTAATTGATTTATCTGACGTAGTTAAAGACTGCGGATTTCAAGTCTTTTCTTCATCAGTTAGTGAAGGCAATTCTGTAAGAGCAATTAATATAAAAGGCTATGCAGATAAAATTAGTAAAAAAGGTATAAAGAAATTTGAAGAACTAGTTAAAACGTATGGTGCAAAAGGTCTTGCGTGGATAAAGGTTACAGAAGAAGGAATTAGTTCACCAATAACAAAATTCTTTACAGAAGAAGAATTGGCAAAAATATTAGAAACAACAGATGCTAAAGACAATGACATGATTTTTATTGTAGCAGATGTTAATCAAGTTGTATTTGATGCATTAGGACATCTTAGAGTACAAGTTGCAAAAAAATTAGCGGTTATCGATAAGAGCGTATTCAATGCACTTTGGGTAACAGAATTTCCTTTGCTTGAGTATAACGAAGAAGAAGAAAGATACGTAGCGAGGCACCATCCATTTACTGCACCTATGGACGAAGATCTTCATATGTTAGAAACTGCTCCTGAAAAAGCAAGAGCAAAAGCTTATGACTTAGTTATTAATGGATATGAAATTGCAGGTGGAAGCATAAGAATTCATACTGCCGACTTACAACAGAGACTATTTAATGCATTAGGATTTTCAAACGAAGAAGCATGGGATAAGTTTGGTTTCTTATTAAATGCATTTAAGTATGGCACGCCACCACATGGTGGAATTGCATATGGCTTTGATAGGTTAGTAATGTTACTGACAGGAGAAGAAAACATAAGACAAGTCATTGCTTTTCCAAAAAACCAAAATGCAGCATGCCCTCTAACAAATGCGCCTGCAGTTGCAGAGGAGAAACAGTTAGAAGAGCTTGGGGTTTGTTTAATTCAAAAATAGAATGTCTGAAAAATATTATTGGAAAATATTTAAACTACCTTCATATTGTGTATGTAGGTAGGTAGTTTTTTGAACTACTGATATTCTGTTAAATAAAATGAAAACTTTGTTTTATGCCATAAACTTACTAGTATTCTATTAGTCATAATGGGATAAATATAACTACAGAGCTCATATTAAAAAGTACAATTTCGAAATACATTGACAAAGGATGAAGCAACCTATATAATATTGATAATTGTTATCGGTAAATACATATGGGGAGGCTAGATAAATGAAAGCATTATTAGTTGGAGCAGATAGGCTTGGCAACATACCTAAGACCCTGTCAAATCATGGAATAACAGATTACGTGCATTGGACTGGCAGAAAAAAAGGCATGAGAAAAATGGAAATGCCTGAAAATATTGGCGTAGTAATTGTATTTTATGATTTTATTGAGCATAATATTACAAAGATTATAAAAACTAAAGCTAAGCAAAACAAAGTACCATGTATTTTTTCAAAAAGATCATGTACTGACTTGACAAGACGTTTAAATAACTGTAATGAGTGTGTTTTTGCATGTTCTAATAATTAACATTGCAAATTGATTTACTTTATGGTAGTATTAAATAGAAGTAAATCCTGCTGTGTACGAAGAAACGGTTGTTTTGAGCTAACAGAATTACATTGGAAATCTAAGTTCATGTACGTAGTAAATGCCCTCTTGAGGGGACTTATGAAATATGTGACTGGGCATCCACCTACGATAGTGGGTTTCAAAACAGCTGAATCAAACGGCATAGCGGGTAAACTTTAATCCTTATATAGGATTTTTTTTTGATTTCTAAAAAGGAGACAATATGAAAAACAAGAGATTTTTGCGAACAGAACTACTAATAGGATCAGAAGGAATTGAAAAACTAAGGAATTCTAAAATTGCAATTTTTGGTGTTGGAGGAGTGGGTTCATACTCAGTTGAGGCACTAGCTAGGTGCGGAGTTGGCAAAATAGTACTAGTCGATTATGATAAAGTTTGCATCACAAACATAAATAGACAGATTCATGCGACTTCTACAACAATTGGAGAAATTAAAGTGAAGGCCATGAAAGATAGAATACTTGATATAAATCCAGATGCAGAAGTAGTTATTTTTAATGAGAAATATATTAGTGAGAGTGCAAACAAATTATTAAGTGACGATTATGATTATGTAATTGACGCAATAGACATGGTGAGCTCAAAAATAGATCTAATAGTAAAATGTAAGGAAAGAGGAATAAAAATAATCAGTAGCATGGGTGCTGGTAATAAGATGGACCCTACAAAATTTGAGGTTTCAGATATCTTTAAAACTGAAATATGCCCACTTGCAAGAGTTTTGAGAAAAGAACTTAGAAAAAAAAATGTTTCAGATTTAAAAGTAGTATATTCAAAAGAGATAGTTAGTAAAACTAAAAGAAAAGATCAAAATATAGAAAAGCTTATCGGAAGCATATCATTTGTGCCATCTGTTGTAGGATTAATTTTGGCATCTGTTGTTGCAAAAGAAATAATTGAAAAAGAATAGGGGTGAAACAGTGCAAAAAGCTGGAGTAGTAATTTCAGTAGAAAGAAACGTTGCAAAAGTAGAGATTCAAAAGCATTCAAGTTGTTCTAATTGCAGTGCTTGTAAGTTAGGAGATGAAAATTCATCTTTAGTGGCAGAAGTATATAATCAAATCGGTGCTAAAGTAGGTCAAACAGTATACATAGATATGGAGAGCAAACAAGTTTTATCGGCAGCGTTTATTGTGTATATAATTCCATTGTTTTCTTTGCTAGCAGGAATAATGCTAGCTAGCACAATTTTAAATACAATAGGGATTATGAAGAATGCAGATATTTACTCAGCAATTGTAGGATTTTTTATGATGACGGCATCATTTGTTATAATTAGACTAAAAGATAAAAAATTTAAGAGTAGCGGCAAATACTTACCAATGATTACTGAAGTAGTTAATGACGGAGAAGGACCTTACTAATTGTGAGGCTCTTTTTTGGTCTAATATAAGTTTAAAAGGCATAATATTTGTATATGGAGGTGTGCCTTTTAATGAAAAGCTATAAAGCAAGAGAATCAATTGCAGAACTACTTGAATTCCCAAAAGATATAATGCTTGATACATCTAAAATAACTATGATAGGTAATCTACAAATTCTTGTTGAAAATCATAAAGGAATTATTGAGTATACAGATAAAAAAATGCGCATTAACACTAGATTTGGAATGTTAGAAATAGAAGGAGAAAAGCTACATTTAAAAAGCATATCAGCAGATGAAATAACGATAAATGGCAAAATAGTTAAGTTGTTATTCTCAAGTTAGTAAATAAATCCTTTTAAAGGGTGTGTTAATATGCGATTTCGAAAAAATTATAGAGGGTTTGCCACTGTTAGATTAGAAGGGTTGGGGTTAGAGAAAATTATAAACTTTTGTGTTAGTAAAAACATTGATATCTGGGATGTAGATCGCAAACAGTATACATTATTAGAATTCAAAATTAATTTGAGGGACTACAAATTACTAAATAAATTCTCTAAGAACCATGGTTTTAGAATTTATGTTATTAAAGAAACTGGATGTGAGGTATGGACAAATAGAATTTTAAAAAGAAAAGTGCTAGCAGCAGGAGCATTTTTTTCTTTAATAATTTTATTATACTTGTCTGGTTTTGTTTTTCGGATTGATGTAGTAGGTAACGATATTATTTATGCAGATGACATTCTTACAGAATTAGAAAATGTAGGATTTGTGATTGGTACAAGGCACCAAAGCGTCGATTTAAGAGCAATTGAAAACCATTTAATGATACATATTTCGGAATTAGCGTGGATAGGTATTGAAATAAAAGGTGTATATGCTAAAATTAAAATAGTAGAGAAAGTTCCTTCACCTAGTAAAATAGATAAAAATGTTCCAGTTAATGTAGTAGCTTTAAAGAATGGTGTAATTGAGAGTGTAATTGCACGAAGTGGAGACGCGGTAGTCAAAAAAGGTGACATTGTTGCAGCTGGAGACTTGTTGATATCT
Organism: Alkaliphilus sp.; assembly: GCA_002733545.1. Taxonomy (GTDB): domain Bacteria; phylum Bacillota; class Clostridia; order Peptostreptococcales; family NVVX01. The sequence continues at coordinate 18,688 of NVVX01000001.1, forward strand.
GGTGTTTTAATTAGAGAAAACATGGAGCATCCAATGTTTACGCATGCATTTGGTGAGGTATATGCTAGAACATATTATGAGTTAGTAGAAATTCACCCATTATATGAAATTGTACAGAAGAAAACTGGTAGTAAGCAAAGAGAAACTGTTATTATTATAGGAACGAAAGAATATAAAATTGGAGAAGAAGTTAAATTTAATAAATATAATGCAGAAAAGAACAGCTACGAAATCATTAACTGGAGGAATAGAGAGATTTTTGTCGAAGTAATACACATAGAATACTATGAAGTAATTGAAGTATCAAGGAGGGTAGAGTTAAGAGATATTGAAGAAACACTGAGTAAAGTTCTTTTAGAAGTATTGCAAGGCAGTGTTTTAAACTACAGCGAAATATTAGATACAAAAATAGAATTTGAACTCATTGAAAATTATATGAAAGCAGAATTATGGGCCGAGGTCATTGAAAATATAGGGACTAAGAAACGAATAGAGTTAGAGGAGGAATAGTTCTTGGTAAGCACTGTTGAGAAAACAATAAATATATATAATGCGGAAATTATTAGAGAATTATTTGGTGAGTATGACAAGAAAATTAAGCTGATTCAGCAATTGTTGAATGTAGATATTTCTTTGCGACAAAAGGGAATTATTATAGTAGGAGAAGAGAAACAGGTAAGACTATGCGATAAACTAATTTTAAAATTAGTGAAAATAATTAAAAATGAAAAGAATTTATCACTTCAGCAAATTAGATATGTCATAAACTCTATTGGAAAAGAGAGTGAAAACAATTTTGAGGATCTTAAAAATGAAGTTGTATTCGTGACTGAAAAAGGAAAACCAATTAAACCGATGACTTTAGGGCAGAAAGAATATTTAGAAACTATTAAGTCAAAAGACTTAACACTTGCTGTTGGTCCAGCTGGGACAGGAAAAACGTACCTTGCTGTAGCAATGGCCGTAAAAGCCCTTAGAAATGAAGAGGTCAGCAGAATAATATTAACAAGACCCGCCGTTGAAGCAGGAGAAAGCTTAGGGTTTTTACCGGGAGATATGAAAGAAAAAGTAGACCCATATTTAAGGCCTTTGTTTGATGCATTGTTTGATATATTGGGTGCAGATAAGTTTGAAAAATATATGGATAGAGATATAATAGAAGTAGCACCACTTGCTTTTATGAGAGGCAGAACTCTAAATTATGCTTTTATTATTTTAGATGAAGCACAAAACACTACAAAAGAGCAGATGAAAATGTTTTTAACAAGATTAGGTGTTGGCTCTAAAATTGTTGTAACAGGCGATATAACACAAATAGATTTGCCTAAAGCCAAGAATTGTGGACTTGTCCATGCAACAAAAGTGTTGAAGGATATGGAAGAAGTAGGCATTCAACTTCTAACAAAAAAGGATGTTGTTAGACATACATTAGTTCGTAAAATTATCGCGGCATATGAGAAAAACGAAAGTGATAACTAAACAGTAGATATTTAGAGAACTACTGAATACCTTTCGCTAGATTAGAAAGATTTCGGAGGATGAAAATGAAAAAAACTAGAGTTTTATTAAAGTGGATACTAAGTACTAGGGGTGTGAGAATGCTAACTAGTAAGAAATCAATACATGCATTATTAGCTTTATTGTTTTTTATAAGCGTAGTTTCATTTTTAGTTTTGGCATTGATGCCTGAAAAGCATAATCTTGCAGTTGGAACCTTGTCACCTGTAGATATACATGCTACTAGGGATATTATTAATATAAGAGAAACAGATCAATTAAGACAAAGAGCAGCAGGCGACGCTGAATCTGTCTTTAGAATTGATCCAATGGTTCTAACAGCTGTTAATAAAGATATCGAAAACTTTTTCGAATTCTTATATAGTGTCATAGAAGATGATGGACTAGACCTGCCTGCAAAAAAAGAAATAGTCCTGTTAAACAAGCTTAACATACCTTCTCACATTTTATCGTTAGCAGTAGCATCACCAATAGACGAGTTGGAGTATCTCGAGAGCTTCACACATGAAACAGTATCATTGTTTTTGCTAAAAGGATTGAAAATTCAAGATTTGCAATTAGAAAAAAACAACATAAGAGAACATATAACAGAATTTGATGGTTTTAATGATATGTATAAAGAATTAGCGATTTCAATTATTAATGCAACAATCAGACCAAATAGCTTCTTAGATATTGTAGCAACTGAACAGAAAAAAATTGAAGCTAAGAATGAAATTGAAGATATTATAATTAGAGAAGGAGATATAGTTGTAGGCGAAGGCGAAATAATTTTAAGTAACAATCTAGTTATTCTAAGCGAATTAGGGTTGTTAGAAGGAGACAAAACAGCTGATATTATGTTGTTCATTGGTGTAGCGCTTATTATATTAGTAATGCAAATCTTGCTAATTACATACATGAAAATATTTAGCGAGACCATATTAAGTAAAAGTGGACAACTACTATTACTAATAATTATTTTTTTTATAACTTTGATTATGGCAAGGGCTACTTCGGGAATTTCTATTTATTTAATGCCTACTGCGGCTTCAGTTATGCTGATTGCTCTATTGATTAATGCGCGATTAGCTTTACTGATCAACCTGTGCGTTACAATATTAATTGCAATGTTTACTGATATCAATCTTTCTGTCATTTTTATGACGTTACTTGGAGGAACAGCGGGAGTATTTAGTATTAACAATGCTAATCAAAGAGGGAAAATATTTATTGCAGGACTTGTTGTTGGTTTAGTTCAAAGCCTTGCTATTATTGGGTTTGGACTAGTTAACATGACAGATTTATACGACTTATTGACGTTCGCGTTTTTAGCTTTATTAAATGGCGTATTTTGTTCAGTACTAACAGTTGGTTCGCTGCCTTTATGGGAAAGTATTTTTGGAATTCTTACAAAAATAAAACTATTAGAACTCTCAAGTCAAAATCACCCGCTACTAAAAAAACTCATGATCGAAGCACCAGGAACGTATCACCATAGTATTATTGTAGGAAATTTGAGTGAAGCAGCAGCTAATGCTGTTGGTGCGAATGCATTACTAGCAAGGGTAGGTTCTTTTTATCATGACATTGGGAAAACAAGTAGACCATACTTCTTTAAAGAAAATCAGTTGACTACAGAGAATCCACATGATAAAATCACTCCATCTCTAAGTACATTAATAATAACTGGACATGTTAAAGATGGGATGGAAATGGCAAAAAAGCATAAACTACCTGTTGAAATTCAAGATTTTATTATTCAGCACCATGGTACAAGTTTAGTGGCATACTTTTATCACAAAGCTAAGGAATTGGCAGATGGAGAAGATGTTGATGAGCAAAGCTATAGATACAATGGTATCAAACCGCAAACGAAAGAAACCGCAATTGTAATGTTTGCAGATTCTGTTGAAGCAGCTATAAGGAGCCTATCTTCTCCTACAGAGGAAAAAATAAAAGCATTTATAACAAAGATAATTAAAGATAAATTAGATGATGGACAGATGGATGAATGTGATCTTACTTTGAAAGAGCTAGAAATAATTAAACAAACATTTGTAAAAACTATAATGGGAACTTTCCATGAAAGAATTGAGTACCCTGACAACAAGAAAATAGAAGCGAAGGGAAGAAAAACAGTTGAGCTTAGTAATTGACAATAGACAAAATATTTTAAACATTGAAGAAGAGTTAGTTAAGATTTTAGAGCGCGTAGTGATTGAATGCTTAAATCGTGAAAAATTGAGCACTAAATATGAAGTTAGTTTATCATTTGTTAACAATGTTGAAATGAGTAAGTTAAACTATATGTATAGAAATAAGAAAGGAACGACAGACGTATTGTCATTCCCAATGCTTGAGAGTGAAAGCTTTGGTTGCAAAGCTGATAATCAATATTGTATTTCTGATGATGAAAAATATAACTTCGCAGAAAAACTGCTAGGAGATATAGTTATATCAATTGAAAAAGCAAGAGAACAAGCAACTCAATATGGGCACAGTATACAAAGAGAAATCGCATTTTTGACAGTCCATAGTATGTTTCATCTTATGGGTTACGATCACGAAGGCGAGAGTGAGAGAAAAGAAATGAGAGAAAAAGAAGAAGATTTGTTGTGTTCCTTAGGCTTAAAAAGACAAGGTATGGAGTGAAATTATGCGAATTAGAAAAATGATTGATAGCTTTAACTATGCAGTAGAAGGGATAATTTACTCTGTTAAATCGCAAAAGAATATGAGAATCCATTATGGAATAGCCACTTTAGTGCTGTTTATGGCGCTTTTTTTCGACTTAACCAAGTACGAAGTAATGATATTGTTTTTAACAGTATCATTGGTAATTATTACAGAGATGCTTAATACTGCAATTGAAAAAACTATAGACTTAATAACAAGCGAATACCATGAACTAGCTAAAATTGCAAAAAATGTTGCCGCTGGAGCTGTGTTAATTTCTTCTCTTAATGCAATTATTGTATCTTATTTTTTGTTTTTTAGAAAAATAAATCCATACTCATTGAGAGTTCTTGAGCATGTAGAACAAGTTCCAGCGCATATCTCATTTATAGCATTAATAATTGTAATAATTATTACAATTATAGGCAAAGCTTATTTTGCAAAGGGGACTCCTTTTCGGGGGGGAATGCCAAGTGGACATGCTGCAGTATCCTTTTCCTTAGTAACTTCAATAGCATTTATTTCTAGAGATGCTTTTGTGACTACAATGGCAGTTTTAATGGCCTTGCTTGTTTCGCAAAGTAGAATTGAAAGCAAAATTCATAGTTTGTTCGAAATAATAGTAGGTGCTACTGTAGGGGTATTGATAACAATTATTTTATTTAGGCTATTTACTTAACGGATTCTTATGAAAAAGAAGGCTTGAATTATTATTTCTAGGAAAAACTAATGCAAATATTTGTTTTAGTAGCAGTTAACTTAAAATTAGGATGTGACGATTTATGTGGAAAGATATAAGAACTACACTTTTGACTGGCTTAGTAGTGTTACTACCTACAGCTTTGACTTTAATCCTAATATTTTGGATGCTAAATAGAGTGGATGCAATTTTTAGAAAACCTCTAGAAACTTTAATTGGATTCCAAATATATGGCTTAGGCGTATTTATTACTTTGTGTCTAATCTATGGTGCGGGCATAGCAGCAAGACGCTTTACTTGGAAAAATACAAAATCCATACCAGAACTTGTATTTGGAAGAATTCCTTTAGTTAGAACTATTTATTACTCTATCAAACAGTTAACAGAAACAATATATGGAAGCAAGAAAACTAGCTTTAGAGAGGCAGTTCTAGTTGAATATCCATCAAAAGGGATTTATATGATTGCTTTTATAACTTCTGTAGGGTTAGCAGAAGTTAAAGAAATAATAGGTGATGAAGTTGTTAGTCTGTTTATACCAACTACACCAAACCCTACATCAGGTTTATATATTATGCTACCGAGAAGAGAAGTAACACCTTTAAAAATATCTGTTGAAGATGCGATAAAGCTAGTTATTTCAGGTGGGATTGTAAAACCATTAGAAGACAGAAAATAGAGTTGGAAAGTGAAAAGTGAAAAGTTTGATAGAAAAAGAGAAAAAATCTGTAGGGACTCCCTTCGTGGGTATCCGAACTAAAATCCAAAAATATTAAAATTGGAAATAAGAAAGAAAGTATAGAAAGGAAGAGCTAATAAGTGGGACACATAAAAAAAGTTTTGTTAATACTGCTTATTTTTACACTTTTGCATGGTATTATAGGATGTAAACAAGAAAACAATTCTATAGAAAATACAGAAAATCTAAGTTCAACAAGTAAAGAAAAAGAAATACAGATTGTTTATGATAATGAAGGGGAAGAGGCGGCAAATGAAATAAATGAACAAAAAGAGGAGAAGCCAGGTGGAAAAGGAGTTAATTCTTTAACTGGATTATGGATAGATGAAAGTATTGTCTCTAGAAGACCAGTGGCAGTTGTTATAAACAACATTAGAAAAGCACTACCACAGAGTGGAATATCTCAAGCTGGCGTTATTTATGAGACTTTAGCTGAAGGAGAAATAACTAGACTAATTGCATTATTTAAGGATTTTAATGCAAAAAAAATAGGACCACTTCGCAGTGCGAGACACTATTTTATAGATTTTGCACTTAATCACGATGCAGTGTTTGTGCATCATGGAGTCAGTCCATTAGCGGCAACGGCTATAAAAAATCTTAAACCAGCTAACTTGGACTCTCTATCTCATTTAGAGAAAACTTTATCATGGAGAGATTCAACTAGAAGAAAACAAAGAGGAATGTTTGAGCATAGTCTATATACTAATACCGAGAAAATATTAAAAACATGGAATACTGTTGGCTATCGAATGAATTTGAAAGAAAGTTATTTACCAATGTTTGTGTTTAGTGAAAAAGATTGGACGCCTATTGGAAGTGAAGCAAAAAAAGTAACAATCCACTTTTCAAAAGTGTATGTACCAGAATTTTACTTTGATAATGAAACGGGATTGTATTTAAGAAATCAATTCGGCAAACCACATATAGATGAATATAATGGTGAGCAACTATCAGTTAAAAATATTTTTATTTTATTCACAGATATATGGACAATAAAAGGTGATGATGCTTTTAGAAGAGACATGAACTTGATAACTAGTGGAACAGGAAAGTATATAACAAATGGTAGGGCGATTCCAATAACATGGAGCCGAAAATCGAATTATTCACCATATATATTTAAAGATATAGACGGCAATATTCTTGAAATTAATAAAGGTAAAACGTGGATTTGTATTTTCCCTAAAAATAACAAAATAGAAATCCGATAGAGTAAATAATTTCTTGGAGGCAAAATAATGAGTAAAAAAATTGATAGTAAAGAATTAATAAACAAGGCTATAGAAGCTAGAAAAAATGCGTACGTGCCATACTCTAACTTTCCTGTAGGAGCAGCTGTATTAATGGATTCAGGAAAAATATATACAGGTTGCAATGTAGAGGCAGCTTCTTATGGAGCAACTAACTGTGCAGAGAGAACAGCAATATTTAAAGCTGTTTCAGAAGGAGAGAGAAAAATAGAGGCAATAGCAATCGTAGGAGACTTAAATGCCATTACTTATCCTTGTGGTATTTGCAGGCAAGTTTTTATTGAGTTTGCTAAGGAGATGAAAATTATAGTTGCTACATCAGAAAACAAATACAAAGAATATTCACTGGGTGAAATAATGCCATTTTCCTTTACCCCAGATGACTTAAATAATATCAATAATGGAGGTAAGTAAAATGGAGTTTAAATCAGGATTTGTTTCAATTATAGGAAGACCTAATGTTGGAAAATCAACACTGATGAATAAGTTGATTGGTGAGAAAATAGCAATTGTTTCTGATAAACCACAAACTACTAGAAACAGAATACAGTGCATATATACAGATAATAAATCACAAATAATTTTTTTAGATACACCTGGAATACATAAACCCAACCATAAACTTGGTGATTTTATGGTTAAGACAGCGACTAAAACTTTAAAAGAAGTTGACGTCATACTATTTGTAGTTGATGATAGCACTAAAATTGGACCGGGAGATAGATTTATTATGCAACAATTAGAACAGATAAAGACTCCAATTATTTTAGTAATGAACAAAATCGACTTAATGGCTCAAGAAAGATTTAATATACTGTATCAAGAATATTTAGCTTCTGGCATTTTCACAGATATTGTTGGTATATCAGCGAAAGATGGATTAAACCTGACCTCCCTTGTAGACAAAATATTAGCGCATTTTGAAGAAGGACCAAAATACTTTCCAGAAGACATGATAACTGATCAACCTGAAAGAGTAATAGTAAGTGAAATTATAAGAGAAAAAGTACTTAACTATATAGAACAAGAAATTCCACATGGAGTAGCGGTTGAAGTAACTCTTATGAAAAAAAGAAAAGACAAAGAAATTATCGATATACACGCAACAATTTATTGCGAGAAAAAATCACATAAAGGTATAATAATTGGAAAAGAAGGAAGAAAACTTAAAGGGATAGGTAAAAGTGCAAGAATTGATATTGAAAGTTTGCTAGGATCAAAAATATACCTAGAGCTATGGGTTAAAATCAAAGAAAACTGGAGAAATAATGCTGTGAATTTAAGGGATCTTGGATATAAATAGCAAAGACGAAGAACAAGAGGTATGTTGCGGGGACGGTTGCGGGGACGTTTCGTTTGACACGATGTTGCGGGGACGTTTCGTTTGACAGGTTTGGCAGGTAGCAGCTACCCCTGTCAAACGAAACGTCCCCACGACACCCCGACACCTTGTGTGAATCACTTTGTTTGTTTATCCAGTGGGAACCTGCAGAACTGGTGCAAATAAAAAAACGTGACAATACGGAGAAAAAAATATGCTGATCAAAACAGAAGGATTTGTAATAAAAAATATAAAATATTCGGAGCATGACAGCATTGTAACTATATTTACACGTGAGCTTGGCAAAGTAACTGCTATAGCAAAAGGTGTAAGAAGGCCTAAGAGTAAAATGAGAGCTGGAATTCAACCCTTTAGCTATAGTGAATTTGTACTATATAAAGGTAGGAATCTATACACAGTTAATCAGTGCGACTCAATAGAAATATTTTACTCGCTACGAGAAGACTTATTTAAATTATCATATGCTTCATATTTATTAGAATTAATAGGAGCAGTTATTATAGAAGAACAAACTAATAATAGATTGTTTAACCTACTAGGAAAGGCTCTGTACATGTTAAAGAAAAAAGATATTGAGATAAATACCATAGTAAGAACTTTTGAGCTGCAGTTTTTAGAATTTTCTGGTCTAAGTCCAAATATTACTTCGTGCGTAGAATGTGGAAGTGAAGAAATTACTTCACATAGATTTAGTAATAGAGAAGGAGGACTACTTTGTGAACAATGCGTAGATAGGGATAGAGGAGCAGTTGAGGTTTCAAAACACACGATAAGACTAGCGAACTATTTATTAAATGCAGATATAAAAAAAATAACAAAACTTAAAATAAGCGAATTTCTAAATAACGACTTAAGTAAAATAACAAGAAGATATATTTTAGAACATACTAACGTGTACGAATTTAAGAGTTTGAAAATTCTTGAGGGACTTGCTAAGTAAAGATTGGAGGCTGTTTGCCTAGTTGTGATTTTTTTAGGCGAAAGATTATTAATAGACCGGTTTTAGAGTATACTACTACGTGAAGGATGTTTTATATATATGATATTGAGAAGGAGAGAGAAAATATGGACATTAATTTAGAAAGTATTGATATTATTAGAGAACGAGCAGGTGTATCTTATAAAAAAGCAAAAGAGGCTATTGAACAAACTAATGGTAATATTGTAGATGCTCTAATTTTTTTAGAAGAAGTAGTAGATGAAAAGAAATGGAGCGAATCTGTTGGAGAGATAGGAAATGACATAATAGGAAAAATAAAAGAATTAGCTAAGAAGGGAAATGTTACGAGAATCATAATTAAAAAAGAAGGAGATGTGTTATTAAATATTCCTGTTACTGCAGGTGCAATTGGAATTGTACTAGCGCCTATTGCATCTATAGTAGGTGTTTCAGCAGCTATTTTGGCGAAAATGACAGTAGAGATAGTAACTAAAGATGGTGAAATTGTTAATATCAATAAATTCACTAGCGCCAAAAATGAGAATAATGGGATAAACAATGAGGAAGTAGATTAGAGAAGGTAAAAAATGTGTTGACAAACAGCTACCTCTTTGTTAAAATTATTAATAATTATATACTTGAGCAATGAAGAAGAAAAGTAGTTAGAATATGTTGTTTTAGAGAGTCGAGTGCGGTGTAAACTTGATACAACTTACTAACGAAAGGAAATTCTGAGCTTATCCTTTGAGTGGACACAAAGTGTCAACGAGGGTGGAACCGCGGAAGATCAATCTTTCGTCCCTGTTATGTGGATGAAGGATTTTTTTGTTATTTATAATTGGAGGAGATAATTTTGAAAACAGAAAAAACGATGGATAAAATTGTAGCCCTAGCTAAATCAAGAGGTTTTGTATTTCCAGGCTCGGAAATATACGGAGGTCTTGCTAACACATGGGATTATGGACCGCTAGGTACTGAACTTAAAAAAAATATTAAAAAAGCATGGTGGAAAAAGTTTGTTCAACAAAGTCCATATAACGTGGGGTTAGACAGCGCAATACTTATGAACCCACAAACATGGGTTGCTTCGGGGCATGTGGGCGGTTTTAGTGACCCTTTAATGGACTGCAAGAAATGTAAATCTAGATTTAGAGCAGACAAACTAATTGAAGAACATGCTCATAAAAAGGGTAAAGAAGTAATAGTCGATGGATGGGATAGCGGTGCAATGGAAGAATATATTACAGATAAGGCGATTAAATGCCCAACTTGTGGGGTAATCGATTTTACAGGTATTAGACAGTTTAACCTTATGTTTAAGACATCTCAAGGGGTAACAGCAGATTCAAGCAAAGATATTTATCTTAGACCAGAAACAGCTCAGGGAATATTTGTTAACTTTAAAAATGTCCAAAGAACATCCAGAAAAAGAGTTCCATTTGGAATCGCCCAAATAGGTAAAGCTTTTAGAAATGAAATTACACCTGGAAATTTTATTTTTAGAACTAGAGAATTTGAACAAATGGAATTAGAGTTTTTCTGCAAGCCAGGAGAAGATATTAAGTGGTATGAATATTGGTCGAAATTCTGTAAAGAATGGGTACTTAACCTTGGAGTTGATGAAAAAAGCATTAGAATGAGAGAACACTCAGAAGACGAGCTTTCACACTATAGTAATGCAACAGTAGATATTGAATTTGAATTCCCATTTGGCTGGGGAGAAATATGGGGAATTGCTGACAGAACAGATTTTGACTTAAAACAACATGCAGAGCATGCAGGGGTAGACTTTGCATATCAAGATCCTATTACCAATGAAAAATTTGTCCCATATTGTATTGAACCTTCTGTAGGTGTAGACAGGCTTGCTTTAATGTTCTTAGTAGATGCTTACACTGAAGAAATTATTGACGAAAAAGAAAGCAGAGTTGTACTTAAGCTTCATCCGGAATTAGCTCCTTTTAAAGCTGCAATATTTCCATTAACTAAGAAATTAAAGGAAAACGCTATAGAAATATATAATAAACTATCAGAAAAATTCATGGTAGAGTACGACGATGCAGGCAGTATTGGCAAGCGATATAGAAGACATGATGAAATTGGCACACCATTTTGTATTACTTTTGATTATGATTCACTAGAAGATAACTGCGTTACAATAAGACATAGAGATACAATGGAGCAAGAGAGAGTTGAGATCTCCAAACTTGAAGGATACCTAGAGAACAAAATGAAGTATTAACACTTTGAATGTTAGCTTTGAATAATAAAGGAGGAGAATATGAGCAAAGAGAGATTAATTATTTATATTATATCTGACTCAATCGGTGAAACGGCGGAACAAGTAGCAAAAGCAGGTATAAGTCAGTTTGATTTTACAAATTACGAAATAAGAAGATACCCACATATGACCGATAAAATACAATTAACGGAAATTATAGATAGAGCTAAAGATGAAAATGCTTTAATAATATTTACAATGGTAGTAAACGAACTCTCTGAGTATATTACAGATGCTTGTAGTCATTATGACATTCCTTATATTGACGTAATGTCGCCAGTAATATACTCAATGAGCCATGCATTGCAAATGACTCCAAAAAAAGAAGCAGGGTTACATAGAAAGCTAGATGCAACATATTTTAGAAGAATTGCGGCAATAGAATTTGCTGTTAAATATGATGATGGAAAAGACCCACGAGGGCTAAAAAAAGCAGACTTAATATTGGTAGGAATCTCCAGAACTTCCAAAACACCTCTTAGCATGTACTTGGCGCATAAAAAGATTAAAGTCGCTAACGTACCACTGGTTCCAGAAGTTCAACTTGCCAAAGAACTACTTGAAGTCAATCCTAAAAAAATTATCGGATTAACAACTGATCCTGTGAAATTAACACAAATAAGGCAAGAAAGATTGAAAGCTCTAGGGTTAAAACAAGAAGCTAATTATGCAAGCATGGAACGAATTTTAGAAGAAATGGACTATTCAGAAAAAGTAATGAAAAGATTGAATTGCCCAGTAATTGATGTATCAACAAAAGCTGTTGAAGAAAGTGCAAGCATAATTATGGAGATACTAAGAGAAATAGGATATGAAATTAAGAATAGCAAATAATACGTTTCAGTAATTTAGAAAAATAATCTAATAGAAGATTATTAGAGAAAACCTAGTATGTATTGTGAAAAAATCAGATCTACAGTTTAGAAAGTGGTATGAAAAAAAGTTGAAGGAGTGTCCACTGTGAAAAAATTTGTTTATGATTTTAACGAAGGAAACTTATCACTTAAACCTTTGCTCGGAGGTAAAGGTGCTGGACTTGCTGAAATGACATCTATAGGACTGCCAGTGCCTTTCGGATTTACAATAACCACTAAAGCGAGTAACGAATTTATAGAACAAGGCAATCTATTATGGGGTGAATTAAAGGCAGAAATTTTTCAGCATTTAGCAAAGCTAGAAGAACATACATCTAAGAAATTTGGGGGAAAACAAAATCCTCTATTAGTATCTGTACGGTCTGGTTCTGTGATTTCAATGCCAGGCATGATGGACACAATATTAAATTTAGGAATGAATGATGAAACTGTTGAAGCGATTGCTTCGCGTACTAATAATGAATGCTTTGCATACGACAGTTATAGAAGGTTCATTCAAATGTATGCAGACGTAGTCTTAGGAGTTGCAAAATATAAGTTTGAGAACATATTAAGTAAGGTTAAATTGGAAAGTAATATTTCGCATGATTCGGAGCTATCTGTAGAGAATCTAAAAAAAATAGTTAATGAATATAAGAAAACTATTATCAAAGAAACTAAGATAAGATTTCCACAAGACGTTAAAGAACAACTACTATTGGCAATTGAAGCTGTTTTCAAATCATGGGAAAACCCACGTGCTAAGATTTACAGAAAAATCAACGATATTCCTGATAATTTAGGAACAGCTGTGAATATTCAATCGATGGTATTTGGAAACATGGGAGAAACTTCGGGAACAGGAGTTGCGTTTACAAGAAATCCGTCAACTGGAGAAAAAAAATTATTTGGAGAGTTTTTGATTAATGCACAAGGGGAAGACGTCGTAGCAGGTATACGAACTCCAAATAAGATAGAACAGTTAAAAGGTATAATGCCAAAAGCATATAATGAATTTCAAAAGATTGCAAGTTTGTTAGAAGAACATTATAAAGAGATGCAAGATATTGAATTTACAATAGAAAATAGCAAGTTATATATTTTGCAAACTAGAACAGGAAAGAGAGCAACGGCGGCAGCTATAAAGATAGCTGCAGATATGGTTGAAGAAGGACTTATTAGCCAAAAAGAAGCTATATTTAAAGTTGAGCCTGCACAATTAGATCAACTGCTGCATCCATCGTTTGACAAAGAAGAACTTAACAAGCAAAAAATCTTAACAACGGGGCTAGGGGCGTCGCCAGGTGCTGCTTCAGGCAAAATATTCTTTAACTCAAAAAATGCTGTAAAGGCGCACGAAGCGGGAGAAAGAATAATATTAGTTAGACAAGAAACATCGCCCGAAGACATTGAAGGAATGTCGGTTTCAGAAGGGATACTTACTGCAAGAGGAGGCATGACTTCACATGCTGCTGTTGTGGGTCGAGGGATGGGGAAATGTTGTATAGTAGGTGCAGGAAAAATTAATGTTGACGAAGAAAGCGGACTCTTTCGAGTGGGTGAAATAACAGTCAGAGAAGGCGAAGAGATTTCATTAGATGGTGAAAAAGGGAATGTTTATTTAGGCAAAATCCCTACCACAAAACCAAAGCTAGCAGGAGATTTCGATAAATTTATGAGTTGGGCTGATAGTTTTAGAAAAATGGGAGTGAGAGCAAATGCAGATACCCCAAAAGATGCGAATCAAGCTTTAGAATTTGGGGCTGAAGGCATTGGACTATGCAGAACTGAGCATATGTTTTTTGAATCTAATAGGATTGACTCAGTAAGAGAAATGATATTAGCGCAAACAGCAGATGACCGACAGCAAGCGTTAAGTAAATTATTGCCAATGCAAAGAGAAGATTTTATTGCCATATTCAAAATAATGAAAGAACTACCAGTGACAGTAAGACTGTTAGACCCTCCATTGCACGAGTTTTTGCCACAATCAAAAAAAGAAATAGAAGAGCTAGCTAAAAATTTGAATGTGACACAAAGAGTACTAAAAGAGACAATGAATTCATTATTAGAAGTAAATCCAATGTTAGGACATAGAGGTTGCAGATTAGCAATAAGTTACCCTGAAATATACGCAATGCAAGTAAGGGCAATTATGGAAGCAGCAGTATATGTAAAAAAACATGAAAATATCAACGTAAAACCTGAAATTATGGTCCCTTTAGTTGGAGAAGTGAAAGAATTTCAATTTATTAAGAAAGCTATCATTAATATTGCAAATGAGATTTTAGAAAAAGAGAAATGTGAAATAGAATATTTAATAGGTACTATGATAGAAGTTCCAAGAGCAGCCCTAGTTGCAGATGAAATAGCAAAAGAAGCAGATTTTTTCTCAATTGGAACAAATGATTTAACGCAAATGACATACGGTTTTTCAAGAGATGATGCAGGAGCATTTATTAGAGAATACATCAATAAAGGAATACTTGAAAATGATCCATTTCAGTCAATAGATCAAAAAGGTGTAGGTAAATTGATGGAAATAGCAGTAAAACTAGGGAAAAAAATAAGACCAAATCTAAAGATTGGTATATGCGGAGAACACGGAGGAGAACCAAAATCTATTGAGTTTTGCAAAAAATTAGGACTAGATTATGTATCATGTTCACCTTATCGAATTATTATTGCAAGATTAGCATCTGCTCAAGCTGAAGCAAGATACACTTAAATTGCTGTGTTACGTATTTAATGTTTAAACAGACACGTATAAAACTTAAAAAGAGCGTATGCTCTTTTTTTTTGTAATACTTTTGTAAGCAAAATGTAATAGAAAAAATGTTCGATTTTTAAAGGGTTATTGTTTTTAATATAGAATATAGATATATCTCGTATTGAGAGAAGGTGAGTCTAATCTATGAGTAAAAATTTAAGGGAACTTACAGAAACTCTTGAAGCTAGTAGTTTAGCTGCATATGCACAGCTAAGTACAATGACTAAGGGAAGAAGAAAAAATGAAGAACTATGTGATATACGTACTGAGTTTCAACGCGATCGTGACAGAATTATTCATTCTAAGTCTTTTAGAGCATTAATAGGAAAGACGCAAGTATTTATTGTTAAGGACGATTTTTTTAGAACAAGGTTAACGCATACGTTAGAAGTAAGCCAAATAGCAAGAACTATTGCCAGATCGCTAAGGTTAAACGAAGACTTAATTGAAGCGATAGCACTAGGGCACGACCTTGGGCATACATGCTTTGGACATAGTGGAGAAGAGGTGCTAGATAAGATAAATGGTGGGTTTCATCATAACGAACAAAGCCTTAGAGTTGTGGATATGCTGGAGCGTGATGGAAGAGGTTTAAATCTGACACATGAGGTGCGAGATGGTATACTCAATCATACTGGAAGTAGAGTGCCTTTAACTATGGAAGGAAAACTAGTCAGAATTGTAGATCGTATTACCTACCTTTGTCATGATATACAAGACAGCATTAATGCGCAAATATTATGTTCATCAAAAATTCCAAAACACATCATAAATGCATTGGGAGACTCACATAGCAAAAAAGTTAACACATTTGTTGTAGATATTGTTGAAGAAACTTCAAAGCAGATGCTTAAAGGGAATGAGGCGCAAATATATCAAAGCGAATTTTTGAATGAAATCATGCATGATTTGAGAGTCTTTATGTTTGAAAATGTGTACAATGGTAATATTTGCTTAAAAGAAAAAGAGAAAGCAACTTTTATTGTAAGTGCAATATATGACTATTTACTTGATAAACCTGAAGAGCTACCTAAAGAATATTATGTAATGATAAATAACAACACAAGAAGAAGAGTAATCACAGATTATATAGCTAGCTTAACAGATTCTCGCGCGATTAAATTATTTCAACAAATTTTTATCCCATCACCAAACTAACTTATAACTATTCACCTACACCGGATTTATGGTTGATTATTATTTGGAGATTCTGCATGATATTTTCAAAAAAATTTGAGATAATAGAAGGAAAAGCATATAGTTTGTCGAATTATAAGACAAGATCAAAAAAATATAAGTTTTTTCTTTAAGAGTTATCGCTAATTTGTTGGTTATTGGATAAATAGAAAAAAGAGTATAATTACTCAATTTAAAGGTGGTAAAAGTGAAAAATTTTTTTTCGGATGAAATGGTGCAAAAAATTCAAGAAAATAGCGAAATAGTGAGTGTTATTGCATCCTATTTAGATTTACAACCATCAGGCAGCTCGCATAAAGCGCTGTGTCCTTTTCATAATGAAAAAACGCCATCGTTTACTGTAAATCAAGAAAAGCAAATTTTTAAATGCTTTGGATGTGGTGAAGCAGGAAATGTAATTAGTTTTATTATGAAAGCAGAGAATTTGGATTTCGTTGATGCGCTTAAATTGCTTGCAGAAAGAGCAAATATTTCAATTGAAAATACAAGTATCTCCGATAAAGAAAGAGAAGAAATTAATAAGAAAACATTGTTTTACGAAATAAATAGAATTGCAGGAGAGTATTTTTACCATAAATTAACAAAAAAGAATAATCAGGCAATTAATTACCTAAACATAAGAGGGCTAAAATCAAAAACGATTAAAAGTTTTGGACTAGGCTATGCTTTGGATAGCTGGAACGATTTAATGCAGCATTTAACGGGTAAAGGATTTAGTTTGGCAGACATAAAAGAGTGCGGACTAATAAGACAAAATACTAAATTGAATACTAAAGCGAAACAATATGACTCATTCCGCGATAGAATTATGTTCCCGATATTTGACATTAGAGGAAAGGTAGTAGGCTTTGGTGGTAGGACATTAGATGATACCTTACCTAAATATATTAATTCACCTGAGACTTTAGTTTTTAGTAAAAGTAATGTTTTATATTCGCTAAACATAGCAAGAAAAAATACTAAAAACAGAAAGATTATTTTAGTTGAAGGATATATGGATGTTATTCTCTTGAACCAAGCAGGTATAAAAAATACAGTAGCCACTCTTGGGACTTCATTAACAAACCAACACGCAAAAATTCTTAATAAATATTGTGATGAAGTAATTATTTGTTTTGATAATGATGATGCTGGCAAGAAAGCGACTTTGAGGAGTATAGACATTTTAGATGCTGTGGGATTAGATGTAAAAATATGCATTCTTGACAATGGAATGGATCCAGATGACTTTATTAGATTAAAAGGTGAACAAGAATTTAGTTATATGATAGATAGAGCGTTAGGCAGAGTAGATTATATCATGTTGACAGCTAAAAAAAATATCAACCTCAATACATCAGATGGTAAAATTAAATTTATTCGAGAGATGTCTATATTGGCAAAACGTTTGAAAAATCCTGTGGAAATTGAATTGTTTCTACAGAAAATTGAGAAAGAAATTGGTGTTTCCTACAATGCTATTAAACAGGAGATATTCGGAAACGATGCTAAACCGCTGAAAAGCCTAAATAAGAAGTATACTTCTACTATCAATAGCAATAATAAGTATATTAATCCCATTACCATAATAGACCGAAAAGGCAGTATTATTGCTGAAACACAGTTTATTAAGTTTTTATTGACTGAAAGAGAAAATATTGCTAAGGTAATTAAAGAAATTGAAGCAGAAGACTTTACGATAACTAGTCATAAAAAAATTATCAAGTATTTATATAATAATTATAGTGATTTTGATATGGATACTATGATGGAAGAAATTTCATTAGAAAAAAAAACGATTCAAGAGATTATGCAAATAGACATTCAACATACTAATATAAGAAAAAATGTTAGTGTCTACATTAAAAAGATAAAAAGGAATTGCTTAATCGAAGAATTACAAAGACAGCAAAAACTGTTAGAAGACACTAACAAACATAATAAGAAAGAAGTTGAGGACAAATTGCTAGAAATTGGTATGAGAATGCTGACAATAAATACAGAAATACAGAAACTTTAGAAGGAAGGAGGGAAAAGAAATTGAGTGRTACAAAAGAGCTAATTAAAGAACAGATGAATAAAATAGAAAAAAAACATAAAGAAAAAGGAACTGTTACTTACTCTGAAATTATGGATATTTTTGGAAAAACAGAACTWGACAAAGAACAGATTGATATGCTATATGACCAACTATCGGTTCGGGGTATTGAGATTACAGGAGAAAAAGTGGAACCTGAGATAGAAAATGAGGTAAAGAAACCTGCTGTGAAAAGTCAAACAGACGCTATTTTATTAAAGGGCGTAAATGTAGATGATCCGGTAAGGATGTATTTGAAAGAAATAGGGAAAGTGTCGTTGCTGACTGGTCAAGAAGAAATAGAGATTGCTAAAAAAATGGAAGCTGGCGATGAGCTTGCTAAAAAGAAATTAGTAGAAGCAAATTTAAGACTTGTAGTAAGTATTGCGAAACGATATGTTGGTAGAGGTATGCTATTTCTTGACTTAATACAAGAAGGGAATCTTGGATTAATTAAAGCTGTTGATAAATTCGATTATACAAAGGGATTTAAATTTAGTACTTACGCTACGTGGTGGATAAGGCAAGCTATTACTAGAGCGATAGCAGACCAAGCCCGTACTATAAGAGTTCCTGTACACATGGTTGAAACAATTAATAAGCTAATACGAGTTTCTAGGCAATTATTACAAGAATTAGGGCGAGAACCAAAACCTGTTGAAATAGCAAAAGAGATGGACATTACGGAAGAAAAAGTACGTGAAATTATGAAAATATCACAAGAACCTGTTTCTTTAGAAACACCAATAGGTGAAGAAGAAGATAGCCATTTAGGTGATTTTATACCAGATGTTGATGCCCCGGCACCAGCAGAAACCGCAGCTTTCTCCTTGTTGAAAGAGCAATTATTTGAAGTGCTTGATACACTTACGCTAAGAGAACAGAGCGTCTTAAAACTTAGATTTGGATTAGAAGATGGTCGCCCAAGAACATTAGAGGAAGTTGGAAAGCAATTTGATGTGACAAGGGAAAGAATAAGACAAATCGAAGCGAAGGCACTAAGGAAGCTTAGGCACCCAAGTAGGAGTAAAAAATTAAAAGATTATTTAGAATAGCAAAGACCGGTAACGGCTCTTTGTCTTTTCTTTATAACTAAATATAACTAAATAAACTTGGAGGGAAAAAATTGAAAAAAATTAAACTCACGCCAAGGTTGGATATGATTGCGCAGTTGGTGCCTCGAAACAGTCGAGTAATTGATATAGGAACGGACCATGGCTATTTACCGATATTTTTAGCTAGTGAAGACAACGGGGACGGTTCTTCTGTGTCGTTAACACAACGCGAAAAAGACGACACAGAAGAACCGTCCCCTTGTATTGCTATGTCGTTAACACAACGCGAAAAAGACGACACAAAAGAACTGTCCCCTTGTGTTGCTATTATTGCTAGTGACATAAATGAAAAACCATTAGCGATTACAAAAAAAAATATTATAAAATACGATTGCGTAAATAAAATAGAACTGCGTTTAGGTTCAGGGTTGAAAGTTTTGGAATATAACGAAGTTGACGTGATTATAATAGCCGGAATGGGTGGTATTCTAATTAGTGAAATGATTGACGAAGCGCACGATATTTTGACTGACCAAAACATACTGATTCTTCAACCTATGCAAGCACAAAAAGAACTGAGGGAGTATTTGATACAATCGGGTTTTGAAATAATAAAAGATTTATTAGTTAAAGAAGACAATAGGATTTATGAGATAATCGTTGCAAAAGAAGGAAAGCATATAGTAAAAGATGAAATATATTATGAGATAGGTTTTCATCTTGAAATGAATCCCAAACTATTAGCAATTGAATTTTTGAAAAAAAAGAAGGTAAGTGTTAATAAAATAATCAGTAATCTAGTTGACAGTAGCTCTAGTGATGCTGAAAATAAGCAAAGTGAGTATAGAAGAAAGCTTTTGAAAATAGAAAAAATACTTTTGAAGCACAACCAATGAAATTATTGGGAGTTTATAACGACTTGGGCGACAAAAGTTTCAAGGGAAATATCCTTAAAATACACCTCAGGCTTCATGCTCGTAGTATAAAATCAAAAACTCTTTTACTTTTAACCAAAGATATGTTAGAATTATGTTAATAGAATAATGTGAGTAAATCAGATAATCGCATTTACTACTTTAGAGTAAATGAGGAAAGTCCGAGCTCCATAGAGCAGGGTGCTGGGTAATACCCAGTGGAGGCGACTCTAAGGATAGTGCAACAGAGAGATACCGCCTATAGTATAGGTAAGGGTGGAAAGGTGAGGTAAGAGCTCACCAGCTGTTAGGCGACTAACAGGCTATGTAAACCCCATCTGGAGCAAGACCAAGTAGGGATTTTAAAAGCGGCTGCTCGTCGTATCCCGTGGTAGGTTGCTTGAGCCTTCTGGTAACAGCTGGCCTAGATTGATGATTATCAAAAACAGAACTCGGCTTATAGATTTACTCATATTAAAATTAAACACAAGGGGACGGTTCTTCTGTGTCGCCAAAAGAAACTAGAAGGCAACACAGAAGAACCGTCCCCTTGTGTTTTTTTGCGACATATTGAAACGTCCTTTTTGTTTTTTTGATTTTTAAGAAATTTTTAATCAAAGTAAAACTTAAGCCTAACAGTTGTATTAGGGTTAATGTAAATAGTTAAAGAGGCGGATGCATCATCTCTTTGAGTACGTGGAGTAAAAGAAACATCAAAAGGAATACCTATTTTAATAAGTAACGAAATAATAAAATTAAGTTGAGCAATTTGAAGAGTATGTGATTTTAATAAATTTTTGAAAATACTTGAAGATAAAAAAGTGATAATATCTTTATCAAAAGATTCCATTGTACTATTCCTCCAAGAAAGGTATATAGTATAATATGTTGATTTGCTTGAAGTTTGCATAATTTTTTATTTTATTATAAGGATAAAATTTCGTACTACTATCTTATCATCTTACACAAAAAAGCACCTGTGAAAAACATGCAAAGCAAAATATTAAAACTATGCAAAATTTTCTTTTGAAAAAAAGAAGGATATTTCAAAAGTTTATCGAAATATTATCAAAGTGGTATTATTTCAGATAATGATAACAATTGCGTTAATAGAGATTGAGATTTTATCTGAAATAATAATCGTACAAATTTGAAACTTATATACAATATGGTTTTAAATTTGACAAAACAATAAGGAGGATGTATATGTTAAAGAAAATAGTTGTATTAATGCTAGTACTTGCAATGGTGCTTTCATTAGGCTTGGTTGGATGTCGAAGAGACGAAGAACCAGCAGTAGTTGATCAACCTGAAGAAAAGCAGGAAGAAAAGCAAGAGGAAAAGCAAGAACCAGTAGTAGACAAGTATGGTGGGGTTGTAAGAATTGCAACTTGGAGTTCGCCTCCAGGAGTATTCCACCCACATTTATACACAGACCTTTACGATTCTCTAGCATTGTCACCAATGTTTGATTCAATGCTTAAAATGACTCCAGACTTAGAGTTTATACCAAGCATGGCAGAAAAATTTGAAGTTTCAGAAGACAGCAAAACACTTACTTTTTGGCTAAAAGAGGGTTTAACATGGCATGATGGTAAACCAGTAACAACTGCAGACGTTCAATATACTTTTGAAATGATAGCAGATGCTGGCTACACTGGACCACGTTATGCTGATATTACAGCAATTGAAGGCGTTGTTGAATTTAACGCTGGAGAAGCTGACCATATTTCAGGAATTAAAATTTATGATGATTTAAAAATCTCAATTACAACAAAAGAAATTTATGCGCCTGCACTTGCAGATATTGGTGGAAGAGCTATAATTGCGAAGCATATTTGGAGTGGAATTCCAGTAGCAGAGCATGAAGCTCAAACAGAAATGTTAAGAAACCCAATTGGTTCTGGACCTTTTATGATGAAAGAATTTGTTCCAGATCAATTCGTCCACTTAGTACCTTTTGAAGATTTCCACGAAGGAAGACCGTATCTTGATGGATTTATTCTTCAAGTAGCAAACCAAGATACTTCACAAGCACAACTTATAGCTGGAGAGCTTGATTTCATGGATATTTCTAATATTGTTCAAGATGAAATTGATCTTCTTGAATCAGAAGGTATTATAATAGAAAAAGTTGTAAGTAGAGGATTCCAATACATGGGAGTTAATACTAGACTAGAAATATTTGAAAACCCATTAGTTAGACATGCTTTTGCACATGCAATAAATCGTCAAGGAATAGTTGACAGTTTATTAGAAGGTAACGGAGTTGTAGCTAACGTACCTCTAGCACCAATAAGCTGGGCTATGCCTGATCCATCACAAATAAATCAATTCCCATATGATGCTGAAAAAGCAATTGCTTTACTTGAAGAAGCAGGTTGGGAATATAGAGATGGAACAATGTATAGAGATGGCGAACCTGTTACTCTTACATTACTTTATCCACCAGGAAACAAAGTAAGAGAAAAATCCGCTCCATTAATCCAACAAAATCTAGGTGCTATTGGTATTGCAGTGGAACTAGAAATCATGGAGTTTGGTACATTAGTAGAACGTACATTTAATACTCATGAGTTTGAATTATTCTTAATGGGTTGGGGATTAGCAGCAGACCCAGATTCTACAAGCATCTGGCATTCAGATGGTGCTGAATTAAAAGGTTGGAATGTAGTAGGATTTATCAATGACCTTAATGATGAGCTCCTTGAAAAGGGAACACAATTCTTAGCAATAGAAGACAGAAAACCAATCTATCTAGAGTGGGCAATTAACTGGAATAAGTATATGCCTTCTGTTCCACTATATAGTACTATTGAAGCAAGAGCTTTTACTCCTAGATTAAGAGGACTTCAAGTTCATTCATTTAGTAATTATTACAATCTTCACGAATGGTATTTTGCTGAGTAATAAAGAAATAGTTTAATAAATGAGCTTAACTGATAGTGCCAAAGCACTATCAGTTAAGCTTGTAATAATGTAAAAGGTGGTAAAAACACATGAGAAAATATATCATAAGACGACTTTTGTTAATTATACCTGTACTTTTAGGTATTTCGATAATAATATTTTCCCTTATTCATGCAATGCCGGGAGACCCATTTGCTCATCTAATAGACCCTAATATGACGCCAGAAGATAAGGATAGAATGCTAGAATCAGTAGGTTACTTTGACCCTCTTCCAGTTCAATACTTGCGTTGGGTAGTAGGTGCGGTGCAAGGAGAATTTGGGCATTCCATTAGATTTAAAGAAGACGTTTTAAAGGTAATGTGGCCTAGGATACAAAATACTTTTGTATTATCTTTGTCAGCTATGATTTTTAGTACCTTGCTGGCTATTCCACTGGGAATAATTTCATCAACAAAGCAATACTCGGTTTTTGATTATGTTGCGACTATAGCGGCTTTTATTGGCTTATCTATTCCAGTTTTCTTTTTTGGTTTAATGCTAATTAAGTTTGTAGCATTTGATTTAGGACTATTCCCAATAGCGGGGATGCAGACTATTGCAAGCGGATACACTGGCTGGCAATTGTTTATAGATAAAGCCCGACATTTAGTTTTGCCAACTCTTGTACTAGGACTTGCAAGCACAGCATCTCTTATGAGATATACTAGGTCAAGTATGCTAGAATGTGTAAAGCAAGACTATATAAGAACCGCAAGAGCGAAGGGGCTCTCAGAAAGAGTTGTAATATACAAGCATGCCTTAAGAAATGCTTTAATTCCTGTAATAACAGTATTAAGCATGCAGATTCCTCGACTTATTTCAGGTGCATTATTAACCGAAACAATTTTCGTATGGCCTGGTCTTGCGCGCCTATCTTTTCAAGCAATAATGAACCGAGATTATCCTATGATTATGGGAACAGTAACAGTCATGTCAATAGTTGTAATGTTATCTAATTTATTTGCAGACTTGATGTATGCAGTATTAGATCCAAGAATTAGATACCAATAAGCTAGCATTGAGGGAGGCAAAATCATGATAAATAAAGATGAAAACAAATTAGTAAATAACGAGCAAGAAAATAGAGTTACGCTAAAAGGTATTTCTCCTTGGAAAATTGCATTCACTAGACTTAGAAAGAATAAATTGGCTTTGACAGGGTTAATAGTGCTATCTATTCTGATATTTTTAGCAATTACTGCAGATTTTATAGCACCTCACGGAAGAGATCATATAGATCTGTTTAATATTAATGCTGCACCATCATCTGAGTTTTTATTAGGAACTGATGAGCTAGGAAGAGATATATTAAGTAGACTTATTTATGGTGGGCAAGTATCTCTTAGCGTAGGACTAATTGCAACTAGTATAGCACTTGTGATTGGAGTAACTTTGGGCGCAATTGCAGGATATGCAGGGGGGCTAATTGACAATGTTATTATGAGAATTGTTGATATAGTCATGTGTTTTCCTTTTTTTGTAATTGCCATAGTAATTGCTTCAATACTTGGACCTAGCATTTGGAATGTTATGTTTGTTATAGGAGCTCTCTCTTGGACAGGACTTGCACGTATTGTAAGGGCAGAAATTCTAACTTTGAAAGAGAAAGAGTTTATTGAAGCTGCAAAATCTTTAGGATTAGAAGGGCATGAAATAATTACAAAACATTTACTGCCTAATATATTAGCACCTATTTTAGTTTTTGCAACTTTAGGAATTGCTGGTGCAATTTTAGTAGAAGCTGGATTGAGCTTTCTTGGTTTTGGAGTAAGACAACCACAACCGAGCTGGGGGAATATGATTTCAGCAGCGCAGAGCATGACGGTATTAAGACTCAGATGGTGGCAATGGATACCTCCAGGTTTCTTAATTTTCATTACAGTGCTTTCAATCAACTTTTTAGGCGATGGACTAAGAGATGCTCTTGATCCACGTTTGAAACAATAGGAGGACAAGTATTATGGCAAAAACAGTGCTTAAAATAGAAGGATTAAAAACGAGTTTTAATACTACTGCAGGTTTAGTTAGAGCAGTTGACGGGGTTTCTTTTTCTGTAGACGAAGGGAAAGTACTTGGAATTGTTGGAGAATCAGGATGTGGTAAAAGCGTTACATCACTATCAGTTATGCGATTAGTTCCAAAACCAAATGGTCATATAACAGATGGAAAAATTTTATTCGAAGGAAAAGATTTGCTGCGGATTAAAGAGAGCGAAATGAGAAAAATTAGAGGAAATCATATAGCTATGATTTTCCAAGAACCTATGACAGCACTTAATCCTGTTTTTACAATTGGAAACCAAATAGGTGAATCATTAGCACTTCACCAAGGGTTAACTGGCAAGAAAAATGTAGAAAGATGTATTGAACTACTAAAGACAGTTGAGATACCAAGACCGGATAAAGTAGTCGATGAATACCCTCATCAACTAAGTGGAGGAATGCGACAAAGAGTTATGATTGCAATGGCTTTAAGTTGCGATCCTAAAATACTCATTGCTGATGAACCTACTACAGCACTTGACGTAACAATACAAGCACAGGTTCTTGAGTTGATGAAGGAGCTAAATGCGAAATTAGGAACTGCTACTATGTTAATAACTCACGATTTAGGAGTTATAGCAGAGATGGCAGATGATGTTATAGTTATGTATGCGGGAAAAGTTGTGGAAGAAGCTCCTGTTGTTAATATTTTCAAGACAACTAAGCATCCATATACTTTAGGGCTTTTAAAATCTAGACCTGACATGTTAGATGAGGATGAAAAACTATCATGTATTCGTGGAATGGTGCCAAGTCCTTATAATATGCCAAAAGGATGTGCTTTTGCTCCAAGATGCGACAAACGCATGGATATTTGTGATGAGAAAATGCCTAATTTGATTGAAATTGAGCCAGGACATAAGGTCAGATGCTGGTTATTTGAAGAAGGAGGGGCATAAACGTGGCTAAGAATCTAATTGAAGTAAGAAATCTTAAAAAGTATTTCCCTATTATGGGAGGAGTATTTTCTAGAAAAGTTGGGGATGTAAAAGCTGTTGATGATATTTCGTTTAACATAGAAGAAGGTGAAATATTCGGTTTAGTAGGCGAATCAGGTTGTGGAAAATCAACTACTGGTAGAACTATAATCGAACTCCTAGACCCAACTGCTGGCTCTGTAAAGTTTGATGATAAAGTTATATATGATATAGAAAACAACGTAAGAATGCCGAGGAATGAACTACAAGCACTAAGACGAGATATGCAGATAATCTTTCAAGATCCTTATGCTTCACTAAACCCAAGAATGAACGTTGGAACAATTGTTTCAGAAGGTTTAGTTAAACACAAAATTGCAAATAAAAAAGAAGCAATAGAAAAAGCTAAGGAATTACTAGAGTTATGTGGGCTTAGCGCTGACAACGTTGTTAAATATCCTCATGAATTTAGTGGAGGGCAGAGACAGCGTATAGGTATAGCACGTGCTTTAGCATTGCAACCGAAGTTTATTGTTTGTGACGAGCCAATAGCTGCTCTAGACGTGTCTATTCAAGCACAAGTTCTAACACTAATGCAAGAACTAAAAGAGAAGTTTAAGTTAACATACTTATTTATATCTCATGATTTAAGTGTAATTAAGTATTTTTGTGATAGGATTGCGGTTATGTATTTAGGATCTTTTGTAGAGTTAACAACTACAAAGAGGTTGTTTGAAAAGCCACTGCATCCTTATACACAATCATTGCTTTCCGCAACTCCAAAATCTGATCCAACAATTACTAAAGAAAGGATTATTCTTAAGGGAGATGTACCAAGCCCTGCAAATCCACCAAAAGGGTGCAAGTTTCATACGAGATGCCCACAAGTGATGGAGATGTGTAAGACTGTTGTTCCTGAATTTAAGGAAGTTGAGCCGGGGCATACGGTATCTTGCCACCTAATGGATTTGGACGCACGATAGCACTCAAATTGCTGCGTTCCACCTTATTTGCTCAATCTTCACGTACAAGTGCGTACGCTTCATCAATCGCAAATCGGCGCGCCTTGCAATTTAAGCACTATCGTGCGTCCAAACGGATGAAAGGATAGCACTCAAATTGTTGCGTTACACCTTTATGCTCAATCTTCACGTACAAAAGCGTACGCTTCATCAATCGCAAATCGGCGCGCCCCCTCGTGGGTACCCGGAATTATCTTTAAAAAGAGTGGTGTTTATGATGGATGATGAAAACAGAATATCGTGGAGGGATGCTGTTGCTATTTGGATAGCTACATTTAAAATAATTGGTCCACGAATATTAACGATTATATTTGGGTTTATTTTAGCGCATGTTCTGCTTAGAATACTGTTTTCTTAGAGCGTGTAAAATAAATAGTAACTAAGCTGTAGGCGTAGTAATTTTTTGCTAGTCTATCAAGTAAATTAGTGTTTCTTGATTATGCACTTGTTTTTGATAGATAAACTTTACTTACCCTACAGTTTTTCTGCAATATTGGGTAATAATATTCAAAATTTGGGGGAGATTAAATGCATTTATTAAAAAAACACAAATTAGTAGTGTTGAAGATACTTATAATTTTTATTGTTTTAAGCTTAGCACTATTAGGGTGCGAAAGCAAAGAAGATCTGGCATTTAGAGAGATAAATACTACAAGAGTCAAAGAGCATATCAAAGTTTTAACATCAGACGAATTTGAAGGAAGAATGATTGGAACAGCTGGAAATGAGAAAACAGTAGAATACATAGTGAATCATTTTAAGGAAATTGGGTTAGAACCTCATATTGAAAACGAATACATAACTACTTTTAACGCGATTAAACCCGTACTAGGTCATCCTGTAATTTTTAATGTTGTTGATAGTGATGGCAATGTCGTTAGAGAATTTATACAGGGAGCAGAATTCTTAGTTAGGGTTGATGATTTTGCAATGGGAGGTAAGTTTAGGGGGAGCATCTATCATATTAGCACGGACGAAGCCCTTAATAGCAAGGATGATTTATTTGAAGGGTTAGCTATTCTTGCAGATTTTGATGATAAGAGCATTATGCCAACAGGATTTACGCAGAGTGATGCTTTACGTAGGCTGAGGCGTGAAAATGCGGAAGTAATAATTTATAGAGAAAATAGAGCAGCAAATAGCAGAAATATTAATTTAGGCAGAAAAAACCAGGTTAGAACTACTACTGGACCAATTATCATAGGAGTAAGTGATGATGCATATGATGAATTAATAGAGTTTTACAATCAAGGCTACAAAATTACAATCGACTCAAGTCTTAAATTTATAGACGTCAAAGCAAACAATGTATTTGGTGTTATCCCAACTATAAATACTACTTATGAAAATTATATAATGATTGCAACTTCTTTTGACGGTTTAGGAATTGATGAACAAGGAAAGATGCATAAAAGTAAAACTGATAATGCTTCGGGGGTAGCGACTGTATTAGAACTTGCTAGTTATATCAAAGAAAATAATATGGAATTTGATTCTACAATTATCTTTGCAGCATTCAATGGAAAACATACAGGACATGTGGGAGTGTCGCATTATAACACTTTTTCTCTGTATCCGCCTGATAGAACACAAGTAATATTTGTTGACAATATTACAGGAGTTGATGAAGCTCTCTTTACGCTTGGGAGTTACGAGTCTAGGAATTCGCAAAGAGGATTTAAGCACTCAACAATACAAACAAAGCGACTTTCAAGTATCGCGAATGAGCTACACATTGATAGCGTTGTAGATATGAATCATTTTAGAGCAGAGCACTCAGCATTTAGAAATAATGGAATCGTTGCTACTATTATTAGCACTATGCATGTAGAAGATTACTTGGCAAACGAGCCTGACCTAAATGCAATTGCAAATAATTCGGAGCATGTGTCTAGCATTATCATAAACTTCTTAAATCAGCATTCGGGATTAATGATAATGAGCGAGTTAGCTTATCCACTTCGTAAATTCGCATGGTTTTTCGTGATAATTGTAGTTATTGCGCTTTTAAAGCACAGATATTTCATAAAGAACAACATGAGCGACAACAAATACAAGTTTGATATCTATAAAGGAAAAAGTAGTATAGATAAAATAATGATGCAACCTATAGTAAGTGGTTTAAGCGTAGCTTATATATTGTTGATGATTAGCACATTAAGTGCTAGACATGTTGTCTCAAACACTATGGGGGTACCACTTGAAGAAGCATACACTAATTTTTCATCATTAATGCATCAGCTTTTAACAACTATTTTTACTGCTCCAGTACTTTTATATATGCTAGTTTTCACGTACCCATTATTTATAGTTTTATTTATGGCGCTGATAATTAAGTATGTATTTAACAAATCAGGTGTATTGGTACATTCTTTGCTAGTAGCTTTAGCTATAGGAATACCATTTTACTTCTATACTACTAAAACCATAGTAAAAGAATACGCAATGTTGTTCCCAGATATATTATCAAAAAGCAATGCTCCACTATTTGTAGTTGTATGCTTGATTCTACTCTCAGTTGGATTAAGCCTGTTGTATTCTTATGAATATACAATTAAGAGGGGGCACGGGTTTAAGAGCAGAATTCTAATAAGTACTTTAATAATCTTTTTGGCTTTCTATTTAATGCTATTAGGACCCAATTTATTTTCAGCAGACATGATTAAACTTTTCAGACTTGGGATAAGAGTAAGATTATAGAAAAAAATTTAAGTGTCAGATAAAATATTTAATATATAAAAATAAAGGATATTACAATTACATGTCGAATAATTAAAAATAGGTAACAAAGACACAATAGAGATATCTGAGATTTGAAATTACGGAAATATTTTGAGGGGAGGAAATAATAGTTCGTTTTTTGTAGTTTTATAATTAATACTATATAAAAGGAGGATTTATTAATGAAAAAAAGTTTGTTATTATTATTGGTTTTTACTCTAATGGCATCAGTATTTTTAGTAGGGTGTCAACCTGCAGAAACTGATGAGCCAGCTGTCGCAGATGAACCTGCAGCAGACGCAAAAGCAGAACCAGCACCAGAGCCTGTTGATGATAATCCAGCGCTTGCAAGAGGAAATGTTTTAACAGTTGCAACTGGAAGTTTAGATGGAAGATTCAATCCAATATTATCTGGAAATGTATACGACACATGGGTTGTTAACCTTATTTTCGACTCTTTAATATCTGGAGATCCTGCAGGTAACGTTATTCCTAATGCAGCACATAAGTGGGAAGTTTCTGAAGATAAGTTAACATATACTTTCTTTTTAAAAGAAGGCATGAAGTTTCATGACGGTGTAGAAGTTACAGCGGAAGATGTAGCGTTTACTTATTACACAATAGCGCATCCTGATTATACAGGATCACGTGGTAGTGTAGTCAATGACATCGTTGGGGCACAAGAGTATAGAAAATTAAACGGCGATGATGATGATGATAATGATATTGAAAAAATTGAAGGAATCAATGTTATTGACGATTACACTATTTCATTTACTATTATTGAACCAAATGTTAAGAAAATTAGAGATTTTTGGCCAGGAATTATGCCGAAACATTATTATGACTTTACAGATTATGATGATTTCATTATGTTAATGCAAAATCCTATGGGTTCAGGAATGTTTACATTCCATAGATACCTTGTAGGTCAATATGCAGAAGTTAGAAGATTTGAAGATTATCATGGCGATAAACCAGAAGTTGAGGGAGTTATTATTAGATTAATGCCTTCTGAAACACAAGCTGCTGCTGTTGCTGCAGGAGTAGTAGATTTAGCAAATCCTTCAGCGAACTTAGAAAATTATGAAATAATGATGGAAAGTGGATTTGCCAATGTACAAGAATTTTTAGGAAACTCATATAGATATATTGGTTTTAATCTAAGATTAGATAAATTCCAAGATAGAAGAACTAGACAAGCTTTATTTTATGGTCTAAATTTAGTTGATTTTATTGAAGCAGAATGGGAAGGCTTTGCATCACCAGCGTTTTCACCTATTTCTCCAGTATCTTGGGCTGCTCCGGAAGAAGGCGTATTAACGGAGTACCATTTCAATCCTGAAAAAGCTAAAGAATTGTTAGCAGAAGCTGGTTGGAAGGACACTGACGACGACGGATATCTTGACATGAATGGCGAGAGATTTACGATTACATGGACAGCATATGATGATGTTTCATGGCCAGTTAATTTAATTGCGGTTGCTAAAGAAAACTGGGGAGACTTAGGTATTGAACTTATAGCAAACTTAATGGAATTTAACGCAGTTGTTGAATTAGTTTATGACAATCAAGACTTTGAAATTTATAACATGGGTTGGTCTTTAGCAATTGATCCGGATCCAACTTCAATATTTGGACCGGCAGCTGATGTGCCAGGTGGATTTAACAGTATTGGATTCCACCATGAAAGAGCTCACGAAATCTTTAAACTTGCGTTACTAGAATACGATCAAGATAAGAGAGCGGAACTATATAGAGAGTGGGCTGAAATTGCAAACTATGAACTTCCATACTTATTTGTTTCTATTGGAAATAGAACTTGGGGAGTTAATAGAAGAGTTCATGGAATGGAACTTGGACCTTATTATACATGGGTGAGCAATATAGACAATATAAAACTAGATTATACTGAATAATTTTTAAACTAGATATAAGTTATATAGCCTAGCTATGAAGCTAGGCTATATAACTGTAACAAATAATTTTAATGGACAAACAATTGATGAAAACATAGTATTTTAGGAGGTAATATAATGAAGAATTATCTCATAAGGAGATTAATACAAACTCTACCCGTTTTGTTAGGTATAACGATAATTGTATTCACACTAGCAAACGCTGCTCCAGGAAATCCTACTTCTAATATGATGGATCCCACAATGACAGCAGCAGAGAGAGCCCGTATTTTAGAAAGATTTGGTATGAATCAGAGTGTTACTGTAAGGTATGTAAACTGGCTTAGAGAAATAGTTTTTCATAGAAATTTGGGTCATTCAACAACTTTTATAGTACCAGTTGCGCAGGTAATAGGGGCCCATATGTGGAATACTTTCTATTTATCAGCAGTGGCACTAGCCATTAGTTTGTTAATAGGTATCCCCGCGGGGGTAATCTCTGCTACTAAGCAGTACTCAATAAGAGATGGAGGTTTGACAATCTTTTCTCTAATTGGAATTTCTATGCCATCTTTCTTTTTTGCTTTACTTCTTATTAAATGGTTTGCAATTGACCGGCAAATACTACCTATGGCTGGTATGAGCCAACCTGGCATGATTGATATTGGAGGTTGGGAGTATATAAAAAATGTAATGTTGCATACCGTGTTACCAGCTATTGTACTAGGATTAGGATCAACCGCTGGATTCATGAGGTATACAAGATCTAGTATGCTTGAAGTTATAAGACAAGATTATATAAGAACAGCAAGAGCCAAGGGTTTGGGTGAAAGAATTGTAATATATAAGCATGCTCTAAGAAATGCAATGATTCCTATAATCACACTTTTAGGGTTCTGGATACCTGGTTTGTTTTCAGGAGCATTCATTGTAGAGAGCATATTTGCATGGCCTGGAATGGGGACTATTGGACTAAGAGCAATAAGCGATAGAGATTATTCTCTGTTGATGGGAGTGTCTTTCTTCCTATCTTTTTTAACACTTTTAGGAAACTTAACTGCCGATATTTTATATGGATTTGCTGACCCGCGAATTAAGTACGATTAAGGAGGAAGACCATGAGTTCAGATATGAAAACTAGAAAACAAGATGAAGGTAATATAACTAATGAAAAAACTAGAATTGATTCCCCGACGAGAGTAGCTTTTAGAAGATTAAAGAAAAGCAAAATGTCTATGGTAAGTCTTGTTGTTATAGCACTTTTCATGCTAATGGCAATATTTGCACCTTTTGTTACACCAGTTGGATACAATGACCTTAATATGAGAGGTAATGAGATTTCTGCTAATTTAGTTACTTTCCAAATCGATGAGGACAATTTTGTTCTATATAAACTGAAAGATCACTCTTTTCATGCAATTACAGAAGATGCTAGATATATTGAAAGGGTTGATCCTTTAAAAAGGAATAGGAAAGAAAGATATAATATTTACGATTTTAATGGCAAAGAAGTGATTATGGATTATACTAATGCTAGAGCGGTTGGGTTCCCTATTGTCACTATAGACGGACAAGCAGTAACTATGGAAAGAAGATGGAACAGATCAAACATACTTGGAACTGACAACTTAGGACGCGATGTGTACACACGTATTGTTTATGGTGCTAGAATTTCACTTTCAGTTGGATTGGTCGCTGTTGCAATTAGAGTCTTTTTAGGAATACTAATTGGTAGTATCGCTGGGTATTATGGAGGAAAAATAGATAATATTTTAATGCGCTTTGCAGACATGGTAATGTGCTTTCCGCAGCTTCTAATTATAATAACGATTATTGTAATTGTAGGACCAAGTATTTTTAACGTAATGATTGTACTAGGGATTCTAGGTTGGCCAGGTATTGCAAGGATTGTTCGTGGTCAGATTCTGTCCTTAAGAGAACAAGAATTTATGGAAGCGGCAGAAGCACTAGGACTAAGCGACTTTAGAAAAATATTTAGGCATCTTTTGCCAAATATTATGGCTTCGGTTGTTGTTTTTGCTACTATTGGGATTGCTGGTGCAATATTGACTGAGGCAGCATTAAGTTTTCTAGGCCTCGGAGTTCAACCACCTACTCCTAGTTGGGGAAATATGATTCAAGCAGCTAGAAGCATATATGCTTTGCAGAGACAATGGTGGTTATGGGTACCGCCTGGGCTAGCAATTTTTATTACAGTTATGAGCTTTAATATCTTAGGTGATGGATTAAGAGATGCTCTAGATCCTAAGTTGAAAAAATAGGCAGACAGGAGGTATCTACATGGCTAAAAAAGTGATTGAAGTTAAGAATTTAAAAACATATTTTTTTACTGAAATGGGTACAGTTAAGGCTGTTGATGGAGTGGATTTTCATGTTAATGAAGGCGAAACGTTAGGGATAGTAGGAGAGTCAGGATGTGGTAAAAGTGTTTCATCAATGTCAATTCTAAGACTTATTCCAAACCCGCCAGGCAAAATTGTAGAAGGTGAGATATTTTTCAATGACGTTAATTTGTTAGACTTAAGCATAAGTGACATGAGGAAAATTAGAGGAAATGACATTGCTATGATATTTCAGGAACCTATGACTTCATTGAATCCAGTGTTTACTATTGAAAAACAAATTGCCGAAGTGTTAATGATGCATAGAGGTATGAGTAAAGAGGAAGCTAGAATTGAAATTATAAGGTTATTAGATATTGTTGGAATACCAAGATCTGATGAAGTTATAAAGGATTATCCTTTTGCTTTAAGCGGTGGAATGAAACAAAGAGCTATGATTGCTATGGCATTGGCATGTAACCCTAAACTATTAATTGCTGACGAGCCTACAACAGCGCTAGATGTTACAATTCAAGCACAAGTACTTGAATTAATGAAAAAACTACAAAGAGATTTTAACACCTCTATTATGTTCATAACACATGATTTAAGCGTTATTTCAGAGATGGCAGATAGAGTTATAGTAATGTACTCAGGAAGAGTTGTGGAAGAAGCAAGTGTTTACGATATTTTTGAAAAACCATTGCATCCTTATACGGAAGGTTTGTTAAATTCGAAACCAGATTTGAATCTTGGCACCGAGAAATTACACGTAATACCTGGAGCAGTGCCAAATCCACTTGATCGTCCGGATGGATGTCAATTTGCCCCAAGGTGCGAGTATGCGATAGATATTTGCAGAGAAAAAGAACCTACACTAGTACAAATTGAGCCAGCAAGAAAAGTTAGATGTTGGCTTAGAGATGGGAGTGTGACATAGATGAGAAATGAACCTATTGTAAGAGTAGAAGGACTAAAAAAGCATTTCCCAATTAAGTCAGGAGTAATGAGAAAAACTGTAGGATATGTAAGAGCCGTAGATGGTTTGGATTTTGAAATAAAAGAGGGAAGAACATTAGGATTAGTAGGCGAATCAGGATGTGGAAAATCAACCACCGGTCGAACTATTATTAAATTGCTAGAAGCAACTGCAGGTAAAATATATTTTGAAGGACAAGATATTACATCTTTGTCTAAAAAAGAAATGCGTAAGTTAAGAACTAAAATACAAATTATTTTTCAAGATCCGTATAGTTCACTAAACCCAAGAATGACGGTAGGTGAAATTGTAGGGGAAGCACTGAAAGAGCATGGAATTGCATCGGGTAAAGAATTAGAGAAAAAAGTAATTGAAACTATTGAAAAATGCGGTTTAAGTTCTTATCATATTAGCAGATACCCGCATGAATTTAGTGGTGGGCAAAGACAAAGAATTGGAATAGCTAGAGCATTAGCACTAGATCCAAAATTTGTTGTATGTGATGAAGCGGTGTCAGCGCTGGATGTTTCTATTCAGGCGCAAGTTATTAATTTATTAAAAGAACTACAAAAGGAAATGGGTTTAACTTACCTGTTTATTTCGCATGATTTAAGTGTAGTAAATTATATTTCCGACGAAGTAGGAGTAATGTATTTAGGAAATATAGTTGAACTAGCAGAAAAAAACGAACTATTTAACAATCCTAAACATCCGTATACACAAGCTCTTCTAGAAGCTATACCAAGCTCTAACCCTAGAGAGAGAAAGGAAGTAGTGCCACTAGAAGGTGAAATTCCATCGCCATCTAATCCACCATCTGGGTGCAAGTTTAGAACGCGTTGTCCTAAAGTAATGGATATTTGTTCGGAACAAGCTCCAGAATTTAAGGACATTGGAAATGAACATTTTGTAGCTTGCCACTTGATGGATATGTAGCATGTACGATATGTATGATAATAAACAAAAAGAGAGCGACGAAAAGTTTAAAAGCACAGATATACTTGCTATGTGTCTAGCAGCCTTATGGATTGTTATACCATATGCTTTAGGTATTCTTGCAGTAATTTGGATCTTCTTTATATTATTTTCTGTGTTGTTTATATAAGCTAAACAGCTAAATAGGAGTATAAGAAAGAAATTAATTTAATAATCGCAGAATAGTTTAATAATAGAGCAGTTATATTACATGTGTAATATAGCTGCTCTATTTGAATAAAAATAGAATTAATCAAGCAAATATTGATAAATATAACTATTAATAATTGTCAACAATAAAAGTGGAAATATTAATTAATATTCAGAATTGGCTATTTTGCTTGATTATAGAGAATTTAAGTATTATAATACTTTTGTAGATAGAAATTGAAGTGAAGTGAATTGTACTACAAATGAACGTGGCTTAGTTTTCATTATTTTTACCAAAAGGTAAAAATGCTTATAATAGGAGGGAAATAATATGATTAAGAACAAAAAGATTTTAGTATTATTGAGTTTGGTATTAGTATTTTCTTTATTTGTTGTCGGATGTGGAAAAACTGAAGACACACCTGGTACTGACCAACCAGCTGACAAAGCACCAGAAGTAAGAGACACTTTGATTGTTGGACAAGGTGCAGATGCAAAGATTTTAGACCCACATGCAACAAATGATCAACCATCTTCAAGAGTTATGAAACAGATTTATGAAACTCTTATTACACAAAACGAACAAATGGAATTAGAACCTGGCTTAGCAGTATCTTGGGAAAAAGTTGATGATTTAACTTTTGAATTCAAGTTAAGACAAGGTGTTAAATTCCACAATGGCGAAGAATTTAAAGCAAGCGATGTTAAATTTACACTATTAAGAGCAGTAGAATCGCCAACAATTGGACATATTGTTGGAGCGATTGACCCAGAGTCAATTGAAATAATTGATGACTACACTATTAGAATTTCTACAAAGAATCCATTTGCTCCTCTACTTGCACATTTAGCTCATGGAGCATCAAGCATGCTTAATGAAAAAGCTGTAGCTGAAGGTGGAGATGACTACGGGCAAAACCCAGTAGGAACTGGACCATTCAAACTATATGAATGGAAATCAGGAGATTCTATCGAACTAGTTAGATTTGAAGATTTTCATGGTGCTCAACCAAAAATCGAAAGAATTATTATGAGAAATATACCAGAAGGAACTAATAGAGCAATTGAATTAGAAACTGGAGCAATTGACATAGCTTTTGATATTGCACCAACAGATGTTAATAGAATTGATGAAAACAAAGAGTTAACACTTGTTAGAGACCCTAATTTATCTACAGCATATATCGGTTTTAACGCCGCTAAAAAGCCTTATGATGATGTTAGAGTAAGACAAGCAATTAACTATGCAATTGATATGGATTCAATCATCGAAGCTGTATACCTAGGAATAGGCGAACCAGCTATTGGACCTCTAGGTGCTAATGTATGGGCTTCTCATAGAGGACTTACACCTTATGGATTTGATGTTGATAAAGCAAAAGAATTAATGAAAGAAGCTGGTCTAGAAGACGGTTTCAAAACTACAATTTGGACTAATGAAAACCAACAAAGAATGGATATAGCAGAAATAGTACAAAATCAATTAAAAGCAATTAATATAGAAACTGAAGTAAAAGTACTTGAGTGGGGTTCATACCTTGATGGTACAGCTGCTGGAGAACATGATATGTTTATCCTTGGATGGACTACTGTAACAGGTGACCCTGATTATGGATTATATCCTCTATTCCACTCTGAGCAATATGGTAGTGCAGGAAACAGAACTTTCTGGTCTACACCAAGATCTGATGAGTTATTAACTCTTGGAAGAACAACTGCAGATCCAGAAAAGAGAAAAGAATATTATATGGAAGCTCAAGAAATTATTAGAGATGAAGCACCATGGGTGTTTACATGGAATGGCGAGAACGTTTCTGGAACAAGAAACAATGTAAGAGGATTTATGCAACATCCAGCAGGACATCATAAACTATTTACAGTTTATTTTGAATAAGTAACATAACAGCGAATAACAAAGAAACTCTTTGGAAATACTGAAACTGACACAATATAGGGTCATATTATATGGCCCTATATTAATGCTTAATCTACAGCAAATCATGGAAGGAGTAGTTTGAATGCATAAGTACATTTTAAGAAGACTATTATTACTGATTCCTGTAATGCTTGGCGTTGCATTCATTGTATTTACAATGATGTACTTTACACCAGGAGATCCTGCAGCAATTATGCTTGGAGAAGCAGCATCTGAACACGATGTAGAGAGACTTAGAGAAGAAATGGGATTAGACAGACCATTTATTGTTCAATTCTCTACTTATATTAAGAACTTAGTTGTTCACCAAGATATTGGTAGATCCTATCAGTCGAAAAAACCTGTTGTTACAGCGATACTAGAACGTTTTCCTACTACGCTTAAATTAGCAGCTTTAGGAGTGTTAGTAGCCGTGCTACTGGGGATACCGACAGGAATAATTTCTGCTACAAAGCAGTACTCAATATTTGATTCAGCTTCAATGGTAGCAGCTTTACTTGGAGTATCTATGCCAAACTTTTGGCAAGGATTAATGAGTATTATAGTATTTTCAGTATGGTTAGGATGGTTGCCATCGTCAGGGTTTTCTACCCCTATGCATATGATTTTACCCGCACTGACAATAGGTACAAGTTCAGCGGCTATAATTACTAGAATGACAAGATCTAGCATGTTAGAAGTAATTCGTCAAGACTACATTAGAACTGCTAGAGCAAAAGGACAAAAAGAGTTTATAGTAATTACTAGACATGCATTAAAAAATGCATTGATTCCTGTGCTCACTGTAGTTGGACTACAATTTGGATATCTTTTAGGAGGAGCAGTTTTAACAGAAACTATTTTCTCTATACCAGGAGTTGGAAGACTAATGGTTGATGCAATTAAGCAAAGAGATTTTCCAATAGTACAAGGTGGAGTGCTTTTTCTTGCAATTACATTTAGTTTTATGAATTTGCTTATTGATATTTTATACGCATTTGTCGATCCTAGAATCAAATCACAGTACAAATAGATGTTTTTAAGTGAAGGAGGTATATAAATGAATAAACAAGGTCAAAAAAGAGGACCATGGAGAGAAGTATGGAGAAGATTGAAACAAAATAAAGCTGCAATGGTTGGATTAGCAATCATTTTAATACTAGTATTCTCAGCAATTTTCGCAGATTTTATTGCTCCATACGGATATGACGATCAAGATTTGAAAGCAAGGTTACAAGGTCCAAGTATGCAACATTTTTTAGGAACAGATAATTTTGGTAGAGACATTCTTAGTCGTATAATTTATGGTTCAAGAGTTTCTTTACAGGTAGGATTTATTGCTGTTGGTATAGCGATTGCTGTTGGTGGAACGTTAGGTGCCATTTCTGGTTACTATGGCAAAAGACTTGACAACGTTATCATGAGACTTATGGATGTTCTGCTAGCAATTCCGGGTATATTATTAGCTATCTCAATTGTAGCAGCGCTAGGGTCTGGTTTGCAGAATGTTATGATAGCCGTTGGAATAGGTAGTATTCCAGGATACGCTCGTATAGTAAGATCTTCAGTATTAACAATTAGAGAGCAAGAATTTATAGAAGCTGCAAGAGCAGTAGGTGCGAGCGATTTTAGGATCATTACAAAGCATATTATTCCGAACGCACTAGCTCCAATTATAGTGCAATCTACATTAGGAGTTGCTGGAGCTATTTTATCAGCTGCAGGGTTAAGTTTTATTGGATTAGGGTTTCAGCCACCAACACCTGAGTGGGGCGCGATGCTATCAACTGGAAGAAATTTCATTAGGGACCACTGGCACATGACAGCTTTTCCAGGACTTGCAATTATGATTACAATTTTTGGTCTGAATCTTTTAGGAGATGGACTAAGAGATGCACTTGATCCTAGGTTAAAGAATTAAGTTGAATAGGAGAGTAAAATAATGGATAAAAACAAAAAAATGCTAAGTATAAATAACTTATCGATTCATTATATAACTGAAGAAGGTACTGTTGCAGCTGTTCAAGATATGAACCTTGAAGTTGCTGAAGGTGAAACGCTTGGACTAGTTGGAGAAACAGGCGCGGGCAAAACGACTACTGCACTTGGAATTATGAGATTAATTCCTGAACCTCCAGGTAAAATAGTACAAGGTGAAATTGTTTTCCAAGGCAAAAACTTACTAGATATGACGACAGAGCAAATGCGTGAGATACGTGGGAACAAGATTTCAATGATTTTCCAAGATCCAATGACTTCACTAAACCCTGTTATTCCTGTTGGAGAACAAATAGCTGAGGTAATTATACTACATCAAAACGTTAATGCTAGAGAAGCTCTAGAAAGAGCAGCTGAAATGTTAGAAAAAGTAGGTATCCCGCCTGAGAGAATAAAGGAATATCCGCATCAATTTAGCGGAGGAATGAGGCAACGTGTAGTTATTGCTATTGCACTTGCATGTAACCCCAAATTATTAATTGCAGATGAACCAACAACAGCATTAGATGTAACTATACAAGCTCAAGTTTTAAAATTAATGAACAACTTGAAAAAAGAATTTAATACTTCAATGATTATGATTACTCATGACTTGGGTGTAGTTGCTGAAGTTTGCGATAAAGTAGCGATTATGTATGCTGGAAACGTTATTGAGTATACCGATAAAAAATCTTTATTCACTGAACCTAGACATCCATATACTTTAGGTTTATTTGGATCGATTCCTAGTATAGAAGATGATGAAGAACGGTTAAATCCAATTAAAGGGCTAATGCCTGATCCTACAAACATTCCTTCTGGGTGTCCGTTTCATCCGAGATGTCCTAAGGTTATGGAAATTTGCTCTGAAAAAGTGCCTAAAGATACTGAAGTTTCAAAAGGTCATTTTGTAAAGTGCTTATTGTATGAAGAGTAAAATAAAACGTACTGAGGTGATAACATGCAAAAAAAATTAATAGAGGTAAAAAACCTTAAAAAATATTTTCCTACAAATAAAGGAATGCTGCACGCAGTGGATGGTGTTAATTTCTACATTAATGAAGGTGAAACTCTTGGTTTAGTTGGAGAGTCAGGATGTGGTAAATCGACAACTGGTAGAGTTGTTTTAAGACTATTAGAAGCTACAGCGGGAGAAATTATTTACGATGGGAAAGATATTTTAAAAGTCGATAAACGACGAATGAGGGAATTAAGAAGAGATATGCAAATTGTATTTCAAGATCCGTATGCATCACTAAATCCTAGGATGAGCGTGTCTCAAATTATTGCTGAGCCTTTGACTGTTAATAAAGTCTTCAAAAATAAAAACGAACTTGATGCTAGAGTTAAAGAATTAATGGATACAGTTGGATTAACTCAAAGACTAGTCAACACATATCCACATGAGCTAGACGGTGGAAGGCGACAAAGGATAGGAATTGCGCGTGCATTAGCACTAAAACCAAGGTTTATTGTTCAAGATGAACCTGTGTCAGCATTAGATGTGTCGATACAAGCCCAAATATTAAATCTTATGTCTGATTTACAAAAAGAATTTAGCTTAACTTACTTGTTTATTTCACACGATTTAAGTGTAGTAAAGCATGTAAGTAACCGTATTGCTGTAATGTATTTAGGGAAAATCGTAGAACTGTCGGAATATGGAACTATGTTTAAGAACCCAATTCATCCATACACACAGGCATTATTATCTGCAATTCCTGTGCCTAGGTTACATTCAACTAACGAGAAGATTATTTTAGAAGGTGATGTTCCTAGTCCAATAAATCCACCAGAAGGGTGTAGATTTTATGGTCGATGTATGTATAGACAAGACATATGTAATCAAAAAACGCCAGAATTAAAAGATATCGGAGAAAAGCGTTATGTTGCATGTCACTTTGCAGAGAACTTAAAACCTGCAAAAAAATAGATTTTAGTTGAATCAAATTAAAATAAGGGTGCCCACCCTTATTTTTTTAGTTGAGTATGTTTTTTGAAAACTATTATGATAGAATAAAAGAAAAAAGGAGTGTGATTCTTTGATGAAAAATGAAATTGATAGAGTTTTATTTTCAAAAGAAGCAATTGCTTTAAAAGTGAAAGAGATTGGGTTGCAAATAACAGAAGAATACCAAGATGAGAAAAATTTGGTTGTTGTCGGTATATTAAAAGGCGCAAATATTTTTTTAAGTGATTTGATTAGAGAAATTGATATTCCGCTCTACATTGACTTTATGGCAGTATCTAGTTATGGAAATTCTACTGAGAGCTCTGGAGTAGTGAGAATATTGAAAGATATAGAAATAGATTTAACCGGGAAGCATGTCTTAATTGTAGAAGACATTGTAGATACTGGGCTAACTTTAGAGTATCTTACTTCTAACATTCTATCTAGAAATGTTGCATCTCTAAAAGTTTGCACTCTTTTAGATAAGCCTGCTAAGAGAAAATCTAAGGTCAAAATTGATTATATAGGTTTTGATATACCAGATGAATTCGTTGTTGGGTACGGAATTGATTATGCTGAAAAGTATAGAAATTTACCTTACATTGGAGTTTTAAAAGAAGAAGTATATAAGTAATCGCTGTGTTTTAACTGATTTGTATGTATACATGCATCTTTCTTTACGCATACTAGATGATGAATTCAATATAGGAGGTAATAATATGCGTAATGAAAAGAGTTTTGAACAAATGAAAGAGGAGTTTATTCAAGCAAACTTAGATGCTAAAATTGACATGTACAAAACAGCAGAAGGACTTTCAGTCGATCAATTTAAGCAACTACTAAAGCATTTTCCCATTCAGCACATTGATAAACTAGAAAGAGCATTGAGTTAGAATCAAAATAATAGTATAGCAAATGAAAATGGAGACGCTTCTCTTGACATGCTTTGCTTAGGATTTTGATTTCTACGTATGGAAATATCAAGGGACGTTCCGTTTCATATGTTATCTGTATAGTTCTTGCAAGCTGGAGGTTTGATGTGAACAAGTCAGAAATTTTTTTAGAAAAAATGATTAAACAAATTAGATGCTATAAAAAAAACAGATCTAATAGCAGAAGATTTAATGCGTACTACCTGAGTAATAAAGAAGACTTGAGAAATAATATAGCTAGAAAAATTGATTATGTTG
Organism: Alkaliphilus sp.; assembly: GCA_002733545.1. GTDB lineage: Bacteria > Bacillota > Clostridia > Peptostreptococcales > NVVX01. Next base: position 61,995 of record NVVX01000001.1, read on the forward strand.
TTATAAGAGTATTCATTTTACTGTCTATTTTTGTAGTGGTTTTTTTGAGTTTGAAAAATATTGTAAATTCATTTTTTGTTGCCAGTATTTTTCTAAGCATATTTCAAATTATTACTATAAGAAAACGCAATAAAATGCTATCTTACCAAAAAAAGTATAAGCGAAGACTTGTGGCGAGTCAGAAAGTATATAAAGATATTATAAATAAGCCGATGGAAGAGTTAAAAAAATATATAGTAGAAATTTTGCAAAAGAGCGATTTAAGAGATATAGAAGAATTAATGTCAAATAGCAGTAACTTTACATATAATGCGACGTATAAAAATGAAATAATTTCTGTTTCTTTTTTTATCTATAAAGTAGACTATCTTATAGAATTAAAAGAATTGAAAGAATTTCTTTTTAATTCAAAAAATAATAAGGTAAACAAAGGGATCGTTATCACCACTTCAGATTTTACAAAGGATTGCTACGAATTAACAAATGAAATATCAAAAAACTATAAGTTGTTACTAATTAATAAGGAAAAATTAATAATGCTAATTGAAAGTGGCGATATGTTTCCGACAGAAGAAGAAATAGACGAAAGCATAGAAGAGATAATACATAAAAAATTTAAAACTCCAGAAAAATACAAAACAGTACTATTTAACGAAACTAAAATAAAAAAATACTTATCTTTGAGCTTTTTTTTATTTATTTTGTCTTTTTTTACGCCATATATTATCTATTATATGTCAGCAGCGGGTTTTACATTTGGCTTAGCATGTGTTACGTCTATACTTAAAGTAAAAAACATAAGAGAAAACACAAAAAAATGTTCAGATGAAGATGAAAGACTGCTAGATTTAGACACGTAAGCATCTAATATCTGATTCGACAATTGAGTTGATTTTTACAACGAAAAAAAGTATAATAGTATAGCTTAGATTGTTTACGAATTGAGGAGGATAAAAATGATTAATAACAAATTACCTATTTCACTGTCAAATAGACATCTTCACCTTAAAAAAGAACATATTGACCTTTTATTTGGTTTAGATTATGAACTTACCAAAATGAAAGATTTGTCGCAGCCAGGGCAGTACGCTGCTATGGAAAAAGTAGATTTAGTAGGAAGAAAAGGCGTTATTAAAGGAGTAAGAGTATTAGGTCCTGCAAGAAACAAAACTCAGGTTGAAATTTCTAAGACCGACAGTTTTGTATTGGGAATAGAGACCCCAGTACGTGATTCGGGTGATTTAGATGGAAGTGCAGGGCTTAAAATAATAGGTCCGAAAGGCGAGGTAGTTCTAGAAGATGGTGTAATCCTTGCTGCAAGACACATACATATGCATACTGAGGATGCTAAACGTTTTGGAGTGACAGACAAACAAGTTGTAAGGATTAAAACTAGTGGTGAACGTGCTATTATATTTGAAAATGTTTTAGTAAGAGTTAACCCAAGCTATTCTTTAGAAATGCACGTTGACGTTGATGAAGGAAATGCAGCGCTAATTAATAATTATGATTTAGTAGAATTAATTAAGTAGAACCCTCTGCTTAAAAATATAATTATACTCGAAGGTATAGGAGGAAAGTAATATGAACATATCAAAATATATAGATCATACAGTCTTAAAAGCGGAAACAAAGGAAGTTGACGTAAAAAGACATTGTATTGAAGCTAAAGAACATGGCTTTTTTTCAGTTTGTGTTAATAGCTCTTATGTTGAACTTGTAGCGAAGGAACTAAAAAATAGTGATGTAAAGATAACGGCAGTAGTTGGATTTCCTTTAGGAGCATCAACTTCTGAAACTAAAGCATTTGAAACTAAAGATGCAATTAAAAAAGGTGCAAGTGAGATCGACATGGTAATAAATGTAGGCGCACTTAAAGATAAAAAATATGATTATATTCTAGGTGATATTAAAGCAGTTGTTGATGCAGCAGATAAAAAAGCTATTGTGAAAGTAATAATTGAAGCATCACTATTAAACCTTGATGAAAAGAAAAAAGCATGCGAGATTGCAAAAGAAGCAAAAGCCGACTTTGTAAAGACTTCGACTGGATTTAGTACAGGTGGAGCTACAATAGAAGACATTAAGTTAATGAGAGAAATTGTAGGTAGCGAGTTAGGAGTAAAAGCTTCAGGTGGAATAAGAGATTATGAAACAGCGATGAAAATGATTAATGCGGGTGCGTCAAGACTTGGTTGCAGTGCATCAGTGAGCATTGTTACCGGTGCAAAAGAAAATAATAGTGCAGGGTACTAGCTTCGTTTTGGAGGAATGCATGAACAAGAAAAAAGTCAATACGTTTTTGTTAGAGCGAATAAAGTGCTTCTAAATTTAAAAATCAAAGATTGTTAGAACCAAGGGGGATATATGAGTATATTAAATGGAACTAAGAGGATAAGTATGCTTTTATTTGTAATACTTGCACTACTAACTACTACTTTTGCTTGTACTAACCAAAATGAAACGACGAACTTATCACTTAATTCGGAAAGAATTAGGGAACATTTAAATGTTTTAATTTCAGATGAGTTTGAGGGGAGGATGATTGCTACCAAAGGAAATGCCAAAACCATAAGTTATATTCAGGAGCATTTTAGTGAAATTGGTTTAATACCTGCAGGGAGTGACGGCTTTTTAACGGATTTCAAAGCCGTAGCGCCATCTCTAAAGTCACCAATTGTTTTTCGGGTACTTGACCATCATGGGAGTTTAGTGAGAGAACTTGTACAAGGTGAAGACTTTAAAACTAGATTTGACTCTTTTAGTATGGGTGGAAAATTTAGTGGGGAAACACATGTAATAACCGAGCATCGAGAATTAGCTGATTTAGAAAAAAAGTTTGACAAGAAGGCAATACTAATTGATATGTCAGACGAGAAAATTACAGCAAATAGATTTGACGAGGAAGGAATTATCGAGTTACTTAAAATAAAACGTGCTGAAGTTATAATTTACAAGGAATCAGGTCCGTTGAATGTACGTGATATTCGGATAGGACTGAAAAACACTTATATACCAGCAAGGGGGGTAATTCTCCTTGGCGTAAAGGAAGAAGTTTTTAATAGTTTGATTGAGTTTTCGAAAAAGGGATATAGTATTGAAGTTGATTCAGCATTAGCATTTAGTGAAATAGAAACTCACAATGTTTTAGGTGTAATACCAGGGACAAGTAGAAGTCGTAGCAATTATATTATGATTGCAACATCATTTGATGGACTAGGAGTAGATGAACAAGGAACTATTCATAGAAGCATTACAAACAACGCAACAGCTGTAGCAACTATGTTAGAAATAGCAGAAACGATAAAAGAAAATGATCTTACATTTGACTCAACAATAGTTTTTGCTGCATTTAATGGACAGCATACTGGGTTTGTCGGAATTAATGATTACGCAAGAAATATGATTATTCCACATGACAGAACACAGGTAATAGTTTTAGAAAATATTGCAAGCAACGCAGGTAATCCACTAATCATAGGTACATTTGAAAGAGATGAAGCTACTAGACAAAGATCAAGGCTACTTGTGAATAGACTCTCAGAAATTGCCATAATAAGTGGAGTAGAGCATACAACTGATTTTGAATATTTTATGTCTCAACATATGGCTTTTAGACATATGGGAACAGTAGCAGGGGTGTTAACTCACGGGCATATACAAGAACCAGCTACAAGTAGCTTGCTAGAGCAGCTAAGTAGTGCAAAAACAGCAGGGAATATAGCGCTTGGACATATTACTCAATATGCGAATATAGGGGTGATAGGTGACATTATACATCCATTTATGTATATGAGTCCGTTTATATTTCTTTTGGCAATCTTATATATGTTAAAGTTCTACAAACGCCCTAAATCTGAAACTATATCTAGCAAGTATATCAATAAGATATTGGATTATCCAATTGTTTCTACTACCTCATTATTTGTTGTGATAGGATTAGCGATAATATTACAGGTAAGACATTATGTAGCAGAGACTACAGGTGCGCTACACACAAATATTGAGATAACTTTTGAATTAGTAATGATACATTTACTAGAAACAATTCCAGCTATGATACTATTGATATATCCTTTTTTGGTAATTTTAGTAGCAGTTGTAGTTTTGACCACTATTGCCATGATTGTATTTGCAAAAAAATCTTCAAATATTTACGCAATAATCACAATGATAATCACGTACTTCTCATTTTTGTTTGTAATGATGAGTGTGTTTCGTTATGATTATTTAGTTGTCTTACCTAATTTACTTTCGTTTAACAACGCAGGAATAGTTCTACATACTATAATCACTTTAGTTTCTTTGCTAATTACGTTTATTTGGATGGCTGAAAAAAATAAGATAGAAGGCTACGATATGACTCACATAAAAGTTGCACTTTGTTATACTTTTGTATTTCTAACAATTACGTTCATTACAGTTGCACCTTTTTTAAGTACAGACGAAATGTTTCAGTTAATGCAGTCGGGTAGTAGGGTTAGGTTTTAGACTATATTAAAGCTCTCGCAAAGTAAATTTTTATTTTGCGAGAGCTTTATGTAAAGATCAAATTAGAGTATTATTTAAACATTAAACCTAAACAAAATAACATCTCCATCTTTTACGATATAGTCTTTGCCTTCTAATCGAACTAGTCCTTTTTCTTTCGCAACAGCGTAAGTTCCACAGTCATTAATATCGTCATAAGCTACTATTTCTGCTCTAATAAAACCTCTTTCAAAATCAGTATGAATTTTGCCAGCAGCTTGCGGTGCTTTTAGTCCTTTTTTTAATGTCCAAGCTCTAGTTTCTTTTGGTCCAGCAGTTAAAAAACTAATTAGGCCCAGTAGTGAATAGGATGCCTTAATTAACTGATCTAAACCTGATTCTTGTAGTCCCAGTTCATCTAAGAACAGTTCTTTCTCTTCATCAACTAATTCTGAAATTTCAGCTTCTATTTTTGCACTAATAACTACAACTATAGCATCTTCGACTTTAGCATGCTCTCTTAGTTGCTGAACATATTTATTGCTTTTTCCATCATCGGCAATATCTTCTTCAGATACGTTGGCTACATATATAACAGGTTTATTAGACAGCAAACTGAAGTTTTTGATAATCTCTAGTTCTGCTTCATCTAAATTCAAGGTGTATACAGGTTTTCCATTTTCTAACGCATCTTTTAATTTTTTTAGTAATTCAAGCTCTGGCAAAAGACTTTTATCGCTTTTTGCTAATTTTCTAGCTTTTAAAATTCTTTTTTCAACTACTTCTAAATCAGAAAAAACTAGCTCTAAATTTATAGTTTCTATGTCACTTGCTGGATTAATTTTTCCATCAACGTGAATTACGTTAGAATCCTCAAAACACCTTACCACATGTAAAATGGCAGAAACTTCACGTATATGAGAAAGAAATTTATTACCTAAACCTTCTCCTTTACTTGCACCTTTGACAAGACCAGCTATATCATAAAACTCTATAGCTGCAGGAATCACTTTTTCTGAATCATATATCTTTTCCAATCGATTCAATCTGTCATCAGGGACAGCAACTACTCCAACATTGGGTTCAATAGTGCAAAATGGATAATTGGCTGACTCAGCTCCTGCCTGAGTTATTGCATTAAACAGCGTACTTTTGCCAATGTTTGGCAATCCTACAATTCCTAGTTTCACCTATAAATCGTCCTCTCATTTATCTTAATGCCGCTAGTTTTTGATTGGCATTACTAATATTATTATCTTAAAAATCAAACAAATACGATTATACATGAAACTGCATATAAAAGCAATAATAACTGTGAGAAAAAAAATAACAACTAAAACGCAAAAAAATAAATCTTGTAAAAAAAAACAATAAACGAAAAAGTTAACTAAATAATTAAATTAAATTGTGAGAGAATAGATGTAGGAGGTGTTTTAATGAGAAAGAAAAAAATCTTGTATTTGATATCTTTACTTGTTTTTGTTTTGCTGCTAAGTGTAGGTTGTAGAGCTCCAGCGAGACCAGCACCACAACCTGCACCTAGAATTGAAGGAGAAGCACCAGACAGTGAATTAAATGATCGTAACGAGGGTATTATTGATAGAGACAGAAATGTTAACGATCGAGACAGAAACATAGGTGAAGATGCAGGAGATGAAGATTTTGCTAGGAGAGCTGAAAAAATTGCAAGCGAAGTAACGAAATTAAAAGACGTAAAAAGTGCATCTGTAGTTATTTCTCAAAACACTGCTTTAGTAGGAGTTAATTTGACAGAAGATACTAAAGCTGAGCTAAACACAGACATAAAAAGCGATATAGAAGATGCGGTGAAAAAAGCTGATAGAGAGATTGATCGGGTTTCAATCACAGCAGATCCTGATTTATTAAGTAGAATAGAAAATATGGGAAGAGAAATAGGGCGAGGTCGCCCAATTAGTGGTTTCGGAAGAGAAATAGAAGAAATTGTTAGAAGAATTACACCAGGATCTTAGATTTAGAAAATGAAAAAAGGTGGTAAAGTCCATCTTTTTTTCATTTTTTGAGTGATGAAAGATTAAAACCTGTTGCATACTTAAAAAAGTGGGAATTATATCAACTTCGATTAAGTTATCAAAGTATAAAATAGCTAAATGATTTAACACGAGTAATAATTTAATTAGATTTGACATTTCAAGTATCCTTCACTATAATTGGCATAGAGTTATTTAAAATTTTACCCATTATAGAGTAATGAATGTTTGATGAATAGGATTATTAACCAATTTATTTTGGATTTAAAACCTCGTTGTGTATTTGTGAAATATATGGGTAAATATGAATAGGAGAGATAAAAATGAATCCGATAGCATTTGAATTGTTTGGTATAAGTATAGGATGGTATGGAATAATTATTTCTTTAGGGATACTGCTAGGGGTAGTTCTTGCTACGTACAGAGCAAAAAGAGAAAATCTTCCTGAGGATACGATTATTGATTTAGTGCTTTGGGCTGTTCCGATCGCTGTTGTTGGAACTAGGATTTACTATGTGGCATTTAACTGGAGTTATTATGGTCAAAATTTGATCGAAATTTTCAATGTACGTCAAGGTGGTCTTGCAATACATGGAGGTATTATTGCTGGAGTATCAGTTGGTTATTTTTTCTCTAAAATTAAAAACATTAGTTTTTGGAAACTTGCAGATATTTGTGCTCCAAGTATTATTTTAGGTCAGGCAATAGGTAGGTGGGGAAATTTTATAAATCAAGAAGCGTATGGTAGACCAACGGAACTACCTTGGGCAATAGAAATAAACGGTGTTAACGTGCATCCTACTTTTTTATACGAATCTTTATGGAATTTATTGGTGTTCGCTTTTCTTCTGTATTTTACCAAAAGAAAAAAATTCGATGGACAGATTTTTTTGCTCTATGTAGGCATGTACTCGTTCGCAAGGTTTTTTATTGAAGCTTTAAGAGTAGATAGCTTGATGTTTGGTTCATTCAGAATAGCACAAGTAATTAGCGTGGTAACAATTATAGGTGCTATAGGTGTTGGACTGTATTTAGATAAGAAATGTGATTAGTAAGGAAATTTTTTGTTGACAATTTACATTGTTTGCTGTAACATATATATTGTGTGAAATTTAAATGTTGTAATATGACAGGTGAATGTAGAGTCTACAACTCACTGTCGCCTTGTATATGCTTTGAAATATTATGAGATGCTACATTTAGACACGTAAAAGACCAATAATTGTTGAGGTGACAATATGTTAATGCAAAAAATTGCTTTTTTAAGAAAAAAAATAAATGAACTTATTGTAACAAATAGAAGCTCAGAAGAATTGCAAGATTTGAGCAGAGAACTTGATAAGCTAATAATAGAATATTACTCAAATAAAAAAAATACTGCCCTACATTAAGATTATATAACACTCTGAATTCGAGGGTGTTTTTTTATGTGAAAAAAGCGAATAAAACAACGAATTAGTACTCAAGCACTAATTCAATTTTTATTGCAATATTTTTTTTGAAAAAAGAAGGATTCTATAAAGAAAGGTAGAAATAATAAAAAAGTGGTACAAAGTGGATTGAAGTGGGGAATATAACCCTAAGGTGGGATGTACATGTTTATTGGCGAATATAATCATAGTATTGATGTAAAAGGAAGAGTGAGCGTCCCTGCAAAATTTAGGGAAACATTAGGCAGTTCATTTATTATTACTAAAGGGTTGGATAACTGTCTTTTTATTTATCCGCAAAATGAATGGGCAGTATTAGAAAAAAAATTAAAGCAACTTCCTATGACCAATAAAGATGCACGAGCTTTTGTTAGATTTTTCTTTGCAGGCGCATCAGAATGTGAGCTAGATAATCAGGGAAGAATAAGAATACCAAATAATCTAAGAGAACATGCACATTTAGAAAAAGAAGCGGTAATAATTGGCGTTGCTACAAGAATTGAGGTCTGGAGTCATGATGAATGGAGAGATTATAACGATAATGCAAACCTCAGTTATGATGAAATCGCTTCAAGAATGGAAGAAATGGGAATCTAAAAGGATACATGAGGTGATGAAATGAATTTTGAACATAAACCGGTATTACTAAACGAGTGCCTTGAAAACTTGAATATTGCTCATAACGGAGTCTATGTGGACGGGACTTTAGGTGGTGCTGGACATTCTATAGAGATAGTAAAATTATTAGGTGAAAATGGAATGCTTATAGGGATTGATCAAGATGAGAATGCAATAGAAGCTGCAAAAATAAAGCTAACAGACTATTCCGACAAAATCAAAATAGTGCGTGATAACTTTAGCAATTTAGAAAATATATTAAATGACCTAAATGTAGATGAAATTGATGGCATTTTGTTGGATTTAGGTGTCTCATCGCATCAATTAGATGAACCAGAAAGAGGCTTTTCCTATAACGAGGATGCACCTTTAGATATGCGTATGGACAATCGCGCTAAAGTTTCTGCAAAAACAGTTGTCAATACCTACAGTTTGGCGGATTTAGAAAGAATTATAAAGGAATTTGGCGAGGAGAGATGGGCTAGAAGAATTGCTAATTTTATAGTTGAACATAGAGTTGAAAAAGAAATAGCTACAACATTTGAGTTGGTAGATATAATAAAAAAAGCTGTTCCTAAGAGTGCAAGAAGAGATGGACCGCACCCAGGAAGAAGAACTTTTCAAGCGATAAGAATAGAAGTAAATAAAGAACTTGAAATAATTGAGAAAACTATATATACAGCTGTTAAAAAATTAAGGAAAGGTGGAAGAATTTGTATTATAACCTTTCATTCACTAGAAGATAGAATAGTTAAAAATACATATAAAAAATTGTTCAACCCTTGCACATGTCCGCACAATTTTCCAATATGTAAATGCGGTTTGCAAAGACAGATTAAAATAATAACTAGAAAGCCAATAATTTCAAATGAAGAAGAATTGCAGTTAAATCCTAGAGCGAGAAGTGCAAAATTAAGAGTTGCTGAGAAAATATAAAATAGCCGATGATTCTAGACGTTTGCAAAAGAGCAAGTTTCTGCCTAAGTCGCTTTAGTTACATATTTGTTCTAAAAAATTAAGGAGGTGAATAAACTTGGAACTAGCAAGGAAAGAATACTACGAATTAGATGCACAACTACAGCCTCAAAAACAGATGAAAAATGATAATAAAAAAAATAAAGAAAGCAACCAAAAGTCAATGTTAGTTTCTTGCATTGCTTTGATTTTCTTGATGAGCATAACACTATTATTTAGATATTCATCAATTATTGAAGCAAGGCACCAAGTTTATTCCCTTAATAATCAACTTGAACTATTAACAAATCAAAAAAGAATGCTTAATATTGATATGGAAAGAGCTATAACATCTGAATGGATTGAACAAGAGGCTATGAAGAGATTAGACATGAATTATCCAACTGTTGAGAAAACACATTTTTTTGCTGTTGATCAAGTTAGACTTGCTAAATTAACAAAGCAAATAGAAAATGAAAATAGAATCGAATTGGTGAAAAAGCCAAAGAACAAAGCAAGTTTATTTGCAAGATTCTTTAGTTCGGTTGTTGGATTGTTAGATAACACTGATTCTTAACATTGCTAGTCATCTAAGAAATAGAGGGGGAAAAGAGTTTGTCTCAGCCAAGCATTTCAAGCAAAAGAAGATTGCTTTGGATTTTTATGGTGATAATTATTGTGTTTTTTGCTCTTATTGTTAGACTTGGGTATATACAAATCGTAATGGGAGAGAAGTATAAAACATTGGCAAATATACAACAAACTAGGGACATACCGATACCAGCAAAACGAGGGAAAATACTAGATAGAAATGGAAAAGTGCTAGCAGTAAGTGCTAGCACTAATACTGTTTGGGCAAAGCCTAGAGAGATTAGCAATGTAGAAACAACTGCAAGAAAACTTGCCGCAATTTTGGACATTAATGAATTAGAAATTGCTGAGAGAATAGATAATAAGAAACATGGGCTCGTTAGAGTTGCTAAATGGGTAGATGACGAATATGCGCAAATGATTAGAGTAGCAAATTTACCAGGGGTATGGATTGCAGAAGATAGCAAAAGACATTACCCTTATGGAAGTTTTGCAGCCCATATAATAGGTCATACAACTCACGACGGTAAAGGGATGGTAGGAATTGAATTAGCATTCGACAGTTATTTAAGAGGAACCCCTGGTAGATGGATTAAAAGCACTGATGGAGCAGGTAGGCAGTTACCATTTGGCATAGAACAATACTTTCAGCCAGAAGAAGGTGTAAGTATTGTTCTTACAATTGATGAAACTATACAACATTTTTCGGAAAAAGCTGTTCATAGCGCATTTGAAATTAATTTAGCTAAAAGTGTAACTGCTATTGTAATGGATATTAAATCTGGTGATATTTTAGCAATGGCAATATCTCCTGAATTTGATCCTAACAATCCTAGAGTGCCTTTAGACGAAATACTATACCAAGAAATGCAAATTATGGAGAATGATGAAAAATTAGACACTTGGTTTGCAATGTGGAGGAATACTGCTGTTAGTGATATATATGAGCCAGGATCAACTTTTAAACTGATAACAACTGCCATAGCACTAGAACTTAACGAAGTTCAGACAAATAGTCAATTTTATTGTACTGGTTCAATTCAAGTTGCTGATAGAATAATTAGATGCTGGCGGCACTACAATCCGCATGGAAATCAAACACTGGCAGAGGCTGTTCAGAATTCTTGTAATCCTGTATTTGTTGATTTAGGGATGAGAATCGGGTTGGATTCTTTTTACGAGTATCTTGATGCTTTTGGTTTTGCAGATAGAACAGGGATTGATTTGCCGGGCGAGAGTAACTCTTTACTACTGCGAAAATCTTCTGTAGGTCCAGTAGAATTAGCTACAATATCTTTTGGGCAAGGCATAGCAATAACACCACTACAATTAATAACTGCAGTTTCTGCAATCGCAAACGATGGAATGATGATGAGACCACGAATAGTAAAAGAACTACTTGACAGTGAAGGAAACAGCATAAAGAATTTTGAAGAAACATTTGTAAGGCAAGTTGTTTCTAAGAAGACTTCGGAAACGATGTTAGAAATAATGGAGTCGGTAGTTACTGATGGTTCAGGTAGAAATGCATATATTCCTGGATATAGAGTAGGTGGAAAAACTGGAACTTCGCAAAAAGTTATAGATGGAGCTTACAAAGAAGGATTTTATGTAGCTTCTTTTATTGGAGTAGCCCCTTCAAATAATCCTACACTAGCAGTACTAGTTATAGTAGATGAACCAAATGGTGTAAGTAACTTTGGAAGTATAACTGCAGCACCAGTAGTAAGGGAAATACTAGAAGAAAGTCTAAGATACTTGGATATAAAGCCTAGCTATACTGAAGAAGAGGCTAAGGAACTGTTACTAGAAGACGTAGTTGTTCCAGAGGTAAGAAAAATGACTTTACAAGAAGCGACGAAAGTCTTAGCTAAAAGCAGTTTAAAATATAACGTGGAAACAATAAATTATAGTGATGAAAATGCAATTATTGTTGATATGTTCCCTAAGCCAAAGGCTGTGGTGCCAGAAAATTCAATAATTCTATTATACACATCTAATTCTAAAGATGAGTCTTTTGTATCAGTACCTGACTTTACAGGTATGACAATAGCAGAGACGAATAATTTACTTAGAAAAATTGGACTTCGCCTAAGAGTGCAAGGTAGTGGGTTTGCAACTAGTCAGTTTCCACGAGCTAGCACAAGTGTTACACCAGGAACCATTGTTAGTGTCGAGTTTGAGTAAAATTGAATTTAAGTGGATATATTCTATATCATGCTATATAATATAGAATATCATGGTTTGAAAGCTACGGAGGATAATCTATGCAATTAGAAAAATTGTTGAAAAACGTACAAAAAATAAATATAGTTGGAAAAGCCGAAATAAACATAGAGAAGATTTGCTATGATTCTAGAAAAATAGAAAAAAACGACATGTTTATATGCATAAAAGGATTCGAGCATGACGGACATTTATTTATTGAAGAGGCAATAGAAAATGGTGCTACTGTTATTGTTGTTGAAGCAGGGCACAAATGGAAACACAAGGGGACGGTTCTCTTGTGTCTCTCTAAAAGGACACAACAGGACACAAGAGAACCGTCCCCTTGTGTTTCTCTTCCTACAATAGTGTATGTAGAAGATACAAGAAAAGCGATGGCAGAGATAGCTAATAATTTTTATGAAACTCCTAGTGCTAAGATGAAAATAGTAGGGATAACAGGGACTAATGGAAAGACGTCGGTCTCGTATATGCTTATGGACATACTGAAAAAAAATGGGAACAAATCAGGCTTAATAGGAACTATTTCATATACTACAGGCAAAGCTAAACAAACTGCTATGAGGACAACACCAGAATCTATAGACTTGAATAGATTATTAAATGACATGGTCGTTAATAATATGGATAGTTGCGTTATGGAAGTATCTTCTCATTCATTAGAGTTGGACAGAGTATGGGGAATTCATTTTAATGTTGGAGTTTTTACTAATCTCTCATCTGACCACTTAGATTTCCATGGAAATTTAGAAAACTACAAGAATGCAAAGAAAAAACTATTTACTAAAACTGAGCAATTTAATGTGATAAATATTGATGACGAAGTAGGAGCAGAAATAGCAAAAGAATTTGACAAATTATCAACACCAGTATTGACGTATGGTATAAATAGTTGTGCTAGTATTTATGCCAAGGAGATTAAGCTTACAAACTTGTCAGTGGATTTCGACCTTGTTACACCTACGTTTAATACTAGAGTTAGAATTAATACCCCAGGTTTGTTTACAGTATACAATGCGCTTGCTGCTATTTCTAGTGCATACGCCCTAAAGATCTCTGAATCTGCAATTGTTAAAGGCATAACAAGCTTTAGAGGAGTTCCGGGAAGATTTATGAGAGTGCAAGAATTTAATGAAATTTCTGTAATAGTTGATTACGCACATACTCCCGACGGATTATTGAATGTGCTAAACACAATAAATGCTTTCAAAAAGAATAGAATTATCACTGTCTTTGGATGTGGTGGAGATAGAGATAAGAAAAAAAGATCTGTCATGGGTAGAATTGCTGGCAAATTGAGCGATTTTACAATTATAACATCAGATAATCCTAGGTCTGAAAAAGCAGAATTAATAGCATCAATGATAGTAGAAGGAATAAAAGAAACAGATGCTAATTACAAGGTCATTCTAAACAGAAAAGACGCAATCAATTATGCAATAAAACATGCAAAAGTAGGAGATACTATTTTAATTGCAGGTAAGGGACATGAAACGACGCAAGTTGTTGGAGAGAAGACACTCTATTTTAACGATACAGAAACCGCAATTTTAGTGGGTAGAGAAGAGGGTATTATATGATACAACTAACAATTGAGAGCATTGTAAATGCGTGTAATGGAATAATAATCCGTAAAGGCGCTAACAACTATATCAAGGGTATTTCAACAGACACACGTAGGATACAACCAGAGATGTTGTTTATTCCATTAGTAGGTGAAAACTATGATGGACACGACTTTGTTATAGATGCGAGCAAAAAAGGAATTTACGCTACTTTAGTAGAAAAGAACAAGAAACTTACATTCTTAAATGAATTGGAGAACATCTATGTTATAGAGGTTGAAAACACACTTAAAGCTCTAAAAGACATCAGTAAAAAGTATAAAGAGCGTTTTCAAATACCATTCATTGCCGTAACAGGCAGCAATGGCAAGACATCTACTAAGGATATGATTAGCGCAGTTTTGTCTTCAAGATACAAAACTCTTAAGAGTGAAGGCAATTTTAATAATCAAATAGGTTTACCTCTAACATTGTTTAATTTGGATAAATCTCATGAGTTCGCAGTTTTAGAGATGGGAATGTCGTCATTTGGAGAAATAGAAGGTCTAGTTGACATAGTTAATCCAAATATAGCTGTGGTTACAAACATTGGCATGGCACATATTGAAAACTTAGGAAGTAAAGAGAACATAATGAAAGCAAAAATGGAAATATCTAAAAATCTATCAGAAGAAGATATTCTATTATTTAACGGAGATGATGAGTACTTAAAGTCTATACAACACAAGGAACACATGGAACACATGGAACACATGGGGACGGTTCTTCTGTGTTGCTCTGAACTTGATTGCAACAACACAGAAGAACCGTCCCCGTGTGTTCAACAGAACGACACAGAAGAACCGTCCCCTTGTGTTCCAAGATATAAAGCTATCAGTTTTGGAATGGATAAAACTAATGACTTTTATCCTGAAAAAATATATGATTTAGGGGATAAAGGAGTTGCTTTTGATATACTCATTAATAGGGAGACAGAAAAATTCTACATAAAGCAACCCGGATTACATAATGTTTATAATGCCTTAGTTGCAATTTGGGTAGGGCTGTTTTATGAAATTACACCTAAAGAAATAAACAAATCCCTACATTCATATATACCAACAAAAATGAGAATGGAAATAATAGAAAATAACAATTGTAAAATTATTAATGATTGCTACAACGCTAGCCCCAATTCTATGAAAGCAGCTTTGTCTGTATTAGCAAACTCAGTTGGAAAAAGAAAAATAGCAATTTTAGCTAATATGTTAGAAATGGGAAGATTTTCTGAAAAAGGACACCGATTTGTAGGAAAATGTGTAGCTGAGAATAAGATTGATATTTTGATAACTGTCGGCGAAGAAGCTAAATGGATAGCTGACGAAGCGAAAAACGCTGGACTTGATAAAAGAAATATATTTAAGGTTGGCAAAATTCAAGAAACAAACCTACTCTTACTAGAAATTATCAAGCAAGGGGATACTATATTAGTCAAAGGTTCAAGAGGTATGCAAATGGAAAATATTGTCCAACTTTTACTAGAGAGGTGCTAAAAAAACATGCAGTTTAAACAACTACTATACATAATAATAATTGCTTTTATAATAACTATGGTTTTAGGTCCGTTAATTATTCCGCATTTAAAAAAACTCAAAGTAGGGCAAATGATTCGAGAAGATGGGCCTAAGAGTCATAAATCCAAAAGAGGAACTCCTACAATGGGAGGGATAATAATAATTGCTTCAATTTTTGCAACTTCACTTACCGCAGGAATCATAGATAATGACTTGATTATCGCTCTTGTAGCAACATTGGCTTTTGGTCTAATTGGATTTATAGATGATTTTATTAAAATAGTATTAAAGCGATCGCTTGGTCTACGAGCATATCAAAAAATGGCATTGCAATTGATAGTTGCTTCCGTATTAGCAATATACCAAGCAAATTCTTCAATAATTGGCACAAGAATTATTATACCATTTATTCAGGGGAGTATAGAGATTGGAAATATTGTAATTCCTCAATATTTTGACTTAGGAGTATTTTTTGTTCCTTTTACAGTGCTAGTTGTTGTTGCAATAGTGAATGCTGTTAATTTAACGGATGGACTAGATGGTTTAGCAACAGGGGTAACACTGATTGTTGCAGCATTTTTCACGTTAATTGCATTTAACTGGGGATATACGAGTTTAGCAATATTTGCTGGGGCTCTTACAGGGTCATGTTTAGGCTTTTTAAGATATAATTCGCATCCAGCTCAGATTTTTATGGGAGACACTGGATCTCTAGCTTTAGGAGGCGCAATTGCAGCAGTTGCAGTACTAATGAATATTACATTAATTATTCCTATTGTAGGTGGCATATTCTTTGCCGAAACAATATCAGTCATTATCCAAGTTATTTCATATAAAACAACAGGAAAGCGTGTATTTAAAATGAGTCCACTACATCATCACTATGAATTAAGTGGGTGGGCAGAAACAAAAATAGTAGTTGTATTTTGGATTATAACAGTTGTGCTTTGTTTATTAGGAGTAATAGCGTTAAGTTAACGAATAGGAAAGTGGGTAAAAAAATGTTTTTAGCAGATAAAAGAATACTGATTATAGGATTAGCAGTAACTGGGGTGCCATTGGTGAAAGTATTAAGTAAACTAGGTGCAAAAATAGTAGTAAATGATATGAAATCTAGAGAAAAGTTAGAAGAATCAATTTTGGAACTCGAAGACTATAAAATAGAATATATTCTTGGAAAACACCCAGCCAGTCTCGATGAAATTGGTCATATTGACTTAGTAGTTGTTTCTCCAGGAATCCCACTAGAGATTCCTTTCATCAAAAATATTATTAATAATCAAATTGAGATTATAGGAGAAATTGAACTTGCATATAGATTAACAAAAGCAAGTATAGTAGCCATAACCGGTACTAATGGAAAAACAACTACAACTGCATTGATTGGAGAAATTTTCAAAAAAGCAAACTTGAAAGCGCATATTGTGGGAAACATTGGAGTTGCAGCTATTTCAAAGGCACTAGAATCTAAACCTGAGGACGTTATGGTTATGGAAGTGAGTAGTTTTCAACTAGAGACCATAGTAGAATTTCATCCTAAGATATCAGTTTTGCTTAATATAACATCTGACCACCTAGATCGACATAAGACTATGCAAAATTACAAAAATGCGAAAGCTAATATATTTAATAAGCAAAATAGTAATGATTATGCTGTAATTAATTTTGATGATCCTTTAGTTAGAGAAATGAGCAAAAAAATTACTGCAAAGAAAGTTTTTTTTAGTAGAAAGAAGATATTAAATGAAGGGATTTATGTTGAGGACGACAATATCGTAATTTTTTTCGGAAAAAAAGTAAGGGTAATACAAATTGACAAACTAAAAATACTAGGAAAACACAATCTAGAAAATGCCTTAGCTGCTACAGCTATTGCATATATAATGGGTATTGAAGCCAGCGCAATTAAAGATACATTAGAAACTTTTGAAGGAGTTAAGCATAGACTTGAATTTGTTGACACTATAAATGGTGTTAAGTTTATTAATGACTCAAAAGGTACTAACCCGTGTGCATCTATTAAGGCAATTGAAGCTGTAAAAAAACCAATTATATTAATAGCTGGAGGGATGGATAAAGGTGGAGAGTTTAGAGAGTTCGTCAAAGCATTCGCTGGTAAAGTAAGTAGGATGTTAGTTTACGGAGAAACTACAGATAAATTATACTGTGCAGCATTAGAAGAAGGTTTCATAAAAGTGCAGAAAGTATGTGATTTAGAAAAGGCAGTGCGTGTTGCTTTCGAAAATTCTACTTCTGGAGATACAATATTACTTTCACCAGCGTGCGCTAGCTGGGATATGTATTCGAATTTTGAAAAAAGGGGAGAACATTTCAAAGAAATAGTTTCATCAATAAGGGGTGCTGTAATTGAAGAAAAAAAATCCTAGTGACTCAACAATAACTCTTGTAGTAGCTTCTCTTGTAGCTATAGGCGTGATAATGGTTTTTAGTTCAAGTTTTGCGTATGCACTAGTTAATATGAATGACGGATACTTTTTTTTAAAAAGAGTTAGTATGTGGGCAGTTATAGGCTCTATATCAATGTATATTTGTGCTAAAATTCCATACCGCCAATGGAGCAAATTTGCTAATTTGATACTACTTATTAGCATAGGACTGCTAATAACCGTTTTAACACCAATAGGTACAGAAATCAACGGAGCCAGTCGGTGGATAGTCATAGGTGGAATTTCTATTATGCCTTCTGAAATTGCTAAATTTGCTGTAATTATATTTATTCCAATAAGTATTCATAGAAAAAAAGAAACAATCAGGACTTTTTCAAAGGGAGTAATGCCATATTTACTTATAATTGCTGTTTTTTTCATATTAATATACGAGCAACCAGATTTGAGTACTGCTTTTGTAGTGGCAGTAGTAATAATGTCAATGCTTTTCGTTGGCGGAATGAGAATGCTGCATTTTGTAACATTGGCTGGTATAGGATTAACGAGTATAGGTGCTATGGTTACATATTTGCTAATGAGTGGTGATGGGCATATTGCAAGGAGAATAACTTCATTTCTAGATCCTTGGGCAGATCCTCTAGGAAGTGGATTTCAGGCAATACAATCATTACTAGCTTTGGGAGCGGGAGGTTTGTTTGGTAGAGGGCTTGGCAGAAGTGTTCAAAAACAATTTTACTTGCCAGAACCACAAAATGATTTTATCTTTGCAATTATAGGTGAAGAACTAGGCTTTATAGGCTGCGTAACGATTTTATTGTTATTTGTTTTATTAATTTGGAGAGGAATAAGAATTGCAATAAATGCTCCTGATTTAGTAGGATGCCTAATGGCAACTGGGATTGTTACAATGATAACGGTTCAAGTTATAATTAATGTAGCAGTTGCAACTTCTTCAATGCCTGTTACAGGAATGGCATTACCGTTTATAAGTTTTGGAGGGAATTCTCTAGTAATATTCATGGCATTGATAGGAATTTTACTAAACATATCCAAGTATTTGACTAGCGAAGGTGGGTAAAGTGTAACACCTGTGAAGTTTACTCATATTATAACTATGTATTTCATTATACTTTTTCTTAATATGAACAATATTTTGGAGGTGTTTGCAGATGAGCAAGTACATTATTGTTGGTGGAAACAAAATTGAAGGAGAATTAAGTATACAAGGGGCAAAAAACGCGGTGTTGCCGCTAATTGCTGCTACTGTGTTAAATAGCAGTACGAACATAATACATGACATACCTGAAATAACAGATGTTGAAATAATGATAAAAATATTAGAATCGCTAGGATGTACTGTGAAAAGAGAAAACAAAACGCTAATTGTTGATTCATCTAGGCTACATAATTATGAAATACCAGAAGTGTACGTAAGAGAAATGAGATCGTCAATAGTATTTTTAGGTGCGATGCTATCAAGATTTGGAAAAATAAAAGTAAGCTATCCAGGAGGATGTGAAATTGGTTCAAGACCAATTGATTTACACTTAAGAGCTTTAAAGCAAATGGGTGCAGTTATTGAAGAAAAACATGGTTTTATAGTATGTGAAACTGTAAACTTAAGAGGATGTGAAATTCAATTAGATTTTCCTAGCGTTGGAGCAACTGAAAATATAATGCTAGCAGCAGTGCGTTCTCGTGGAACAACAGTAATTAGAAATGCGGCTAGAGAACCTGAAGTCATTGAGTTAGGCAATTATATTAATGCTATGGGAGGAAGAGTGTTCGGTGCAGGAACCGCAACTATTTTCATACATGGCGTAGAAAAATTACATGAGATTGAATACAAAATCATCCCAGATCGCATAGTTACAGGCACATATTTGATTGCTGCAGCTATAACTGGTGGAGAAATTCTTCTCAAAAACGTTGTTCCTGATCACTTACAGTCTGTTGTTTCGAAGCTAAGAGAGACCGGATGCATAATTAGAAGTGATAAAAATTCGATTGAATTAAAAACACCTAGAAAGCTTAATTCCCTCGAATCAATTAAAACACTTCCATATCCCGGTTTTCCGACTGACATGCAGTCACAAATGATGGCATTAACAACAATTTGTGATGGAACAAGTCTATTTATTGAAAATATTTTTGAAAGTAGATACAAACATGTGAATGAACTAATAAGAATGGGTGCAAACATTATACTAGATGGCAGAGTCGCATTAGTTAAGGGTGTGAAAAAATTAACTGGTGCAAGTGTCACTGCAAGAGATTTGAGAGGGGGGGCATGTCTACTTTTAGCTGGGTTAGCAGCAGAAGGAGAAACAGTTTTAGAAAATGCTCATCATATTGAAAGAGGATACGACAACATACACAAAGACATTTCAAAAGTTGGAGGAAATATAGTTAAAATACAATAGCTTAGAAAGATGTGAAGGAATATGAACAATAAAATTATTAGAAAAAAATTATTACTTAGAAGAATAACCACAATCTTTCTATTTTTCATTTTGTTTGTTTTATGGACATATTACTATTTTATGCAATCAGATTTTTTTGAATTGCGCGAAGTTCTAGTTAGTGGGAATAGTATTATAGAAGAAAATGTAGTTGTAAAACTATCTGAATTAGAATTTGGAAGAAACATTTTAAAATACAATCTAACCAATATTGAAAATTCAATTTCTACACATCCGTATGTAAAAAATGTAAACGTTAGAAGAAAACTATTTAATACAATTATTATAGATATAACAGAAAGGCTAGAATATGCTATAATTATATATATGGGATCAAATATTTATATTGATAAAGATGCTAAAATATTAAAAGCTGATGATAGCTACTTCAAACAAAATCTTCCTCTTATTACTTCAGTAGAGTTGCTAGATTTTAGCGTAGGCGAATATCTTGTTCTATCTAATGAGAATAAATTAGAAAGAGCATTACAAATAATTCAAGCAGCTAAAGCAACTGAAATAATAAATTTGATATCGGAGATAAGCCTAAGAGAAGAGAATATTAGAATAATCACTGTAGATGGGATTGAAGTAATAGTTTCAGAAACTGAGTGTCCTGTCTACATGATGCTAGCACTAGAAGAAATATTAAGCGAGTTAGAATCAATAAACAGAAAAAATGTTATTGTTGATATGAGAAATGATGGGGTTGTTACTGTAAGAGAAAGAGACGTGCAGGAGGAAGACTGATGATAGATTTAAAAGGAAAAATCGCAATTATTATACTGTGCGCAATACTGGGATTTGTAATTGCTATGCAAATTCAAGCTGTAAGACAAGCAACCGGAGGAAACAAATTCCTCAATCAAAGAGCACAGCACATGGTAAGTGAACTTAGAAGTCTACGTAATGAAAAAGAAAAACTTAATCAAGAATTGGACGATATTGAAAATAGATTGCGTGAATATGAAATTAGTGAAGCTGATGAGAGTATTATTGTAAGAAATTTAAAAAAGGATCTTAGTAAATACCATATATTCACAGGATTTGTTCCTGTTCAAGGACCAGGTATTACAATTACACTCGATGATAAACAATCTGAAGGGGTTAGTTTTCTTATGTATAATTATGAAATACTATTGGATTTAGTTAATGAACTAAACGCAGCTGGTGCTGAAGCTATTGCTATTAACGATCAAAGACTTCTATCTACGACAGGTATTCATTATTTTTCAAATGCAGTAATGATAAATTCTATACCAACTACCCCACCTTTTGTGATTACTGCAATAGGTAATCCGCAGGCGTTAGAAGCATCTGTAAACATGAGGTTTGGAATAATATGGAATATAAGGCAAGAAAATAATTTGACAGTGATTACAAAGGAAGAAGAAAACATAACTTTACAAATATATAGTGAAACAATACAGTTTAAGTATGCGAGACCTATTGAAAATTAGCACTAATTTGTGGTATCATATGAAGTTGTTTTTAATCACTACTTGCTTTGTTTTGAGTTATAGTTTTAATGTTCACTAAAGAGAAGATTTTAGCAGGAGGACACAAATGAGAAAAACAGCCTCGGCATTTATTATTATAATTACATTTGTTGTTTTAGGATATTTTATTACATTCCACTTTAGAAATATTTCTGAAGAGTATTCTTTTGTTAGCATAAGAAATATTACAGAATTACAGAATGAAATAAATAGAAAAAAAGAGGAAATAAGAAGTATTAATGGTATAATAGTAAAGAAAAGAGACCAGCTTAAGCAATATGAGGTTGCAATAAAAGAAGAAGGAACAATAAAAGAAGTTTTACGTAGCAAAATAGAAATCGCGAGAATTCATGCTGGGTTTGTCGACATTGAAGGTACTGGTGTAATAATTGTATTAAGAGATAGTGAACGTGACCTTTATAAAAATGAGGACCCTAATAATCTAATTGTACATGAAAGTGATATTTTAGTTCTTTTAAATGAATTGAAAGTTGCAGGAGCTGAAGCATTGTCTGTAAATGGACAAAGAGTATTATTTATGACAGGCGTTAAATGTACGGGACCTACTATAACAATAAATGGTTTTACATATGGACAACCATTTATTATTAAAGCTATTGGTAATACTACTGCCTTAAATGCTGCTATAATGTCTCCTAACGCGTCTGTGGTTATTTTAAAAGAAGTTTTTGGCTTAGACATTAAGTCAAGAATAAGCCCTCGAGTAAGGATTGCAAAATTTAGTGAGAGTACAAGCTTTAAACACCTCACAGTAAAGGAAGGTTATTAATATGTTAATTGCTCTACTTGGACTAGCTATAGGGATATTTTTGGGATTTTACCTACCCATAACATATCCAATCGCTTTTTCGTTGTATATTTCAATTGCAATTTTAGCAGCGCTAGATTCTGTGTTTGGTGCATTAAAAGCTAGTTTAGAAAAAACGTTTAATACTGCAATATTTGTATCAGGTTTTTTTGGAAATGCTATTCTTGCTGGCGGATTGGCATATATTGGAGACAGAATGGGTATTCCACTGTATTACGCAGCAATTTTCGCTTTCGGGAATAGGTTGTTTAATAATTTTGCAATAATAAGAAGACATATGTTAAATATTAAGAGTGATTAACAAAAAGTATAGAAGGAACTTAAGTTGCTATGTTGAATAATAAAGGTAATAGACTAGAATACGAAATTGAAAAGGCTTCGTATTACATAATAGGGGGTTATAAAATGTTAGAATTTGATATAGAAATGGAAAGATTTGCACAAATCAAAGTTATTGGAGTTGGAGGTGGCGGGAGTAACGCTGTCAATAGAATGATTGATTCGGGCTTGAAAGGGATAGAATTTATTGCCATTAATACTGATAAACAAGCTTTGCTTAGTTCAAAGGCTGAGTATAAAATACAAATCGGAGAAAAACTAACAAAAGGGTTAGGTGCAGGAGCCAACCCAGAAATAGGAAAAAAGGCAGCAGAAGAAAGTAGAGAAGAAGTACATAATTATTTGCAGGGAGCAGACATGATATTTGTTACTGCTGGAATGGGAGGCGGAACAGGTACTGGAGCAGCCCCTATAATTGCAGAAATGGCTAAAGAAATGGGAGTTCTAACCGTAGGCATTGCGACTAAACCGTTTACATTTGAAGGAAAAAGAAGAATGCTACATGCAGAACAAGGAATCCAGGAATTAAGAAAAAGTGTCGATACACTAGTGACTATTCCAAACGACCGATTATTGCAAGTTATAGAAAAAAAGACAACTATGTTAGATGCTTTTAAAATAGCTGATGACATATTGAGGCAAGGAGTGCAAGGTATTTCTGATCTAATAGCAGTACCTGGTCTTGTCAACCTAGATTTTGCAGATGTTAAGACAATTATGCTTGAGCAAGGTTTAGCACATATGGGTATTGGTAGAGCAAGCGGTGAGAATAGAGCCGTAGATGCTGCAAAACAAGCGATACAAAGCCCGTTGTTAGAAACTACAATTGTAGGAGCGAAAGGTGTGTTGTTAAACATTACAGGAGGAGAGGGACTAGGGTTATTTGAAGTAAATGAAGCTGCAGAGATAATTACTCAAGCTGCTGATCCTGATGCTAATATTATTTTTGGTGCAGTTATTAACGAAGAATTAAATGATGAAATTGTGATCACTGTAATAGCAACTGGATTTGAAAAGGACAAAACAAAAAGCAAACAAACTGAACCACTGTTTAGCAAAGCAAAGCAGGAAGCCTGCGCAGAACAAGAAACAGAGGAGCTAGATATTCCAGTATTCTTGAGAAGGAAAAAACAGTGATACTAATTTACTAGACAAACCAACTATATAGAATATCACACAATTACATTAACGATAAAAAAATATAAAAAGAGACTCAATTAAGAGTCTCTTTTTATATTTTTTTATTTTTACTACAATAAGCGACAAAAAAATTTGCTTTTATCTTATATACTAATCATATAAGTTTGTCAACATGAATAATTCTATAATAAGAATATGTCCTCTTTAGGAGTGGGTAGATTGATTATTTATGCAGAGTACGTGTTCATTGAAAATTTTATAATGAACTTTATAATACTTTCATTAACGGCGAAGCTAGGTAAAGCAAAATTTAAGACTGGACAATTAATAATTGCCTCTACTATAGGTACAATGTATTCATTTATTATTTTTTTTCCAACGCTATATTTTCTTTTTACAACTTTAATGAAAATCTCTTTCTCAATTTTGTTAATTGTAATTGCTTTTAGTCCATACAAATTTAAAGAGTTTTTTAAGCTGTTAGTTACTTTTTATCTAATAACATTTGTCTTTGGAGGTGCTGGTTTTGCAATATTTTATCTGACAAATTTTTCAGGTATAATAGGAAATGGGATATTTTACATAGTTGACTTATCTGCAAAACAAGTGTATCTTTCATGCGGTTTAGCTTATATTTTAATACATATCAGTTGGAATTTTATACAAAGGCAGATTGTCAAAGAGAGAATTTTTATGAAGGTTAAAATTGAAATGGAGGGCAAAAAAATCTCTTTTAATGGAATGGTAGACACAGGCAATAGTCTGACAGATCCTATTACTAAATATCCAGTGATAATAGTTGAATATGACACATTAGTAGATTTGTTTCCAGACGATATAATAAATGCTTTTGAAAACAGCAAGCCGCTAGATTTCGAGAAAATAATAGCTGTTTTAAGTGGTACAACTTGGTTAAAAAGATTTCGTGTAATACCATTTGAATCAATAGGAATTGAAAAAGGGATGTTAGTGGGCTTTAGGCCAGATTTTGTAGTTGTCGAAAAAGAAACAAAAACAAGCAACATAAAAAATGTAATTATAGCAATGTATAGTAAAAAGCTTTCTACCACAGGAGAGTACAGCGCGCTACTGCATCCAGATATAATGTTTTACGAGAAACTTTAAATAAATTTTAGGAGGAAAAAAATGAAGTATTCAATTAAATATTACGTGACCAAAATACTGCTATTTTTAAAAATTACAAAAAGAGAAAAGATTTTTTATATAGGCGGAAGCGAAGCCTTACCGCCTCCACTATCAAGAGAAGAAGAAGTTACTCTATTAGCTAAGTTAGGAAAAGAGGAAAATTCAGTAAGAAGCACCTTGATTGAGAGAAACTTACGTTTAGTTGTATATATTGCACGAAAATTTGAGAACACTGGAGTAAATGTAGAGGATCTAATCTCAATTGGTACAATAGGCTTAATTAAGGCTGTAAACACTTTTAAACCTGATAGAAACATAAAGCTAGCTACATACGCGTCAAGATGTATTGAAAATGAAATTCTAATGTTTTTAAGAAGAAACAACAAAAAAAGATCAGAAGTATCGTTCGATGAACCGTTAAACACAGATTGGGATGGAAATGAGTTGCTTCTCTCAGATATTCTAGGTACCGCAAATAACGTGATTTCTTTAGAAATAGAAAAAAAAGTTGACAGAGAACTTTTGCTACTAGCATTAAATAGGTTGTCAAAGAGAGAGAAGAAGATAATGGAGTTGCGATTTGGACTTATATTTGGGAATGAGAAAACGCAAAAAGAAGTCGCAGACTTATTAGGCATTTCACAGTCCTATATATCACGATTAGAAAAAAGGATATTTCAGAGATTAAAAAAAGAAATGAAAAAAATGATATGAAGTAGAATATAATCTACAAAATTGTTAATAATTAAATTGTACAGCTTTGCACTTAAAGGGGTAATTCAAAGTGAGAGGATTGTTGATTTATGTATATTAACAAAGTGGAAATCTGCGGCGTAAACACATCGGAATTACCAGTATTGACAGACAAAGAAATGAAAAAATTATTTGTGAGAATTGATAATGGCGATGAAACTGCAAGAGAGGAATTTATTCAAGGTAATCTAAGACTAGTACTAAGTGTAATTAAAAGGTTCAACAATAGAGGAGAACATGTTGACGACCTGTTTCAAGTAGGATGTATAGGACTTATCAAAGCAATTGATAATTTTGATCTAAGCCACGGAGTGCGGTTTTCTACTTATGCAGTACCCATGATTATTGGGGAAATTAGAAGGTACTTAAGAGATAACAACACTATAAGAGTTAGTAGATCCTTAAGAGATACTGCATACAAAGCACTTCAAGTAAGAGATCAATTAACTAAATCAAAGGGTAGAGAACCAACAGTCGCAGAGATAGCAGAAAATTTAAACATGAAAAGAGAAACTATAGTTTTTGCCCTTGATGCGATTCAAGATCCGGTTTCGTTGTTTGAACCTATATACCACGATAGTGGTGATGCGATTTTTATTATGGATCAAGTGAGTGACAATAAAAACGCTAGCGAAATGTGGGTAGATGAAATTGCAATAAACGAAGCTATGTTAAGATTAAACGAAAGGGAAAAACATATAATATCATTAAGATTTTTTGCGGGGAGAACACAAATGGAAGTTGCAGATGAAATAGGAATTTCGCAAGCACAAGTTTCTAGACTAGAAAAAACTGCACTCAGACAAATGAGAAAGCATATCTAAAATAATTGTATACATTGCTTAAAAATAAAACACCAGAAATGGTGTTTTAAATTATTGAGTAATAAAGTGTAGGTTAAGTTTATAAATATAGTATTATGCACAAATACTAGAAGAAAGGTGTGGTGAACATGATAAAAGCCTCAGAATTAACTCAAAAAGAAGTTATAAATGTTATAGACGGGAAAAAAATTGGTATTATAACAGATGTTGAAATAGATCTTAGTAAAGGATTGATTACCGCAATAATAGTACCAGAAAACGAACGATTTATGGGAGTGTTTGGGAAAGAGTATGATTATGAAATTAGCTGGGAAGAGATAAAAAAAATTGGGGAAGATGTCATTCTTGTAGAAACTAACGCAAGTGTTGAATTAAATCACCAAAGGCTTGAAGGTCAAAAGCATAGTATAATTAAGCCAGAATTTATTGAGAAAAACAAAATAGTGTAAAAAATAAAGGGTTTTTATTTTTAAGAGAGAAGTAAGACTTAGAAAGGTTGAAATATTACGATACTATGAAAAGATAAAACGATAGATTAACTGGAGGAGATTTAATGAATTGCCCGTTTTGTTCATATGCAGACAGTAGAGTTATTGATTCAAGACCAACAGATGAAGGGTATGTAATTAGGAGAAGAAGAGAGTGTAACTCATGCAATAAAAGATTTACAACATATGAGAAAATAGAAGAAATCCCTTTGCTTATTATAAAAAAATCTGGTAATAGAGAGCCTTTTGATAGAAACAAAATATTAAAAGGTATAGTTAGATCATGTGAAAAAAGACCAGTCGCGCTTTCGGATATAGAAAAAATTGTTGATGACATCGAAAAAAACCTATATAATTCAATGAAAAAAGAAATAGCAGCTGAATGTATTGGAGAAATTGTTATGGAGCGAATAAAAGAACTTGATGAAGTTGCATACGTACGGTTTGCTTCGGTATACCGTGAATTTAAAGACATTAACACATTTATGAGTGAACTTAGTAAAATACTTAGCGAGAAAAAACTTTAAGTCGTAGGGAGAGATATGGATGACAAGACAGAGAATACTAGTTGTTGACGATGAAGAGCATATATTAGAACTAATCAAATTCAACTTAGACAAAAATGGGTTTGAAGTTGTCACGTGTGATAACGGAGAAGAAGCTATAAATTTATTAAATAACGATCTGTTTGATTTAGTGATACTCGACTTAATGCTTCCAGGAATTGATGGCATAGAAGTATGCAAATATGTACGGAAAATTGATGGATTAGAAAAACTACCTATAATCATGTTAACAGCGAGAAGCGAAGAAACTGATCGTGTCCTCGGACTAGAATTAGGTGCTGATGATTATATGGTAAAGCCTTTTAGCGTGCGAGAATTGGTAGCTAGAATAAGAGCTGTACTAAGAAGAAGTGAAGATAAAAAAGAAAATACATACAAAATATTAAAAGTCAATGATTTAACTATAGATACTGAGAAGCATGAAGTTAAAGTGAAAGGAAGAATGCTTGAACTTACTCTAAAGGAGTTTGATTTGCTTAGAATACTAACTATAAACAGAGGAAAAGTGCTTTCTCGAAACTATTTGTTAGACGAAGTTTGGGGATATGATTTTTTTGGTGAAACAAGAACTGTAGATGTTCATATAAGACATTTAAGAAAAAAGATAGAAGATGCCAATGGCAACCCAATTGATTACATCTCTACCATTAGAGGAAGAGGTTATAAAATGAAGTAGGTGTTAGAATGAAAAGAAAGATACTAATTATATTTTGTTCAATTTTGCTTGTTGGAATCTTGCTAACAGGTTTTTTGTCGTTAAGTCTTATCAAAGCTAACTACAGCAATTTGTTAGATGATAAAATATACACAATAATTGGGTTGTCGATAATTATAGGATTGTTAGCATCGTTTGTACTAGCATATCGATTCATTAATAAAATGGTTGGACCATTAGTAGAGATGACAGAAGCCACTAAACAAATATCTGATGGTGACTTAACAAAAAGAATCTCAGTTAATTCTTCTGATGAAATAGGGAAACTTGCTACCAATTTCAATAATATGGCAATAAGACTTTCAGAAACTATTAAAGAACTATCTGAAAGCAATATAAATTTGAGTGCAGTATTAACAAGCATAATAAATCCAATTATTGCTGTTGATAATAATCACAGGATTGTGCTAATTAATCCTGCTGCAGAACAGTTATTCGAAGTAAGTGCAGAAGAAGCGAAAAACAAGCATATTTTAGAAGTGTTTAGAAATAATATTTTAGATGAAGAGTTAACTCATATATTGGAAAACAAAATTGAAAGACAAATTGAAATATTCGTCAAAATACCACAAGAAAAAATATTGAAAATCTACACGAATTTAATAAAACCTAAAAACCAGCCAGATAAAATAATTGGAGTTGTAGTATTGATTCAAGACGTAACAGAAATCAGAAAATTAGAAAAAATGAGATCTGGCTTTGTAGCAAATGTATCACATGAGCTAAGAACCCCACTAACATCAATTAGTGGGTTTATCGAAACTCTAAAGTCGGGAGCTATTGATGATGAGAAAACAAAAAGAAGATTTTTAGACATTATTGATATAGAAACAGAAAGATTAACGAGGTTAATCGATGATATATTAACTTTATCTGACATTGAAAATACAAAACATAGAGATACTAGGCAAAAAATCTTGACTAGCGATTCAATTATAGAAGTAGAAGAGATTATGAAATCTGTAGCTAAGGCTAAAGGAATAGAAATACTATCAGAAATCGAATCAAATCTACCAGCGCTATATGGCAATAGAGATTGGTTTAAACAAATGATGATTAACTTACTTGACAATGCTATAAAGTACACAATAAGTGGTGGTAAAGTTCATATTTACGCATACGAAAAATATAATAAAATATTTATTTCAGTGAAAGATTCTGGAATAGGAATTCCAAAGAGTGATCTTCCAAAATTATTTGAAAGATTTTACCGAGTTGATAAAGCAAGAAGCAGAAAAGTTGGGGGAACAGGACTTGGACTTGCAATAGTTAAACATATTGTCTTATCTTTTGATGGAAAAATAAAAGTTAGTAGTGAAAAAGGAAAAGGAACGGAATTTACTGTGATAATACCTATAAATAATGCAGTAAAGTAAGCGATTTCAATTAACAATTCTATGCGTCAAACATAAAACCAACAAGTAAGTGTAAAAAAGCAAGAGAGAGGATGTGGAGAAAACATGGGTGTTTCAAGTAAAGGCAAGAAGCCATTAGCTAATAAGTACGTAATGTTAGTAATTGTACTGATGATTTTTTCGGTGCTTTACTCATTATACAACGAGTTGAGGATGGAGCGTGTAGTTATTTTTGTAGGTGAAAACACAGAATCTATCGAAAGAAGAATTACGAGAAAGGTTGAGGATTTTAGCGACATTTTTATGAACAACCCACAAAATTACGTTGCAGAGACTAAGAAACCGACTAGAGGACAAGGCGCTTTTTTTACATCACTAGATGAGGTGCAATCAACATACACTTCACTATCTTATCATAACTCTTGGTTGTTAAATAGAATTTTAATAATTATCATGAGTAGAGGGCAAGTCTATATGGTTTTTGTTGGAATTTTGCTGGCGACTGCAGTATACACTAATAAAGAAAGTTTGAATAGCGATAAATATAAACCTGCTAAAAGTATTATAAAAAAACAAATGTATAAAATTCTCGCTATTATAATGTGTATTTTAATTGTAGGGCTTGTCTTAGGGCTAATCTTAGGAAATGTTATGTACTCTGCCTCGTTAAATGAAACGGAACAAATTAAGTATTTAAACAATCTCTTTATAGAGAAAAATATATGGAATCCTGATTTAATCTATACAGCTATATCTATTTTGGGTGGCATGATATACCTCTTCACATATGCTGTTTGGGGGATTATTTATTGGTCATATATTAAAAGATAGAGTGTTTGCATTGTTGCTTACTTTCTTAACGGCAAACCAGTGGTTTTTATATGCAATTACAACACCTATAGCTCCAATGTACTTTTTGCATCGTATTATATCTAAATTTATTTTTATACCTGGTGGCATGTTGATAACTGTGCCAGACTTTAAGTACTATTATATTTTTATTTTGCTTACTTTCTTGGCTCTTATGTTACTGCTTTCTCAAAAGCTATTGCACAAAAGATTTGCTAGAGCAGAGTAATCTATTAAACATTGGAAAAGTTACAAAAACTGTACTAACAGTTTTGTGACTTTTTTTGTTTTTTTGTATCTCTGAATAATCTTCTTTAACAAAGGAAACGATAGTTATATTAACTATATAATTGCAGCATATTTACTAAAAAACCTACAATTAATAAAAATGGATTCAAAAGGAGGAATATCATGACAATAGGATTGATTGTGTTAATAGGAATTACTGCTCTAGTATTTATGGGAGTTGCTGAAAGAGCATTAGATAGAATAAGATTAAGTGATAAAACAGCTGTTTTAGTATTGATAGCAATAATTGTCACAACATTATTCATACCTAATCTTTATATAACAAAAAACGTAGCTATAAATATTGGAGGATTCGTTATTCCAATGTTGCTTGTTGTTTACTTATTTTCTAAAGCTGGTACTACTAAAGAGAGAATAAGATGCATTGTTGCATCACTAATAACTGGAGTCGTTATTTACATTACACAAAGATTTGTATTACCAGTAGAACCAGAGCAACTTAATGTAGATCCTAACTTTGTGTATTCGATTTTGGCAGGATTAATAGCATACTTAGCAGGTAGATCAAGAAGAACTGCATTTATTGCAGGTATTACAGGAGTAGTTCTCAGCGACATCATTCAACTAGTTGAAAACATAATTTATGAAATCCCTTCACCAACATTATTTGGTGGGGCAGGTGGAGCAGATACAACCTTTATGGCAGGCATAATTGCACTACTATTAGTGGAAGTAATAGGAGAAATTCGCGAGAGACTACAGGGTGGTACAGAGAAAAAAGACTTATTTGTTAAAGAAGGTCAATTTATAAAAAAGAATGAAAATATAAAAAAAAGAAAATAAGTGAATTTGACGAAAAGAGGCATAAAACATATGAAAACTAAAATGAGAATAATCATGCTTTGCATATTGGTTTTAATATTTTCTTCTTCAGTTGCTTACGCTGATGATTGGAATACTGAATATGGAAAATATTTTGAAGTATATGATATAGAAAATGAAGAAATTTTATTTGTTACTGCAATGTTAGTAACAAAAGGAGACCAATACTTAAGTGGTGACAATAGAATGTATAAAGTAGTCGAAGTAGACGTGGACAATTGGAGAGCATATGCCGAATTTATTAACGAAGTCTCACTACCAGTAATTGATGAAGTGGCTTTTAGTGAAATAAGACTTAATTTAGAAAATGGATTGGGACTTGCAACCATGGTGGCTCAAAAAGAAAATAAAAAGATTGCGATTTATACAACACATACGGCAGAATCCTATATTCCTTCAGATGGTAAATACAGCATAAAAGGAGCAGGTGGGATAGAAAAAGTTGCAGAAGTATTACGTGCAAACTTAGAGAAGCTTGGTGTTGATGCTACCTATGATTCAACAAATCATGACCCACATGATGCAGGTTCGTATAAACGTTCAAGAAGAACCGCTGTACAAATGATGAGAGAAAAACAACCAACTGCAATCATTGATGTACACCGCGATGCAACTCCTGCAAAACCTTATCTTACCGAAATTAATGGAAAGCCTGCTTCTAAGGTACGGCTTGTCGTTGGAAGAAGAAATCAAAATTTTAAATCTAATGAAGAAATGGCTTGGAAGATAAAAGCAGTTGCGGATAAAATGCATCCAGGTTTAATTAAAGATATTTTTTATGCCAAAGGGAACTACAATCAAGACTTAAGCCCTAAAGCAATGCTAGTAGAAATGGGAACATACAAGACATCGCGTGAGCGTGCAGAAAAATCAACAGTTTTTTTATCAGAGGTACTTACTACAGCATTATTTGGAGGAACTTTCAAGGAACAAAAAGATCAGGCGGCCAAAGGAGAAGAGGGAGAAGCAGAGAAAGGCAGAGCTGAAGAAACTAAGGAAAACAAAGTTGAACCAATGAAGCCAGCAAGTAAAGGCATGGGAACAGGAGTTATCTGGTTGGTTTTAATTGCAGGTGGAGGATTAGCAGCCTTTGCGTTATTAAGAAAAAAATGATTTGTATATTTAAAAAGGTGAGAGGATTATACAATCTCTTGCCTTTTTGAATATAGACCGTTGCAAATTATAATTCTATGTAAATTTGCTTATTTATATGTTACAATAACAATGTAGAAATCTAGCAACTCAAAAATAAGAAGAATTTTAAAAGCAGGTGTTTAATTGAAAAAAAGTAATAATGTAATAAGCAGTGTACATACTAACAGCATAGCCGAGGAATTAGGTATAGAAGTTGGGGATATATTAATTAGTATCAACGACCATGAAGTTGAAGATATTATAGAGTATAAATACCTCTTGACTGAAGAATACCTAGATGTAGAAATAAAAAAATCTGATGGAGAGACATGGATATATGAAATTGAGAAAGATTATGACGAAGACTTAGGAATTGAATTTGAAAATCCAATACTCTCACATATGAAATCTTGCACAAATAAGTGCATATTTTGCTTTATAGATCAACTACCTCCTAACATGAGAAAAAGCATGTATTTTAAAGACGACGACTCTAGAATGTCTTTTTTACATGGAAATTATATCACACTTACAAATATGTCTGAAGATGATATTAATAAGATTATCAAGTATAGAATTAGCCCTATTAACGTATCTGTACATACGACAGATAGCGAACTAAGAAAAAAAATGCTAAACAATAAATTTGCGGGTGATATTCTAAGTAAACTTAAAAAGTTTGCAGAGAATCAGATTGCAATTAATTGTCAAATTGTTCTGTGCAGAGGAGTAAATGATAGTCAAGAGCTAGATAAAACAATAGAAGATTTGATGAAGTTGAGTTATGCCATTAGAAGTGTTGCAGTAGTTCCAGCTGGGCTAACTAAATATCGTGATGGTTTACATAGCTTGATTGCTTATGATGCTGTTTCGGCAAAAGAAGTAATTAAGAAAGTAGAAAAATGGCAAAAAGAATTTCAAGTAAAATTAAAGCGTAGTTTTATTTATATAGCAGATGAATTTTACATATTAGCTGATCACGCATTTCCAAGTTATAAATCTTATGACTCTTTTCCGCAGTTAGAAAATGGAATAGGGATGATGGTAAATTTTCAACAGGAATTTTATCAATGCTTAAATAAACTAACAGTAAGACTAATGCAACAAAAAAAAGTAACAATAATTACAGGTGAATTATCTTACGGATATATTCTAGAAATGTGCGGTGATTTAGAAAAAAAAGTAGGTAATTTAGAAATTAATCTAGTACGTGTAAAAAACGAATTTTTTGGTGGTCATGTATCAGTATCAGGATTAGTTACAGGAACTGATATATTTAGAGCCGTAGAAAATATTGAAGTAGGTGACAAGATAATTATTCCGAAAAATATGTTGAAATCAGATGAAGATATTTTTTTGGATGACTTTAAAGTAGTCGACTTAGAAGCACTAAAAGAGAAACCAGTTGTCATTAGTGAAGTTGATGGAAAAAAGTTCATATTAAGCATTATAGAGAATTAATAGGTAAAAAAGAATTGAAAATCGAGAATGGAGAATGAAAAAAATGTCAAAACCAATTGTAGCAGTAGTAGGCAGACCAAACGTTGGAAAGTCAACTTTTTTTAATAGAATAGCAGGGAAGAGAATATCTATTGTAGAAGATACACCGGGAGTTACAAGAGATAGAATATATACTGAAGTTGAATGGCTAAATCACAATTTTATTTTAATCGACACAGGTGGAATAGAACCTATGTCAGAAGATAAAATACTAATTCAAATGCGTTTGCAAGCTGAAATAGCAATAGAAACAGCAGATGTAATTGTATTTATGGTAGACGGGAGAGACGGATTAACATCTACGGATAGAGAAGTATCTACTATGCTTAGAAAATCTAAAAAACCTGTGATACTTGTAGTAAATAAAGTTGATACAAAAGAACCATCAGAATTCTTTTATGAATTTTATGAACTTGCTATGGGAGATCCAATAGAAATATCTTCAGCGCTTGCACTAAATTTAGGAGATTTACTGGATTCCATCGTAGATTATTTTCCAGAAAAACATGAGGAAGACGATAATGACGAAACAATAAAGGTTGCAATTATTGGAAAACCAAATGTAGGAAAATCATCTATTTTAAACAAAATACTAGGAGAAAACAGAGTAATCGTAAGTGAAGTTGCAGGAACAACTAGAGACGCAATTGACACTCCTTTTACTGATGGAGAAGATGAGTATATACTAATTGATACAGCAGGACTAAGAAGAAGATGCAAAATAAAAGAGAACATAGAAAGATATAGCACAATTCGCTCTATAACAGCAATTGAAAGAGCAGATGTATGCTTATTAATCATTGATGCAACTGAAGGAGTAACAGAACAGGACAAAAAAATTGCTGGCTATAGTCATGAAAACGGTAAGGCAATTGTAATAGTTGTTAACAAATGGGATTTAATAAAAAAAGATACTAAAACAATGAAAGAGTTTACTAAGAATTTTCGTAATGATTTAGCTTACTTAGAATATGCACCACTTATATTTATTTCTGCTTTAACAGGACAAAGATTGAACAAGTTGTTAGAAGTTACCAAATTTGTTGCTAATCAAAATTCAATGCGTGTAGCAACTGGGACATTAAATGAAGTTATTGGTGAAGCGACTTTGCTAAATCAACCACCAAGTGATAAAGGAAAGAGATTGAGAATTTATTACACAACTCAAGTATCAGTTAAACCGCCTACATTTATATTGTTTATTAACGATAAAAAACTAATGCATTTTTCATATCAAAGATATTTAGAGAACAAAATTAGAGAAAACTTTGGGTTTGAAGGTACGCCATTAAGATTTATTTTACGCGAGAAAAAAGGGGATGATAAGTAATCATGACTTATTTTGTTATTGTTATTGCTTATATACTTGGGAATTTTACAACATCGTATATTGTTGGTAAATTAATGGGAAACATTGATATAAGAAAGCATGGTAGTGGCAATGCAGGATCTACAAATGTTTTTAGAACATTAGGAAAAAAAGCAGGAGCTTTAGCATTTGCAGGCGACGCCCTTAAGGGCGTTTTGGCGGTGTATTTGGGCATGCTTGTAGGAGGGCAAATTCTTGCAATGGTATGTGGAGTTGTTGTTGTAATAGGGCATAACTGGCCTGTTGTTTTAAAATTTAAAGGCGGTAAAGGAATGGCAACTTCAATTGGAGTGGGATTAATGTTATATCCGATACCTGCATCGATATGCATTATTTTTGCTGTGGCACTAATAGCTATATTTAAAATGGTTTCGCTTGGGTCGGTTGTCTCTATGGCCCTACTACCATTTGCTTTAATAATTTTTGAAGATAGAAATGCTGTTATTTTCGGTGCAATTCTTGGAACAATGGCTATTTATCGACATAAGGCGAATATATACAGAATATTTAAAGGCGTTGAGAGGAAAATTTAGGGATGTCACCCTGAGAATTGTAAAAAACAAGGAGTGAAATAATGCAAAAATCACCTATTGCAGTTATAGGCGCTGGAAGCTGGGGAACAGCTCTTAGTTTGTTATTACATAATAAAGGGCACGATGTGAGACTATGGATGCGGAGTCCTGAACAATTTAATGCTTTAGTGAAAACGAGAGAAAACAAAGACTATTTATCAGGGATACATCTTCCTAAGGAACTAAAAATATTTAACGAAATTGAAAAAGCTATTAAAAAAACTAATATAATCTTATTAGCGGTACCTACGCAATCGGTAAGAAACATATTAAATATACTTGAGCCATATATTAAACCTAATCAAATTATTGTAAATGCATCAAAAGGACTGGAATTAAACAGTTATTTAAGAGTCTCTCAAATAACAAAGGAGATACTACCAGGAAACAATTTCGTCGCTCTTTCTGGCCCATCACATGCTGAAGAAGTGTGTAAAAAAATACCGACAACTATCGTAGTATCAGGAGAAGATAAAGAGTCTACAGAATATGTACAAGATGCATTTATGACTAAAGAATTTAGAGTATATACTAATCCAGACTTAATTGGGGTGGAACTTGGTGGAGCATTAAAAAATATTATTGCTTTTGGTGCAGGAGTATCTGATGGCTTAGGCTACGGAGATAATGCTAAAGCAGCGTTAATGACCAGGGGGCTTAGTGAAATGTCAAGACTAGGTAAAGCTATGGGCGCTAACCTATCTACGTTTGCAGGACTAACAGGGATTGGAGACTTAATAGTTACATGCACAAGTATGCACAGCAGAA
The DNA here is from genome assembly GCA_002733545.1 of Alkaliphilus sp. Taxonomy (GTDB): domain Bacteria; phylum Bacillota; class Clostridia; order Peptostreptococcales; family NVVX01. The sequence goes on from NVVX01000001.1 coordinate 99,258, forward strand.
ACCGTAGAGCAGGAATTTTAGTTGGACAAGGTAAAAACTTAGAAGAAGCAATAAAAGAAATTGGAATGGTAGTAGAAGGGATTACAACTACTAAAGCTGCTTATGAACTTTCAAAAAAATACGAAGTTGAAATGCCTATTACTGAGGAGATATATAAAATATTATATGAAAATGATAGTGCAAAAGATGCAGTTACAAGATTGATGACAAGAAGTAAAAAACATGAAATAGAAGAAATTGTTGATTTAAACTTCTTTAACTAATACGTGACTAGTGAACTTCTGACTTGCACGTGAAATAAAAAATGCACACGGAACTACTTTAGATTCTGACAATTCAACAACTCTTGAGAAGCAAAAATCCTAAAACTTGCGAACTCGCTATGCTCAAACAGCGCAAGTTTCTAAACAGATTTTAACTTCTCAATCGTTAAGAATTATAGCAAAATCTACAGATGTTCCGTGTGCATTTTCTATTTCACTAAACGTTGTTGCGACTTTTGTCATATTTGTTGACTAGGTTTTTGTTTTTTTGATATTGCTATGTCATATTCTATTGCCATACTCATATATTTATAAAGTAGACATGTGTATAAAGATTATTCATAGAGGAGGTATAGAGTTGGAAATTTATAAAGATATTGCCAGTCGAACTCAGGGGGATATTTATATAGGGATAGTAGGCCCTGTTAGAACTGGAAAATCGACCTTCATTAAGAGAGTTATGGACCTGTTCGTATTGCCTAATATGGAAAACGAGTTTAAGAGAGAAAGAACAATAGACGAACTGCCTCAAAGCGGAGCGGGTAAAACAATTACAACTACAGAACCAAAATTTGTTCCTAGTGAAGCTGTAGAATTGCATTTGAAGGATAATGCATCGTTTAGAATGCGCATGATTGATTGTGTAGGCTACTTAGTTAAAGGTGCAATTGGGCATGATGAGGATGGAAAACCACGCATGGTAAATACACCGTGGTTTGAACAACAAATTCCATTTGAAGAAGCAGCTGAAATTGGTACTAGAAAAGTTATTAAAGAGCACTCAACGATAGGATTAGTAGTTACAACAGATGCTTCAATAACAGAAATAGAAAGAGAAAACTACATAGAGGCAGAAGAGAGGGTCATTAGAGAGTTAAAAGATATTAATAAACCTTTCGTCATTATACTAAATACGCTAAACCCATATGATGAGTCTACAGAAGAATTACGTAAAGAATTAGAATTAAAATACGAAATTCCTGTTCTAACAAAAAATTGTGCAAAGATGGATATGAACGATATTCACGAAATATTAGAAAAAGTGCTATTTGAGTTCCCTATTATTGAAATTAATGTTAATCTCCCGGGTTGGTTAGAAAGGATAGACTCAGATCATTATGTTAAAAAGGATATGATAAGTGAAATTTTTGATTTTGTGAAAAAAATGAAAAAAATAAGTGACATGGAATTAGCAATTAAAAATTTAAGCGAAATCAACAAAATTTCCTTGGCAGTTTCAAAGAACATAAAAATGGGGGAAGGCTCTGTATTGATTGAAATCGCTACTGAAGAAGATTTGTTCTATCAAGTGTTAGAAGAAATGACTGGTTTTTCAATTACGGGAGAGCATCAATTATTTGGCTTGATTATTCAATTAGCACAATCTAAAAAGGAGTATATTAAAGTAGAAAATGCTCTTAAAGATGTATTAGAGATTGGTTACGGTCTTGTTCCGCCAGCATTAGATGAGTTAACATTAGAAGAACCAGAAATTTTTAGACAAGGGAATCAATTTGGAATAAAACTCCGAGCTAATGCGCCATCTTTGCACTTTATTAGAGCTGACATCTCGACGGAAATTTCGCCTATAATTGGTACAGAAAAGCAAAGCGAAGAACTAATAGATTACTTAATGAAAGAATTTGAGAACGACCCAAGCAAAATATGGAATTCTAACATGTTTGGAAGATCACTACATGACTTAGTTAAAGAACAGCTGCAAAACAAGTTATACAGAATGCCAGATGATACAAGAATGAAGTTGCAAAAAACAATACAAAAAATTGTTAATGATGGCTCTAGTGGTATAATAGCTATAATTATTTAGAATTTAGAAAAGATTTCGAAAATGTGTTGACATATTACTTTCCATAGATTACTATATAGAAGTAGTTAAAAATCAAGAAGGAGGTAGGAATTATGATTAAACGAGATTGCGTAACAATAAACAGTAATAAAACTAAATTAAACAAAGAAATCCTGCCTTTTTTGAGTGTACTGACCTATAAATATTGATTTTCATTTTGTGAAAATAATATTACTTGTATATAAAGCCATGGATTTCTAATCCATGGCTTAAATTATAGCCATGGTGAACCCATGGCTTTTGCTATGCAAAGAGACCTTTGCTACACTGGTAATTTGTAAGGGGCCTCTCGTGGGTACCTGCAGTGCAGCTGACAGGTCTATCTAGAGTATGCTTAAAAAAGGGACGAAAACAGATACAGAATATAAGGGGGAAACAACTTGAAGAGAATTTTAAAGTACGTAATGGAATATAAATTTCGATTTATCATACCAACAATTTCCATGATAATAATAGTGGCGTTAGCTATGTATACGCCGCATGTGATGAAACTAATAATTGATAAAGTGGTAATTGGAAGAGAGTATGACTTGCTTACAAATCTTTTAATTGGTTTGTTAGCAATTACAGTAGGAAGATCAATATTCGGGTTTATACAAGAATATTTGTTTGATATTGTAGGTGCTCAGATTGCACAAGACATTAGGAGGGATTTATTTACTCATATACAAAACTTGTCATTTGGTTTTTTTGATAAAACTAATACAGGTGAAATCATGTCAAGGACTACAGGAGACATAGGGAATATATGGATGGTAACGGGATTTGTTGCAGTTTTTTTTACGCAACAAATATTATATTTCACTTTAGGAGCTATAATGATTTTTTCAACAGAATGGAGATTAGCTACTATAACACTAGCTTTCATGCCTATTATTGCTTATCTAGCAATTAAACTTGATAAAGAAGTAGGTAAAGTATACGAAGAGATAAGCGACCAAGATGCAGCTTTAAATACCACTGCACAAGAAAATATTGCGGGAGTTAGATTAGTGAAAGCATTTGGTAGAGAAAAGCATGAAGTAAGTAAATTTTTAAAAGAAAACAAACAAAAATACAAGCTAAATGTCAAACGAGTTAAAACATGGGTGAAATATCAACCAATTATTGAGCTGATAACTAACGTAGTTATAATCATAGTTGTCTGTTTTGGTGGAGTAATGGTAATTAGAAATGAACTGACATTAGGCAGTCTAGTAGCGTTTTATGGATATGTTATGCTAATGATATGGCCAATGAGAATGTTAGGCTTCCTAATAAATAACCTAGCACAATGTAATGCTTCAGCAAAAAAAATATTTAAGATTATGGATATTAAGTCAAGCATTACTTCGCCTCAGAATCCTCTTTTTCCTAAAGAAGAAGTTGGAAACATTGTATTTGACAGAGTATCGCTAAAATATGATAATAGCGTAGTTTTAAATGATGTTAGTTTCGAAGTGAAAGCAGGTAAAACAATTGCTATTATGGGGACTACGGGTTCTGGTAAATCTTCTATTGCTAACTTAATTGCAAGATACTATGATTGCACCGAAGGCGAAATTTTAGTAGACGGAATTAACATAAAACAAAGAGAACTAGCTAATCTAAGATCACAAATATCAGTTGTTATGCAGGATACTTTCCTTTTTTCTGACACTATTTCAGCAAACATTAAATTTGGTCACAATGAAATTGGCGACGAAGAAATGATTAATGTATCTAAATTAGCGAAAGTGCATGGTTTTGTAGAAACTATGAGCGATAAATACGATACAGTAATAGGAGAGAGAGGAGTAGGGTTATCAGGTGGGCAAAAGCAAAGAATCGCTATAGCTCGTGCTTTATTAAAAGAAGCAAACGTACTTATTTTAGACGACGCTACATCATCCTTAGATACTGAAACTGAATTTGATATTCAAAAAGGACTTGTAAAGTTAAAAACTCTTACAAAAGTTATAATTGCACATAGAATATCAGCTGTAAAGGATGCAGACGAAATAATTCTACTTGAAAATGGCGAAATTATTGAAAGAGGTAATCATAAAAGTCTTTTGAAAAAGCAAGGACGTTACCATAATATTTTCAAAGAACAATACGGAGACATTGAAGTTATAAAAAATGAGGTGATATTATGCCAGTAAATACTGTAAGAGAAGATGAAGTACTAAAAGATAGTATTAATATCAACATTATTAAAAGACTAGCAAAATACTTAAGTAAATATACAAAAGAAATCGTATTAACACTTTTACTTATGCCAATTGTTATAGGAGTTACTCTATTTAATCCTTACCTTCTTAAAATAGCTATAGATAGTTTTATTGAAGATAGTAATGTACGAGGGTTAATAATTTTGGCAGTGGCTGCGATTTTTGTAAACTTGGTAGGGGTGTTAGCCTCAAGAGTGGTTACGGTCACTATGTCAGTAGTTGCAAGCAAGATACTTGTTACTATTCGCCAGGAAATGTTTCATCACATTCAAAAACTATCATTTTCATTTTTTGATAGTCGACCAGTCGGAAAAGTTTTAACAAGAATAATTGGAGATGTAAATTCATTAAATGCATTATTCATTGACAGTGTAACAGTGTTAATTCCTGATTTTATCACAGTAATTGCTATAGCTTTAGTAATGATATCAATAAACTACAAACTAGCAGTAGTTGCATTAATTACTCTGCCATTTTTAATAATTTTCATGTTTCTAATAGAAACAACTCTTAGGAAAAGGTGGCAAGTATTTAGAAAAAAACAATCTAATATGAATGCATATATTCATGAAAGCTACTCTGGAATACGAATAGTGCAGAGTTTTACTAGAGAAAAAAGAACACGTGGTGTTTTTATAGAAACAATGAATGACATGTTAAACTCGTTTAAATCTGCAATTGTTATTGCAAATAGTTTTTGGCCATTAGTGCAGTTAGCTGAAGGTATTGGAACTATAATAGTTTTTTGGTATGGAGTTACACTCCTAAGAGCTAATGAAATATCTGTAGGGACATTAGTTGCATTTATAAGTTACCTAGCACTCTTTTGGTTTCCAATAATGAAACTGAGTAATTTCTATAATATACTTGTTACTAATGTAGCAGGAGCTGAAAGAATATTTGAAATCTTAGACATTGATCCTGAGATAGTAGATAATGATAAGGCGATTGAACTGCCTAAAATTAACGGAACAGTAGAGTTTAAAGATGTAACTTTTTCATACGGAAACGGAGTAGACGTTCTAAAGAACGTAAGCTTCAAAGTTGAACCTGGCAAAACTATTGCATTAGTAGGTGAAACAGGAGCAGGTAAAACTACAATAGTAAGCCTTATTAGTCGTTTTTATGACATTGAAAAAGGGAAATTGCTTATTGATGGACATGACATAAAAGATGTTACAGTAGAATCTTTAAGAGGACAAATGGCAATAATGACACAAGAGACTTTTCTTTTTTCAGGAACAATAAAAGAAAACATTCGTTATGGAAGACTAGATGCAACTGACGAAGAAGTAATTGAAGCTGCAAAAGTTGTAAACGCACATAGTTTTATTATGAAGCTAGAAAAAGGATATGATACAGACGTAAACGAGCGTGGAGCGAGACTTTCTGTAGGGCAAAGACAGCTAGTGGCACTATCAAGAGCAGTTTTAGCAGACCCAAGGATACTAATACTTGACGAAGCTACTTCTAGTATAGACACAGAAACTGAAAAACTCGTTCAAAAAGGAATTAGCAACTTACTATCAGATAGAACAGCCTTTGTAATTGCACATAGACTATCTACAATTAAAAATGCCGACAGAATTATGGTAATAGGTGACGGAAGAATTATTGAAGAAGGAAGCCATAATGAACTCCTAAAAAAACGGGGAGAATATTACAACTTGCATATGGCACAGTTTAAGTTTTTGGATTAAATAGCAATCACTATTAAAACATTACGGTTAATTAACAACAGATTGCAGAAACTTACTTGACATGACAATGATAATCCATTACACTTATCATTGCAATGAAAGTTGTTATCACATCAATGGAGGTTAATAAATGACAAGACAGACAAAAACATTAATTACAGTACTTTTAATTTCACTTTTTTTACTTTCAGGTTGTACAACGCCTAAAGTAGAAAAAGAAGCACAAGTGGTAAATTTGTACACGGACAGACATTATGACACTGATGCAGAATTGTATGAGTTGTTTACAAAAGAGACGGGAATCGTGGTTAATGTTGTAAAAGCAAAGTCAGACGAACTTATTGAACGACTAGATAGAGAAGGCGAAGACACCGAGGCTGATCTTTTGATTACTACCGACGCCGGAAGATTGTTTAGAGCAAAAGATAAAAACTTGTTGCAAGTTGTAAACAGTAGCATTTTGGAAGAAAACGTACCAGCTAATTTAAAAGATATTGACAATGAGTGGTTTGGGCTTACAGTAAGAGCAAGAGTTTTCGTTTACGCAAAAGATAGAATTTCACCAGAACAGTTTTCTACTTATGAAAACCTAACAGAGTCAGAATGGAATGGCAAAATATTAGTAAGGACTTCAGGAAACATCTACAACCTTTCGTTAATAGCATCATTTATTGAAATTATGGGCGAAGAAGCAACGCTTGAATGGGCAAAAGGCATAGCGAACAATTTAGCAAGAGTTCCAGCAGGAAATGATAGAGCTCAAGCAAAAGCAGTTGTAGCAGGTGAAGGCGATGTAGCTATTATGAACACATACTATATTGGTAAAATGCTTAACTCTGCTGATGAAGAAGAGGTTAAAGTAGCAAAAGCAGTGGGAGTATTCTTTCCAAATCAAGAAACAACTGGTACTCATATTAACGTAAGCGGTATCGGATTAACAAAGTATGCAAACAATACAGAAAATGCTATAAAGCTTATGGAATTTCTTTCAGGAAAAGAAGCACAAAAACAATATGCTGAGGCAAACTTTGAATACCCAGTTAACCCTAATGTAGAACCAGCAGAACTACTAAAATCGTGGGGCGAGTTTAAGGCACAAGATATTAACCTTACTAAATTGGGAGAAAATAGCGAGAGAGCAGTACAATTACTATTGAAATCAGGATGGCAATAAACAGAAGCAGCTTACGCTGCTTCTAATTCTTTACTTAGGATGTTGACAAATATGAAACTGCGAAATTTTAAAATTCATTTTAATGCATGGTCTGTTTCGAGTACTATTTTTGTTTTATTAGTTTTGCTTCCGAACCTAAGCATTTTAGGATACTTAAACCACAGTCCAAGTGAAAACTGGTATTATGTAAAGGAATACATGCTGAATAAATACGTCATAAATTCAACTTTGATGGTTTTGTTTACAGCATTTTTTACAATTACAATTGGAATAAGTCTTTCCTGGCTTGTGGTAGCTTATGATTTTCCAGGAAGAAAGTTATTGAATTGGGCACTAGTATTACCTATTGCAATACCACCATATATAGGTGCCTACGCATACAATGGGATTTTTGACTATACAGGAGTCGTGCAGGTATTTTTAAGAGAAGCTTTTAATTTTGAAAAAGGTATAAAATTTTTTAACATCATGAATATTCGAGGAGCAATTTTCATATTTACTATCTTCCTCTTTCCTTATATCTTTATTGTTACGAAATCTTTTTTAGAAAAACAGTCGTCATCAATTGTTGAAAGCGCAAAAATTTTGGGTAGAGGGTCTGTAGACATTTTCTTTAATATTGTAATACCAATATCTAGAGTTGCAATAATTGGAGGTGTTAGTCTTGTAATCCTAGAAGTGCTTAATGACTACGGAGTTGTAAAATACTTTGGAGTGCCAGCATTTTCAACAGGAATATTTCAGATTTGGTTTTCCATGGGGGATATTAACTCAGCTATTAGGTTAGCTGCTGTTTTAATGATTTTTGTTATAGCAATCCTATTTTTTGAAAGAATTATTAGAGGCAGAAAAAAATACAGCAATACTAACAGCAAAGTAACTCCTCTAAGCAGGTCTAAATTAAAAGGCAAGTTAGCTTTTTTTGCGTCTTTTTATGGGTTTAGTATATTATCTCTTGGGTTTTTTATTCCTGTAGCGCAGCTGTTTAGGTGGTTGAGTATGACTATAAATAGAAATGTTCGTCTTGACTTGCTAGAATTAACTATGAATTCACTGCTAGTTGCATTTATTGCAACTATTTTAATTGTTATTAGTGCATTGATAGTTGCCAATTTTACTAGAATTACAAACAATAGCATATCAAAACTTTATGCAAAAATAACCATAGTTGGATATTCGATACCAGCATCAGTGATTGCGCTAGGTGTTATTGTATTTTTCTTATATTTAGACAGGAATCTACACGGCTTTTTAAGAATATTAAGCCCAGATGTAAAAAAATTATTCTTGAGCTCGAGTTTAGCTATGCTTATATTTGCGTACTATATACGTTTCTTAGGTATTGGGTTTAATGCGATAGAGGCTGGATATGAAAAAGTGGGCAACAAATTTTTTGAATCATCGCGAATGTTAGGTGAAAGCATTTTTAAAACTTTTTATAAAGTAGATATGCCTATGATTAAAGGAGCAATTATTAGCGGATCAATTCTTGTGTTTGTAGATATTCTTAAAGAATTACCACTAACACTAATTTTAAGACCATTTAATTTCGATACTTTTTCTACCAGAGCGTTTGAATACGCTAACGACGAAATGTTACAAGAAGCTTCAGTTGCTTCTTTGATTATTATTTTCATCAGTACAATTGCAATTTATCTTTTCTATAAAATAGGAAGTAAGGGTGATGAAAAATGGAACTAAAGATAAAAGAACTATCGTTTAGATATCGAAATTCAAGCGAGAAAGTACTAGATCAGTTTCACCTAAGCGTCAGTAAGGGGGAAATTGTATCTATACTTGGTGATAGTGGGAGTGGGAAAAGTACTGTTCTAAGATTAATTGCAGGTCTTGAAATTCCGAAAATAGGTACTATCACACTAAAAGAATCTATTTTAGTTGACGCTAAAAACTTCATATTGCCAGAAAAGCGCGGTATAGGTATGGTTTTTCAAGATTACGCGCTATTTCCACATCTTACAGTTGCTAATAATGTTTTGTTTGGAATAAAACATCTTAGAAAAGCTGACCGCTTTAAACGTATGGATGAAATGCTCGAACTTGTAGAAATGGGGGAGTATAAAAAAAGATATCCTTACGAACTTAGCGGTGGGCAACAGCAAAGGGTAGCGCTAGCTAGAGCCATTGCTCCGAAACCTTCGATTTTACTTTTAGACGAACCTTTTAGCAACTTGGATACAGCTCTGCAAATGAAAATTAGAAGAGATGTCAAAAATATATTAAAAAAAGCGAATATGACTTCCATTTTTGTAACTCACGATAGAGAAGATGTTTTGGATATTGCAGATAGAGTAGTCGTCTTAAAACATGGAAAAATAGTTAAAAGTGGCGCACCGAAAGATATACTTGCGTAAGCTCAAACATAGAAATCAAGTAGAGAGCAACACTAATTTATACAAACTAGTGCTGATTTTTGTTATGTTTAGAAGTAAATATTAGTGGTTTTGGTCAGCCAGAGAGATTGGGAAGACATGCAAGAAACGATTTTTTTATTGTCGCAAAAAGATTCTAGAGAAACAATTCTAGCTGCAAAAAATCAACCAATTGAAGAAGGGGTTGAAATCGATTGGAGAAATGGAAATTAGTATTTTCAAAACGCGCAAAAAAAGATTGGACTTTTATAAATGCGAGCATTTATAGGAGCAAAACTGTTGATTTATTGAATTTGATTGAAATCAATCCATTTGCTGAGCCACCACCTGTAAAACAGCTAAGAGGCGAATTGAAAGGTTTTTTTTCTAGAAGAATTAATCAACAACATAAACTAGTATACTGAGTGGATAAAAGCAAAAAAATAATAAATATAACAATGATGTGGTTGCACTATTACAAATAAATTAAAAATCAAGGGGACAAGAACCTTGATTTTTGAATTTTACATTGCATTCTAGACTGAAATAAGATATACTATTAGTAAGAAAGTGAGAATATCTAACTGGCTAAGGAGAGTGGAACACATGCTTACTGAGTTTCGTAAAAAATCGCAAATTACTATTCCAAAAGATGTTGTGGTAAAGCTTGGATTGAAAGAAGGAGATAAACTTGAGATTACAGAAAGAGATGGTATGATTAGAATCATACCAGTAGTGGTGTACTCTAAAAAATATCTTGCTGAACTGAACAAGGAAATAGCCAATATAAAGGCAAAAACTGAGTCAAGCGACCATCTTATTTTTGATAATGTAGAAGAGTTATTTGAGCGACTTGATTCCGAGGACATGTAGGATGGTGGAGTATAAGCTAACTTATACTGGAAGGTTTAAAAAGCATTACAAAAAGCTTCATCCCAATGAGAAAAAGCAAATCATGAAAAAGACCAAGTTGCTTTCGCAAAACCCCATGCATCCTTCTCTTCGAACTAAGAAAATACAAGGAAATAATAATTTTTTTGAATGTAGCGTAAATATGGATATTCGAATAATTTGGTATTATGAGGGTGAATGTTTGATTATACTGCTTGATGTAGGGCATCATGATATTTTGCGTAGATTATAAGTGGAAATCTTGCGTTTTTTTCTAGAAGAATTAATCAACAACATAAACTAGTATACCGAGTGGATAAAAGCAAAAAAATAATAAATATAACAATGATGTGGTTGCACTATGACAAATAGATTAACTGGAGGAACTATGAAACTACTGACACCAAACCTATATCTAAACACAATCTTTGAACTAGATACAAAAAAGTTAAAAGCAATCGGTATAAAAGGTTTAATTATAGATATTGACAACACATTAACTGGCTGGGACTCTAAACACGCCTGTGTAGACACTGTTAACTGGCTAATGAAGTTGAAAAACGAAGGCTTCAAAATTTGTCTGGTATCTAACAACAATAAAGGCAGAGTTGTAGAGTTTAACAAGGAAATGAATTTCCCTATGGTATTTAGTGCAAGAAAACCAAGAAAAACTCCATTTAAGAAAGCTATTAGAATATTAGAGACAGATATATATAATACAGCAGTAATAGGTGATCAAATTTTTACAGATGTTCTAGGTGGCAATAGAACTGGACTATTTACAATCTTAGTAGTGCCAATTAAGAGCAAAGAATTTTGGTGGACTGCTTTTGTAAGACATATTGAAAGACAAGTAATAAAACGTGTATCACTTAAGACTAAATAAAACATATTACTATTATTCTAGAATTTTTTCGAAAAAAACTTACATTCCCGATATTTTGCTGATAAAATTGATCAAAAGAACTACGAAGTTGGAATGTTTTCACAAACAAAAGAAACGGAGAGTGATACTTTTGCGAAAAATGTAGTTTTCTGTAGAAATTTAAAGGGATTTTTAGAATAACATAGAATATAGAACAGAACATATGAAACACAATTTTAGTTTGGACGCCGTAATTGTGTGGATGTAGTGGCGTAACCGACTTGCAGTATTGTTAGTTGGTTTTTTTTATACTATTTTGTGAGATTAGAATCGAAGTTTCTTTTGTTTTTGATCAAAATATAATTTTGTAATTTTTTTTTGGGAGTTGCTATTATGATAAACAGAGATAAAAAAAAGATAGGCGACTTGTTAGTTGAAATGAAATATTTGTCGGAAGATCAATTGCAAATTGCACTTGCTATGCAGCGTGAGAGCGGTGACAGGTTAGGAAATATTCTTATTGAAAAAGGATTTGTAAGAGAAACAGAAATGATTGAGGTTTTAGAATTTCAGCTAGGTGTCCCACATGTAAAGTTAAGTAATTTTTATATTCTACCAAAAACAGCTAGGTTAATTCAAGGAGATCTTGCAAAGAGACATATAATGATACCAATTAAAGAAGAAAAAGGAATAATTACTTTAGCCATGGCAGACCCTTTAGATGTCTATGCTATTGATGATGTAAAAATTTATACCGGATTACAAGTAAATTCTGTTATAGCTTCTAAAAGAGATATTTTAAAAGCAATTGAAAATTACTATAGCACTGAAGTGTCAAACAGGGCAATGGAAGAGTTTTATAGCGAAAGAGCATTAAGAGGTTCTCCTAACATTGACGATTTTGCAATGGAAAACGTCGAGAATGCCACWGTGGTTAAATTAGTGCACGAACTTATCAAGCGTGCAGTTAGAATGAATGCAAGCGATATCCATGTAGAAATATATGAAGAAGATTTGCGCATAAGATTTCGTATAGATGGAGAATTACAAGAAATTATGTCTCCACCAGTCGACGTGCATTCTGCAATCATTTCAAGAATTAAGATAATGGCGAAACTTGACATAGCAGAAAAGAGACTTCCACAAGATGGAAGGATAGAACTAATAGTAGATAATCATGACGTAGATATGCGTATTTCAATTTTACCTACAGTGCATGGAGAAAAAGCTGTTATTAGAATACTAGACAGATCTAATTTTCTAATGACGAAAGAGAGATTGGGTTTTACAAAAGCAAATTTAGCAGAGTTTGAGAGTTTGATAAAGAATCCACATGGAATAATATTAATTACTGGACCTACTGGCAGTGGTAAAACGACGACATTATATTCTGCATTAACAGAAATAAATAAGGTTAATAGAAATATAGTTACAGTAGAAAATCCTGTAGAATATAGACTAAAAGGAATAAATCAAGTTCAAGTAAATACAAAAAGTGGATTAGACTTTGCGAATGGACTAAGGTCTATCCTTAGACAGGATCCTGACATCATTATGATAGGAGAAATTAGGGACTTAGAAACTGCAGAAATTGCAGTAAGATCATCTATAACAGGACATTTGGTTTTAAGTACTATACATACAAATGATACTACATCAACTATTAATAGACTACTAGATATGGGAATTGAAAACTACCTTCTTTCAGCTTCGATTGTAGGAATAATCTCACAAAGACTAATAAAAAAAATTTGTAATTATTGTAAAACAGACAAAGTGGCAAATGAATACGAACAAAAAATACTCGAACTCTCTGAAGGTGAAAGTATTTATAAAGGAAGCGGATGCCCAAGATGTAATATGACTGGATATAGCGGCAGACAAGCGATATATGAAATGTTATCAGTTACAGACGAAATTAGAGTCCTTATTGATGAAAAAGCAAGCGCATCCAAACTAAGAAAACATGCTATAGATTTAGGTATGATACCCCTGAGAGAAAGTTGTAAAAAGCTTGTTATTGCTGGAGTCACAACGGTTGAAGAGCTAAATAGAGTTGCATATAAATAGTAATGATTAAGAGTATAAAGTTAGAAGGTGATTGCCATGCAGTCTTACAAATATATTTGCGTTAATGCAGAAGGCAAAAAAGTAAGTGGAAAAATAGAAGCAACTAGTGAAACTCAGGCAATAAACTTGCTAAGAGAAAGCAAAAAATTCCCTGTATCTATTTCAGAAGCGTCGGAAGGCTCAATTTTTAACGAAATCACTTTTTTTGCAAAAGTTGATACAAAGGATTTAGCTATTTTTGCAAGGCAGTTTTATACAATGCTTAATGCTGGTATTTCTATTATAGAGGCATTTCAAGTTTTAGGAGAACAGACTGAAAACATATTACTAAAAAAAGCTATTAGAGATTTATCAGAAGATATTCAAAGAGGAAATACCCTTACAGATTCTATGAAAAACAATACAGATGTATTTCCAGGTTTTTTTATTAACATGATAGAAGCTGGAGAAATTAGTGGAAACTTAGAAGTGATTTTAGAAAGAGTAGCTGACCACTACGAAAAGGAAAAAAAACTAAAGAATAAAATTAAAGCATCTATGACTTATCCAATTATTCTATCAGTTATAGCAATTTTAATTGTTGCTTTCCTACTTGCATTTGTAGTACCAATATTTGTAGAAATGTTTGAAAAAGCAGGAGCAGAACTACCAGCACTCACTAGAGGGATTGTACTAGTAAGTGGATCTATAGTTAACTACTGGTACGTATACATTGGAGGACTATTTTTAGCTTATATGGCAAAAAGTTTGTTTTTTAAAAGTGATTTCGGAAGACTTGCTATTGACAAAGCTAAATTAACTATCCCCATAGTGAAAGGAACAACGAGAAAAATAATTACGGCAAGATTTACTAGAACTTTAGCAGTGCTTTTATCAAGTGGAATACCATTATTGAATGCATTAGATAGCGCAGCAAAAGTAGCTGACAATAAAGTCGTCGAAAATGGAATGAAACAAGTATTAAGCAGAATTACAAAAGGTGAAGCACTAGCGCCTACAATTGTAGAAATGGGTGTTTTCCCCCCTATGGTAATTTCCATGATACGCGTAGGAGAAGAGTCTGGAGCATTAGACAATGTGCTTCTAAAGACAGCCGATTTTTATGACGATGAAGTAGAAACAGAAATACAAAGAATGATGACTTTAATTGAGCCAATTATGATAGTAATAATGGCAGTAGTAGTAGGAATTATTGTTTTGGCAATTGTTCTTCCAATGTTTGATATGTTCTCTGTTATTCGTTAATATAGCAGAAAACTTCAATATACAATAAATGCAAAATAAAAAAGGAGGAAATATAATGATTCAATTTTTTACAAAAAGACTAAAAAGTAACAAAGGATTCACATTAGTAGAATTAATAGTAGTAATTGCAATACTAGGTATTTTAGGAGCTATTGCTGTCCCAAGAATTTCAGGTATTACTGAAACAGCTCAAAAACAAGCTGATATTTCAAATGCAAAACTGATTGCGAATATGGTTTATGTAGCAGATGCAGAGGGAAGAATCAATATAGCAACTAGCAATATAACTGATGGAACATTTGATATAGCAGGTAGAGCTACTCACAATCTTTCATACGCAGATGGGAATGAGCTATCAGACTTACTTACGCAAAACTATATGAAAGGTATCCCTATTTCAGAACTAACAGGCGGAAATTTTTATCTTCGCGTTCGTAATAGCGAATTAGAAATTTTTGTAGGCCTACCACTAGACTGGCGAAATCTAGTATATCCTTTCCCTTCAGACTTAGCTACTAACGCTGGAGATAATTGGAAATAACGCTAGCGATTTATTGTACGTGGCATAGTAAAAGAGAGTGTAACAAACAAAAATATGCACATCAACTCTGAAAAAATAATGATATAGAGTATCAAGACTTCATACTCACATCACTTGATACTCTATCCTTTGTTAAAACAAAAAAACTTTTATGATTTCAAAACAATAAGCAGGTGAAAAATTGTTTAAAGATAATAGTGTTATTTCAATAGATTTCGGAAATAAACATATAAAATGTATAGTAGGAAAAAAAAGAAAAAAGAATATCATTGTTAGTAAAGCCTTTAAATTTGAAATGCCAAATGATACATTTAACGACGGAGAAATACTTAATTTAAAGAAACTAACAGAATTAATGAGAGAATCTTTAGAAAAAGAGAAGGTAAAAGCAAAAAACTGTATTGTAGCTTTTAATAGCTCAACTACTATCTCTAGAGAGATTTCTCTACCATATAATAATTCTAGGGACTTTAAGAAGCTTATGAAGTTTGAAATACAACAACATTTTCCAGTGGCGCTAGACGAATACATAACGCAATATAAAATAGCAGAAATTTATACAGATAAAGATACTAAGAAAGCAAGAGTTTTTGCATATGCAATTTCTGCAGAAATGGTAGAAAAGTATTTTGCATTGATTAAAGATATAGGGTTAAACCCTATTGCTTTTGATCTGCATTCAAATGTAATTGTAAAATTATTTACAAACAGATCACTAGTAAATGGAGTTAACTATAATAAAAAGGGTACGGTTTTACTTATTGACTTTGGCTTTAAGAGCATTAATATAGAATTCGTTAGCGATGGAATAAAAAAGTTTAGCAGATTTTTGCCTATATTTGAGACTGAATACTTATTTGGGCAGAGAATGAATGAAAATGTTTATAGAGATATGGATCAAGTTGTAATAAACAACCTATATGAAAACTGGGCAGACGAAATTGAAAGAAATATAAAATACTATACAAGCCGTAAAATGGGAAATAGAATAGACAATATATTTATTCATGGAGGCTTTTCTAATTTACCAAATATTGAAACAAAACTATTTGAGCGCTTACAAATACCAGTTTCCAAAATAAAAGAACTATCTTGCGTGAAAATATATAATAATAGCAAAATGAATATTGCAAATTATTTAAACTCGATTGGTGCAATTATTGAAAGATAGCAGGTGAAGTCTATATGAGAGAAATCAATTTTTTTGAACACTTAAAACCAAATAAAAACAAAGGAAATTTGTTGATACTTATATCTATTTCTTTAGTTTGCTTTTTTCTTGTAGGCTATGCAATTTTTAATACTATAAAAATTATGGCTATTGAAAAGGAAGTTGCAGTACTAAGTCAAGCTACTAGTTCTGTAGAAGTTATGCAAAAATTATCGACTATAGAGCAAATGAGAGAAGAAATGATTGACTTAGAAGGCATATATAATATATTTCTAAAGAATTACGAATCAATAAACGAAAAAAGCAGCATCAGTTATACATTATTTAACTCAATTGTGAGTGCAAGCCCGAATGATTTATTTTTTAAAAGCCTAAGGATGGAAAAGCAAACAGTTAGCATTGAGATTTTTGCACATACACAAAATTCTCTAACTGAATTTGAAAAAAACATATCTAGAAAAAGCAATATGAAGGTTGATTCGATTTCTAATTTAGTTATGAAACCCGGGCATTATTCTTTTACCATCGTAATTTCAATTGAGGAGTGAACATAGATGAAAATGTCTAATAGGGACAAAACACTATTAGTTATTCTAGTTTTGGTGTTTTTAACATGGGGATACTTTAGTTTGTTAGTAGGACCACAGCGTGCAAGAATTGATCAGCTAGAACAAACTAGAGCACTATATGATGAAAATTTGCTGACATACGAGGACTACAAAAGCGAAAAACAAGAGCTTAGTGAAACTTATTTAACCAAACTAGATGACTTAATAAACTTGCAGTCTGCCTTCTTTGTAGGCTTTGACTATGGGGATGTACTTTCATTGTTAAACACTATAACAAGCAAGCATGGCATTAGTATTCTTTCTTTAGAGATGGGAGAACGTGTTGGAATTACTCAAGAAGATGAGTCTCAATATATGGAAGATGAGTTTTACTTTGATGAAGAAGATGCTTTCTATAATGACGAGTATAACAATTTAGCAGTTGAAGACGACCTAATTCAGGAGCAATCCGAAGGTAGAGTGTTTGAAGAAATTTCAGCAACGATTGAGTTTATTGATGACTTCGATACTGTTATGCTCTTGCTCGAAGAAATTCAAAAGAGTAGTAAACTAATTAATATTGAGAGCTTTGATATGAAAGTCAATGAATCGAAACTAATAGAAGTTAAACTGGTACTTATGTTTTATGGGGTCTGTGATCTCCCTGACGATCAGGATTACGCACAACAACCTGATGAAAACGCACTTACTGTATCTAACCCTTTTGCTTTTATAGGAACACATGCAATTGAAGCAGATTTAACAGAAGAACAGCGAACCCAATCAGGAGAAGAAAAACAAACGGCAACAATTGAGATAGGACCAAGTAGGGTTGTTTTAAGCGAATTTGAAAAAGCAGATTATATTTTTGCAACTAAGAACAGAAATGTTAGTGGTAGAATATCAAAAGACACTAACTCTTGGAGTGGGGATCATTCTTTAAGACTAGAATACGACTTTTCAAATGCTCAAGATAGTAAAGAAGCAATTGTGCTGTTTGCAAACGAGATTACAATTCCGCTATTAGAGGGAAAACTTGCTATTTGGATATACTCACCAGCTGAAGTAGATCATTCTATAGAACTAATAACTATTGATAGCCAAGCGACGAAACACATAATCAGTATCACAGATGCAGTTAATTKGTCTGGGTGGGAACAGAAAATTGTAGATTTTGCAGAGGGAACGATATACCCAGTGAGAATAGTTGGCATATCAGTGAGTAGTGAAAAAGGGCAAGATGTCAGTCACAACGTACTACTCTTTGACAGAATGGAGTTGCAGTATTGATATTATTTTCTAATTGGAGACATTTATATGAAAAAAATAGCTTTAAGAAAAAAAGATCTTATAAATAGCAAAAAAGGAGCAGCACTTATTACAGTTATTATGGTCTTAGCTGCTTTAGCTGTACTGACTACTGCCATTATTACCATGGCATACGTTGAAGCAATGCAAGCAAAAACGCAGCATGACTTCACTAAGGCTAGCTTTATTGCTAAATCTGGAGCAGAAATTGCAGCATCAGAGATAATGAGTAACTTTAGCCACTACGTAGAAAACACACCACCACCTGATAGTAATATTGCACTGGATGATGGAGCGTTTGACATCGCTTTATCAGTAATGAGACCTCCTGCAGTTAGCTACGATACAATTATTATAAAATCAACTGGATTATACTCAGAAAGCAGTAAAACGCTTTACTTAGAATTGACGCACGACGCAGGAGGAACTCTGATAAAAACATGGCATAAAGCAGATCCTTTTCCGTAGAGAATGATAGTGCATGACAGATTTAGGAGTGATGTTAAATGAACACTAAAGGTATGACATTGATTGAAATTATTATTGCAATAGGATTAATAGGCGTGCTAGCAGCAGGCTCTGTTGCGCTTTTTACAGCTACGTATACTTCTGTTTTAACATCAGGACAAAGAGAACAAGAAATGCAAAATGCAAGAATACATTTAGAAAGAGCAATAGTTAGCGATGCGTATGTTAACACACAAATAACTCGTAGTCCTGATAGTATTACTATTTTTGGACGAACTGTTACAGGGAATTTAATTAGGTCTAATACTGAAACCACTAATGAACACATTAGCTTTTTCAAGCCAGATTAATTATTCAAAACGCATATAATCTTGGGAGGGCATAATATGCCAAAAATATTAAGTAAGAATCAAGGTGTAACATTGATTGAACTAATACTAGTAACAGCTTTAATGAGCTTAATATTTGGCGCAGTTTTTTCTATCTATTTAGCAGGCCAAAGAACTTTTATCGCGACGAGCAACCAAGCATCGGTGCAACAAGAAGTTAGGAGAGTATCAAATCTGATAGTTGAGGAGCTAGAGTTTGCACACAGTTGGGAAATATCAGACACAATTCCAACGTCATTTGACAATAATTACAACTATATATATGTAGAGGATAAAGTTTTGCATATTAGAATAAGAGGAAACTTAACTACCTTTAGCGACGTAGAATACAGAATTGAGTTTTTAAAAGCTCATGAACATATATTAAGAATTAGACTTCAAGGGACACAAGATAGCAATGAAATTGAATTTGAAACAGAAATAAGAAAGCTTAACGAAGGCATTTTTACTGATATTGGAGGCGCTGGAGATAGAATAACTGTTAGGTTTTATACAAGCAACCCATAACTATAAGAATTAGTCTGTGTTTCAAATATATATAGAAATCATAAGCAAAGAAGGTGGAAGAATGATTAAAAAAACAATTTTATCAATTATTTGTATTTTATCTGTTTTACTCATGGGTACTATCACTTACTCCTTTGCAAACCAACTTGACATCGATCAAGGGAATACAAATGGAGAATCAGCAGGGACTGCATTAGGTACTGTTTACGGGAACACATTTTACGCAAATAATAAAGAGAATGACTGGACTGATGCTGCCCTAAGCAACGCCACTATAATTTCATTATTTGATTTAGATAGAGATACAACACATTACCGCAATGCTTTTATATCTTCTTTTAACAACGAGTTTGAAATTGCTTTTAAAACAGCCTTTAGAGATTCTAGCTTATTAGCTGCCCTGCAGGCTCAAGAGGAAGATGTTGTTTTAACAGGGCTAGAGGATGGTGGCACTATTGGTACTATTTTTGGAACTGCAAGTGGGAAAAGTGATTTTTTAAGTAATAGAACCAACGATTGGACTCAGTCTATTTTAACAGAAAGTCAAATAATTAATTATTTCAACCTTTCACTTGAAACGCAAGAATACAGACAGAGTTTTATAGAGGGGTTTACATTAGCATTTGCCGATAGTTACATAACCTCATTTAGAACCACTAACGTTGCTGCTATAAATAGTTCCTACAACTACAAATTTGGAACAGTTGAAGAAACTGTTTTTGCTGATGGTAAAACAATCCAAAGCACAGACCAAAACTTATCTATTGAATTTCCTACAGGGACAGTTTTTAGAGAAGCAACAATTGGAATTTCAATAGGTCAACTACCAAGATTCAATCCTTGGGATATGTATACAGTTGTTTCAAGATCCTATGCAGTAAATGTATTGAAGGAACCATTCGTTGTTTTAAACAGACCAATTACTATATCGTTTGATTATTTTTGGGATAACAGAGGTGGCATATTCTATTTTGACGACTCAAGCTGGATATACGTACCGAGTGTAATAGAGAACAACAGGATAACTACGGTGATTAGCGATCCACTATTTTATGGGAAAGAGTTAGTTGTGCTAAAAGATCTGAAATATATTCCTTTTATAGATACTACATTCCATTGGGCTAATGCCGAAATAGATTATTTTCTTAGAAGGCGATTTATAGATAACAAAAGAGAAGACAGTAAATTTATGCCAAATACTTCAATCAAACGAGGGGAATTTTTACAACTTTTAGATCGCGCATTTTCGTGGGAGAGCGTACAAGGTCAAGGAATAGATGTAGCAATCTTTAAAGACTACATAATTTTAAATGAATATAGAAGTTCATTTGAAAAAGCAATTTCAATGGGAATAATACTAGGGAATGAAGACAGTAGTCTTAGACCGCATATACCAATAACATATAGAGAAGTTGAATGGATTATTAACAGATTGTTTACACGTAAAAGCTTTAAATGGGAAGAGATGGCAAACGAAATACTTACAGAGAGATTTCATAGATCAGTTGGAATAGAAAATATTGATGCAAATATAACTAGAGCTGAAGTTATTTACTTGTTAAATAGAATTCTAAAAGAATATTAGTAGTATAAAGCAACTTAAATTCTATACGAAAGTTAGTGATGAGAATGAAGAAAATGCGTATGAAAATACTTACTAGTATTATTTTAATACTAGTAGTAACTTTAATATTTACGAAAAATGATTTAGTAAGTTTTTTTATAAGTATTACTGATGCTACAATAGAGGAGGAAATTTTCATCGAAATAAATTACGGACAAAAACATACCTCAAATCATTTAGTAGTCATGCAAATAAGTGATATTACAGATAGAGATGTAAAATCTGTGAAAGTGCAGTTTTCAACCGATGAGGTAAATTGGCTGGGATATAACCCAAGCAGTGGATGGGTGCTTAATTATGCTGGAGCTTATCAGACTTTCTATTCGGACTTTAGCATAGGGACTATTTCTGGACTCAAGACTATTCACTTTAGAATGCTAGATGGAGAAAACAATATTTTGGAGACAAGCTTGGCTAAAATATATTATTTACCCGATGGAACACATCCTACTATTATACCACCACCCTCTAGTCAATTTGGTAGTGGAACAGAGTACGAGCCCTTTTTCACTGCGAAACAAAATGTATTACTTAATTTAAGTACTGTAAATGGACAACAGTTTTCTTATTCATTAGATGGAGTCACTTGGAGTAAATGGCAAAATATCAAGAATAACATAATTGAAAAACAAGTTTTAATAGCTAACAATGAGGGAATACTGCAAACAGTCCAAGTGAAAGTTAGAAATGCTTTTAGCATTGAGAGCAGCGTGTATACAGTTTATTTCATTCTAGATAGAACAGCCCCAAAGCTTGAAATTTTAAGCTGGAACAATTATGTAGCTACATATGACGGTGTAGTTTTAGTACCTCTTGCTGTTTTTGACTATTATTCGGATATTATTTATTTTGAAATAACTCTTAAAAAAGAAGGGTTAGTAGAAAGGCTAAGTACAAAGATTGATATAATTATTAAAAATAGTACTATATACAATGATATTAAGCTAAGCAATTTAGGCAAAGGGATTTACGTAGTTACAATATATGCAAAGGATAGAGCTGGCAATTATACTCGGCTAATTACAAGGATAAATAAGTTGTAGATATATTAATCTAGTTAGATTGGTTATAAAGGAAGAATAGCTATTCATGAAGTAATGCTTGTCGATGATGAAACTAAGGAATTAATTGATAATAACGCTAGAACCGCAGAAATTAAAAAAACTTCAATAGAACATGGGATGATTACTTTGAAAGAAAACTGCATAGATCTTGTTTTAAGAGGTTTAACAACAATAGACGAAATGGCTAAAGTTGTATATAGTTTGAATGGAGATGAGTAATGTGAAGATTTTAGAATTGTTGCAATGTGTAGTGCAAGAAAATGCTTCTGACTTGCACATTACAGTTGGCATTCCGCCTACAATGAGAGTTAATGGACATTTAATTAAAATAGGCGACAGACTATTAATGCCACCTGACACCGAAGATTTAGCTATGCAAATATTAACAAAAGAGCAAAGAATGATAGTTGACGATAAAGGTGAAATTGATGCATCTTTTTCTAACCCAGGAATCGGTAGATTTAGAATAAACATATATAAACAAAGAGGAAGTTTCTCACTTGCAATTAGAATTGTATCGCTTATAATCCCTACTATTGAAGAGCTTGGCTTGCCACTAATACTTAAAGATCTGTCTAGAAAAAAAAGAGGATTAATTCTTGTAACAGGTCCTACTGGTAGTGGTAAATCTACAACTTTAGCTTCAATGATAGATTTAATGAATACAGAAGAAAAACAGCATATTATTACTTTAGAAGACCCAATAGAATATTTACATAAGCATAAAATGAGCATTATAAATCAGAGAGAAGTTGGATCAGACACAAATAATTTTACAAATGGACTAAGAGCATGTCTTAGACAAGATCCTGACGTTATTTTAGTAGGAGAAATGAGAGATTTAGAAACAATTAGTATTGCTATTACTGCGGCTGAAACTGGTCATCTAGTCCTTTCAACGCTACATACTGTAGGAGCAGCAAAAACAATTGACAGAATAATTGACGTATTTCCACCGCATCAGCAACAGCAAATTAAAATACAACTAGCAGCAGTATTAGTAGGGATAGTTTCACAACAGCTACTTCCTAGAATAGACGAGCCTGGTAGAGTTGCTGCAATAGAAATAATGGTAGCCACAAATGCAATATCAAATTTAGTAAGAGAAGGAAAAACACATCAAATTCAAACAGCTATTCAAACAGGAATGAAATATGGAATGAAAACAATGGATAATTCACTACTTGCTTTATATAGAGAAGAGAAAATCAGTAGAGACTCATTGTTATCGCATTCAATTGATCTAGATTATGTTAAAAAGAATATTTAAGGTTTCTGTCACCCTGAGAAAACGTTGTGAGTCGAATGGGTCTAGCTCATTCGTTAAGAATTGTACTAAAGCCTAAATATGTTCTGCTTAGCATTTTGTATTTCACAACAATATAGCTGTACGGGCTCCCTTAGTGTGTGCCCGAAACAACACAAGAAAGGAAGAGCAAAATTGACATTATTCTTTGTATGTATTACTGCACTATTAGTAGGTTCGTTTTTAAACGTTTGTATTTATAGAATACCTAAGAATAAGTCAATTGTTGCTCCACCTTCTTCTTGTGGTAGTTGTGATACTAGGCTAGGTGCGTTGGATTTAGTGCCCGTTTTATCTTATGTTTTTTCAAAGGGCATGTGTAGGCATTGTGGAGCTAAATATTCGCCTAGATACATGATTGTAGAGCTTTTAAATGCTGCTTTATGGACTATTTTGTATTTAGAACTTGGCTTAACTGTTATTTTTGTTTTTTATGCATTTATTACTAGTGTTTTAGTGGTTATTACATTTATAGATTTTGATTTTAAGATAATACCTGACAGATTAAATGTTTCTTTGTTAGTTGTTGGAATTATTTTTAATCTTCTGTTATTTTGGTTTACCTGCGCACAAAGTACAGGCAGGTTTGATTTTATTATAGATGGCTTTATTGGCTTTTTAATTGGAGGATTGCTGTTTTTAGCTATTGCAGTAGTTACTGGTGCTATGGGTGGTGGAGATATTAAACTTATGGCAGTTTTGGGGCTTATACTGGGTTGGCAGAGCATACTTTTAATTACTTTGTTATCTTTTGTGATAGGTGCAGTGATTTCTTTAATATTATTAATTACGAAAATTAAAGGTAGAAAGGATGAAATTCCTTTTGGTCCTTTTATAGCTTTAGCTACATATATTACGATTTTGTTTGGGCAGGAAATTATAAATTATTATTTACTTACTATGTTTTAATATTTTATGCACTGGGACGGTCTCCTGCACCGATTTTCACTGTTTCTTTAAGAGAATCGCACCCCCCGTTTGCTTTATTCCCATAAATAACGTATTATAATAGTATAATAAGCTTAGTAGGAGGTTGTTTCATGGAAGTTAGAAACTATATGGAAAATGTAGTAGATAATTTACTACCAGGAATACTTGCAACATATAATGGTATTTGCAAATGTCAAAGATGTGTTAG
Organism: Alkaliphilus sp.; assembly: GCA_002733545.1. Classification (GTDB taxonomy): domain Bacteria; phylum Bacillota; class Clostridia; order Peptostreptococcales; family NVVX01. The sequence goes on from NVVX01000001.1 coordinate 123,958, forward strand.
TGATATTAAAGCAATGACTCTAAATGAGTTACCACCTAAGTATATTGCTTGCGAAATGGGAGAAGTGTATACTAAAGTAAATCAACTCTCAGTGCAATTTGAAGCTACTGTTGTAACTGCTGTAGTTAAGGCTATTGGGATAGTTAGTAAGTTTCCTAGACATTAAGCAAGCAGGACGGTTTTTCCGATAATAACTAGACTGGTGGTTTTAGCTTGAAAAACAATATTATTTTAATAGGCATGATGGGCTCAGGTAAAACTACTATTGGAAAACAAGTAGCAAAATTATTGAATTATTCTTTTATTGATACTGACAGTTTAATTGAAGAAAAAATGAAGATGTCTATTGAAGAGATCTTCTTTAAACATGGAGAAAATTATTTTAGAAAAATTGAGCAAGAAATAGTTAACGAATTAGAGCAAACGTGGCAAACGGGCAGACGAAAAAGTCAAATCAACAACCGTCCCTGTTTGCCACAAATGGTAATAGCAACAGGTGGAGGGATTATTTTATCAGAAATTAATAGAAGTAAACTTGTTGATCTTGGGATTGTGATTTATTTAAATAGCACAAGTAGCTGCTTAATAAAGAATTTAGAGTTCGCAAAAAATGATAGACCTTTACTTAGAAATGTAGAAAAAAAGGAAAAAATTGAGCAGCTAATAGAAGAAAGAAGGAGTTTGTACGAAATTGCTGATTATGAAATAATAGTTGAAAATAAATCGGTCTTAGAAATAAGCAAAAACATTATAGAAATCTGTTCAAAGAGTAAAAATTATGGTAAAATGTAATTGAAGATGACTTAAGTATACTTTAAGATATTGGGTGCTAAAAATGAGAAAAAAAATTGTAGTTATTCATGGTCCAAACTTAAATTCACTAGGAACTAGAGAAACTGAAATATATGGCAATATTTCTTTGTCCGAATTGAATGCTATACTACTTAGTGAGTCAATAGTTAAAGAAATTGAATTAGCAATTTTTCAAAGCAATAGTGAAGGAGAAATTATTGACTTGTTGCATAAATGTGATGGGGATGGAACTGATGGGATAGTGATTAACCCTGCTGCTTATACACATTACAGCATTGCTATAATGGATGCAATAAAATCAATGAGGACTCCAGTTATCGAAGTGCATATAAGCAATATTTATAGTAGGGAACCGTTTAGAAGCAAGTCAGTAACTGCTGGCGCTTGTATAGGACAAATAACGGGTTTTGGGTATTATAGTTATTTACTTGCATTAAATTTTTTAGTAAAACAAAATTAAGCAAAGAGAAAAGAGAATTGGAAAGATAATTGAGAATAAAGAATGGAGGCATTACATGAATAATAGAATTGACAGAATCAGAAATTTGTTAAAAGAAAAAGATTTAGATGCTGTTATTTTAAGCAAAACAGAGAACAAAATGTATTCTTCTGGTTTTACAGGCACTGCTGGAGATGTTTTTATATCAAAAGGCAAAGCAATGCTGTATACTGATTTTAGATATATGGAGCAAGCAAAGAATCAGTGTAAAGATTACGAAATTATTGAAATTAGCAAACAAAAACCTATTTATGATGAATTAAACAGATTAGAGTTATCTAAGCTTGGTTTTGAAGATGATTTTGTTACTTTTGCTGATTATAAGAAGTATGAGAAAAAGCTTGATAATGTAGAATTAGTTCCTTTGAATGGCGCAATTACGAAAATTCGTTCAATTAAGTTTGATAATGAGATTGCACTAATTGAAAAAGCGGCTTCGATTACAGATGACGCCTTGGATTATATTATGAAGTTTATTAAACCAGGTGTTAGTGAGTTGAGTATTGCTATTGAGCTAGAACATTATATGAAAATGCAAGGTGCTGAGAAGAATAGTTTTGATTTTATTGTTGCTTCTGGAAAAAGATCAGCACTTCCACATGGAAGAGCGACTGAAAAAATCATTGAAGACGGCGACATGTTTACTTTAGATTTTGGTTGTGTATATAAAGGCTACTGCTCTGATATGACTAGATCTTTTGTAATAGGAAAAGCTACTGACAAACAAAAAGAAATATATAATGTAGTACTAGAAGCTCAACTAAAAGCACTAAATAGTGTTAAACCTGGAATTACTGGTATTGAACTTGATAAAATTGCAAGAGATTTGATAACAAAAAAAGGATATGGCGAAAACTTTGGACATGGTCTAGGTCACGGTCTAGGTTTGGAAGTACATGAATTGCCACATATTAATATTTTGGGTGATGTAAAAATGGAACCCGGAATGATTATAACTATAGAGCCTGGGGTATATATATCAGGATATGGTGGAGTAAGAATTGAGGATTTAGTTTTGGTAACTGAAACAGGATTTAGAGTACTCTCAAAATCTTCTAAAGAACTGTTAGAGCTTAATGTTTAATACTAATCTGGAGGAATGATTTATGATTGCAGCAGGAGATTTTAGAAAAGGAATTACTTTTGAAATGAATGGAGAGCCATATATAGTTATGGATTTTCAACATGTAAAGCCAGGAAAAGGTGCAGCTTTTGTTAGAACTAAGTACAAGAATTTGCTGACAGGATCAATTGTAGAGAAAACTTTTAATCCTAGTGAGAAATTTCCCAAAGCTCACATAGAATCGAAAGAAATGCAGTATTTATATAGTGATGATGGGTTATACTATTTTATGGATAATGAAACGTATGAGCAAATACCACTATCTAAAAACGAAGTGGAAGAAGCTATATTATACATAAAAGAAAATGATACAGCTACAATTAAATTTTACAATGGGAGACCATTTCAAGTTACTTCTCCAAACTTTGTTGAATTAGAAGTAACTGAAACAGAACCTGGAATTAAAGGTGATACTGCTTCAAATGTAACAAAATCAGCAGTTTTAGAGACAGGTGCCAATGTGCAAGTACCACTTTTTGTAAACGAAGGAGATGCTATTCGTGTTGATACGAGAAGTGGAGAATATATGTCAAGAGTTTAAGTTTACTCATTAAAAAAACAAATTATAGGAGGCTATTACATGAACCATTTATTTGAAAAAATCGCATATTTACGAGGTTTGTCAGAAGGACTTGAAATTGATAACTCAACGAAGGAAGGAAAAGTTATAACTGAAATTATTAACACGTTAGAAGAATTTGCTGATGCTATAGACAATATTGCAGAAGAGCAAGTTGAGTTAACTGAGTACGTGGAATCAATCGATGAAGATTTGATGGAATTAGAAGATGAGTTAGAAGATGATATGTATGACGAAGACGATGATTACGATGAAGATGACGACATGGAATTTGTTGAAGTTGAGTGCCCGTATTGTGGTGAAGATATTTTTGTTGATGAGTTCTTAATTAATTCAGATGACACTGATGTTATTTGTCCTGAGTGTGATAACGTTGTAGTTGTTAGTGATGATTGTCACTGTGGTTCTGACCACAAGGATCATGAACATAACCACGATGGTTGTTGCGAGAATGAAGATGAAAATGAAGAGCATGAAGGTTGTTGCGATAATAAGTAATGAAAGAATCACATTGAAGATATAGGTGTAAAACCTGTGGAAATACACAATAAAAAACCAGTGCATGAGCATTGGTTTTTTATTGTGCACTTTTATGTATATTTTTTTAGAAATAAAGAATATTTAGTGAGTCAGTTAAATAATTATAGTAAGAGAGGGGACAGGTTATGATGAAGATAGAGAAAAATGATAAACACATGGGAAAAAACAACAATATTGAAGTTGTAAATCAATTGGAGAATTATTTATGCCCGGAAATAAGGAAGCTGATAAAATTAATACCTGATAATATCAAAGAAACCATAGAGGAGATTAGATTAAGAGTAAACAAGCCCCTTATGATTTTAGGTAACAATGAAGATTATTATGTTAACTGTAATGGTGTTTTGTCAACAAAACTAGATAGATCTTTTTATGTCAGCCAAAAAAATATTGATACAACATTGCAGTTTGTGTCAAATTATTCTATTTATGCAATTGAAGAGGAATTAAAAAGAGGATACATTACAATAACGGGCGGGCACCGGGTGGGTGTGGTAGGAAAAACAATTTTTGACTTGCATGGAATAAGAACAATTAAGTATGTTAACGGACTCAATATTAGGGTGTCTAGGGAAAAAAGAGGTGTTGCAAAGGTAGTAATTAAATATCTAGTAGACAGGAAAGGTTATTTTTTGAACACTTTAATTGTGTCGCCTCCACAGTGTGGAAAAACTACTTTACTAAGAGATATAATAAGAAGCATTAGCAATGGGAATGAAAAAAATGGAATAAAAGGCGCAAAAGTAGGAGTAGTGGATGAACGCTCAGAAATAGCCGGCTGTTTTCAGGGAATACCACAAAACGATTTAGGAATAAGAACTGATATTCTTGATTGTTGYAGGAAAGCCGACGGCATTATGATGCTTATACGCTCGATGTCACCACAGGTTATTGCTACCGATGAGGTTGGAAAAGAAGATGATTATCTTGCAATTGAGGAAGCACTGACTGCTGGCATAAAACTGATTTCGACAGTACATGGAAAAACGATAGAAGATGTGTACTCAAAAAAAGTAATTGGAAAATTAGTGAAAAATAAGGTGTTTGAGAGAATTATAGTTTTATCTAATAGATTTGAAGTAGGTACTATAGAAGCGATTTATGATGGAGAAAATTTACGTAATCTAATCGACAAGGCAATAAGAAACAAGTTGGTGGTCTAAAATGATGACGAGGATGGTGATTTCTCTTGTTATTATAGTTTGTTGTACATTAATTGGTGAAATGTATGCTAGTAGTTTTAGACGCAGAACTTTTTTGCTTAGTAGCCTGCTTCAAGTTCTACAAACGCTTGAAACTGAAATAGTTTATGGGGGAACTCCCTTACCTTTGATTGCGTTAAAAATTTCTAAGAGTTCCGCATATGAAATTGCAAATATTTTTGGGAGAACAGCGRGAATACTATTAGAAAAAGATGGACGTACTTTTTCTGAGGCTTGGACTTCTTCGCTTAGATTATGTACTAAGAATACAGATTTTAAAGATGAAGATATTGAACTCTTAGTTAAATTAGGTGAAATTTTAGGAGCTACAGATATTGAAAATCAAGTGAAACATATTCGTTTAACTATGTTAGAACTTAAAAAAAATTATCAAAAAGCTATTGAAATTCAAATGAAGAATGTGAAGCTCTTTAAACAACTAGGCTTGCTTAGCGGAATAGCAATCGTGATTATTTTGTACTAACTAGGAGGATTGTCGATGGGAACAAATGTAGATTTGATTTTTAGAATAGCTATAATTGGAATACTAGTTTCAATAATAAACCGCGTCTTGGTTAGCGCAGGCAGAGAAGAGCAAGCGATGATGACATCATTAGTCGGAATTATTATAGTGTTAATGATGGTAATTGAATTAGTAAATAGTTTGTTTGAGACTATTAAAACAATGTTTATGCTATATTAGGATGTGATAAAATGGATATTTTTCAGATTGTTGCTTTAGGATTGGTCGCAACTATATTATCTCTGCTTGTCAAAGAAGATCGACCAGAATTTGGAGTATATATTGCCTTGGTTACTGGGATAATAATATTTATTTTTGTAGCTACTAAATTGCAAGCAATACTAGATGTTCTTAACCAAATGATAACTAGAATAAACATTGACAACATCTATTACTCCACGTTATTTAAAATAATAGGGATTGCGTATATTACAGAATTTGGTGCTCAAGCATGTAGAGATGCAGGTGAGAAAGTAATAGCATCAAAAATAGAGTTTGCAGGAAAAATATTTATTATGGTTATGGCAGTACCAATTTTAATATCTTTAATGGACTTAATGATAAATATGGTGCCTTAGGAAGTGAAAACGTGAGAAAAATCGTTTTACTAACATACATTCTATTTTTCGCATTATCAATAAGCGCTCACGCCGATGATACAATTCTAAATAGGGAGCAAATTGTTAATACCGAAACGATCATTTTAGATCAACTAGATAAACTAGATGTCGGAAATATTACGGAGATTATGGATTCAATTAATCGAGATTTAAAAGATTACTTTCCTAAAATTGATTATCGAGACTATATTATGAAAGTAATAAGAGGAGAGACTACTTTTTCTTTTATAGATATTATTAGAGGGAGTTTTAGTTTGTTATTTAGAGAAGTAATGGTAAATTGGTACTTATTAATACAAATAATTCTTTTGTCATTAATTTATGCTATTCTTAGCAATTTGCAAAGTTCGTTCGAAAACAAAACGATTTCGAGACTCGCATATAATGTTTGCTATTTGATGATTGCTAGTTTAGTAATAAAGAGTTTTTTTATAGCTATTAATATAGGAGCAGAAGCAATTGAAATGATGGTGACTTTTATGCAACTTTTAACACCTATTGTATTGACGCTAATACTAGCAATGGGTGGCATAACAACTGCAGCCTTCTTTCATCCAATTCTACTTGGTGGGATTGGACTTATTGGTACAGTAGTAAAGTCTGTAGTATTGCCACTACTTATATTTTCTGCAGTTTTGTCTGTTGTAAGCAATTTGTCTACTAAAATACAAATTTCTAAGCTTGCCAATTTATTTAAACAATCTGCAATAGCGCTGCTAGGGTTCATATTAACAATTTTTGTAGGAATTATTTCAATTCAAGGCATTGCGGCTGCAAGTGTAGATGGTATTGGTTTGAGGACTACAAAATTTGCAATTGAGCGATTTATACCTATTGTAGGTGGATTTTTGTCCGACGCAATGGACACAGTTATTGGATGTACTTTAGTGCTGAAAAATGGAATAGGGGCATTGGGGTTTTTGGTGATTTTTTTAATTTGCTTACTGCCGGTTATTAAAATTCTTTCTTTAGTAGTAATATATAGGTTTTGTATAGCGGTTATCGAACCAATTGCAGAGAAACAATTAATTGATTTTCTAACTCAAATGAGCAATACACTGCTTGTTTTATTTGCTGCAGTTGTTGCAGTAGCAATAATGTTTTTTGTAACCATTACTATTGTAGTGAGTACAGGAAATATTACTTTGATGATGAGGTAGGTGAAGTAATGGACATGATTAGAGAGTGGATAATAACTATAATTTCTGTAATAGTTTTTATTACATTTATTGAAATGTTACTACCCAACTCTGATAATAGAAGATATATAAACGTAGTAATTGGACTATTAATAATATCAATAGTACTAAAACCAATATCTAGCGTAATAACTGATGGAATATTTTTTGACGACAGCTTTATGCGAGTTTCAAATGAAATTGGGCAAAAAACTCTGACAAATAGACTTGAATCAACAGGATTTAATCAAAGAGAAAATGTAATAGTTTTATACAAGAATGAGTTGAAGCGTCAAATGAAAAGGAAGATTGAAAGCCAGTCTAATGTACTAGTACGAACACTTAAACTTGAGATAGAGGAGGAAGACAAAGAAAATTTTGGTATGATAAATAAAATTGTTTTGGTTATAGAAGATCAAAAAGAAATAGACGTAAACGATGGAACAGTTACAAATAYTGCAGAAATTAAAGTAAGTGTTAGTAYTGCAATAGCGAAAGAAAATAGTGATAATATTATCGATAATGAAAGCATATTGATTAATAAAAAGGGTGAGGAAATCAAACAAAATTTAAGTAGTTTTTACAAAGTACCAGTGGATAATATTATTATTACCGCGCCCTAGCACCCTGCTCGAAAAGTCCTGAATACACGATTTTTCGGTCAGATTCCTAGGCTAATAGAGGAGGATTTTTGGATGAAAGATAAATGGAAAGAGTTAATTAGAAAGTACTTGTCAAAAAAATATGTTGCAAACTTAGTTGTATTAGTTGTGATTGCAATTATGTTTCTGGTAATGTTTGGTAATAATTCAAGTACAGATTCGACTTCTTTAGAAAAACTAGAGAAGTCAACACAAGAATTCTCGTTGGCTGATACTTATGAAAATAGAAGCAAAGAAGAAATAATGGAACGTAGACTAAAAGGTATTTTAGAAAAAATGCAAGGCGTAGGAGAAGTAGAAGTGATGATTACATTTGAAATGGGTGCAGAAATTGTACCTGCGTTAAATACTATTGAGTCAAGAGATACTACGGAAGAAGAAGACGCAAACGGAGGAATTCGAAAAGTAACATCATACGACGTAACAGAGAATCTTGTTATGACAAATGACAGTCGTGGAAATCAGGCAATAGTTTTGAAAAAAATTAATCCACAAATTAAAGGTGTGATTGTTGTTGCCACAGGTGCTAAAGATATTAGAATTAAAGCAAGATTATATGAAGCTGTTAAAACAGTATTACAAGTACCAACTCACAGGGTGCAGGTATATGCGAAAGAATGAGTTTATATGAAATATTATTAAGAAGTGACTTTATTAAAAAGYAGATTAAGGAGGAATAAAATGAAAAATCTTCACTATAAAAGAAAGAACATAGTAATTTTTTCGCTTGTTATGATGCTGGGGGTAATCGGGTATATTAATTACAATTTAAACAGACATTCTTTAATGCAAACTGCAGACGACTTAGGTCAATATGAAATGATGATGTTAGAAGAAACCAATTTAGTGACTAACTTGGATATTGAAGAAGAGATGGATAATGCAATCATTGTTGATAGCCTTGATAGCAATGTAGTAACAGAAGTTGCTAAAACAACTAGTGTGGAAATCAAACAAGTGATAGCAGATGAAAAGTCGATGAAAAGCACTACATTCTTCATTGAAAGCAAGCTACATAGAGATAAAAAAAGAAGTGAAATGATTAGCAATCTAAATGAAATAATAAATAATCAACTGACTAGTGAAAATATACGAACACAAGCGCAAGAGACAAAATTGCTGGTTATTGTGAACACTGAGAGAGAAATGTTAGTTGAAAATATGATTGTTGCAAAAGGATTTACAGATGCAATTGTCTACATAAGTGATCAAAGAATTAATATTGTAGTAAATACCGCTAGCCTTAATGAGGAAGATGTGGCTAAAATAGTCGATATAGTAAAAAGAGAAACAGAAATAACGCTAGATAATATAATAATTATGAATAGGAACTAGAATTGATTGTCAAGAAATTTTGTATCTGCTATAATGATTGTATTGGCAAGTGACAATTGGAGGTGAATTAATGGATGCAATACAAAACATGAAAAATGGGCAGATTAAAATTGCAGAAGAAGTAGTAAAAACTATAGCAGCACTAACTGCAACAAGAATTGAAGGCGTAGCTGGAATGAGCGCAGGTCTGGCTGGTGGAATAGCGGGGATTTTAGGAAAAAAAACCTTGTTTAAAGGAACTAAGCTAGCAAATGATGAAAAAGGAGCATTTATTGATCTTTACATTATTGTCGAATATGGGACTAAAATTCCTGATATTGCTTGGGAAATTCAAGATGRAGTAAAAAAAGCTATATATTCCATGACAAACCTTGTTGTTGATGAGGTTAATATTCATGTACAAGGAGTTAATTTTTAAGACCATGGGGACGGCTTGTGTGGTTTGCTATAGGGGCAGAGCGCATTAGAAAAAACTAAAAACCAGGTGGTCTAGACCCGTAGGAGGATGAAATGAGCAGAAGATTAAGCAGAGAATTCTGTATGAAATTACTATTTGAAATGGATGCAAACAATGAATTTAATCTAGATTTTGCTATAAGCAGTATAAAGGATGAAGGTGTTAAAAAAAGACAAGAGGAGTATGTAAATAGTATTATCCATGCTGTAGTAGTAAATATTACAGCAATTGACGAAACKATSWCWMNARTYWTTMWRRSSTTKKNAAKCKNGAYCGMMNTNAGCWWMMNGTAGNANTWTGKCMNATWTWAARNAYARSNNNANNTTTGGAGAGCTTATGTATTTGGATACGATTGATTTTGAAATTAGTATTAACGAAGCTGTTGAAATGGCAAAAAAATATAGTGCAAGTGAATCTGCATCCTTTATTAATGGTGTATTGGACAAGTACATCGTACGAGGAGAATATACTAATGACAGGAAAACTGATTGATGGGAGAGCTGTAGCTGCAGCTATTTACAAAACTATTAAGCAGGAAATGATTGTACTTAAACAAAACCATAATATTATTCCCACTCTAGCTGTTGTAGTAGCTGGAGATGACTTAGCATCGCATAGATATGTTAATATGATTGAGGGAAAATGCAGAGAAATTGGAGTTAGTTCGCAAATACACAGACTACCTTCATCTTGTTCGCAAGAAGAATTGATAGAATTGATAACAAGCATGAATCAAGACGATCAAATCCATGGTGTTTTATTGCAATTGCCACTACCTGCGTTAATTGATGAAAAAGAAGTTAATTCTCAAGTAAAAGCAGAAAAAGATGTTGATGGTTTTCATGCAACGAATGTAGGGAATTTATTTTTGGGCGATAACACAATTTATCCATGTACTCCCAAAGGAATTATGAGATTAATTAAATCTACTGGTATTGAAATTAAAGGGAAAAATGCAGTTGTTATTGGGCGTAGCAATATCGTGGGAAAGCCCGCAGCTATCATGTTATTAAATGAAAATGCAACTGTAACAATTTGCCACTCTAGAACTAAAAATTTAAAAGAACATGTTATAAAAGCAGATATTCTTGTTGTAGCTGTTGGGAAAACTGACTTGATTACATCAGATATGATTAAAGAAGGTGCTGTTGTAATTGATGCAGGTACTAATATAGTAAGTGGAAAAATCACAGGTGATGTAGAATTTGATAAAGCAAGGGAGATAGCTTCATTTATAACACCTGTTCCAGGAGGGGTAGGGCCTATGACTATAGCAATGTTAATTGAAAACACAGTAGAAATTGCCAAGAAAAAATGCAAGTAAGAATTTTATCTGTTGCCGATGTGAATAGATATATTAAGCGCATTATTTCGAGTGATGCAATATTACATTCTCTAAGGGTACAAGGAGAGATTTCAAACTATAAGCTTCATAGTAGTGGACATATGTATTTCTCAATAAAAGATAACGCAAGTAAATTGTCTTGTATTATGTTTAAAAACAATGCTAGTAAAATTAAATTTGACGTCTCTAATGGAATGAAAGTGACTTTAAAAGGCTATGTTTCAGTGTACGAACGTGATGGTCAATACCAACTATATGTGAGTAATATTGAACCTGTAGGCTTAGGCTCTCTTCATTTAGCTTACCAACAATTAAAAGAAAGATTAGAAAAAGAAGGCCTTTTTGATAAAGACAAGAAAAAAAAGCTGCCTTATATACCAACTTCGGTTGGAATTGTTACTTCGCAAACTGGAGCTGCAATTAGAGATGTTATATCAGTTATAAAAAGAAGATTCCCTAAAGCTAATATTGTTATTTTTCCAGCCTTAGTTCAAGGCATTGATGCAGGAATATCAATTGTTAATGCTATTGAACTAGCAAATATATATCAGAAAATAGATGTCTTAGTAATAACCAGAGGTGGAGGTTCGATTGAAGAGCTTTGGGCTTTTAACGAAGAAATTGTGGCACGAGCAATATTTGATAGCCAAGTTCCCATTGTTTCAGCTGTAGGACACGAAACTGATTACACTATAGCCGACTTTGTCGCCGATTTGCGCGCACCCACTCCTTCAGTGGCGGCAGAACTAGTTGTGCCAGATATAGAAAAAATAAATGAGCAACTAGAGTCATTCTATAAAAGGACAGTTTTAGCTATGAAATCAAGATTAAGAGAAAAAAGCGTTCTGCTAGATCATGTAAAAAACAGCTATTTTTTCAAATACCCCTACGCAAATGTCAATGATAAAAGACAAACAATTGATTTGCTTGAAGATAAATTAATTAAATCTTTTAAGCGCAAACTAAGTACAGACAAAAACAATTTAATAAATAAGGGTGACAGACTAAATAGTTTAAGTCCTTTATCAGTACTTGCAAGAGGCTATTCATACTTGGAAAAAGACTATGCTATAGTTAAAACTGTTTCAAACATTAACAAAGGTGATTTAATAACAGCGACGGTTTCAGATGGTAAGCTACATTGTAAAGTGATGGATGTGAAAAAGGAGGTTCTCGCTTGAAGAGAAAGAAATTTGAAGACTCAATACTTCGTTTAGAAGAGATAATCAATCAATTAGAAAATAAAGAGTTAACTTTAGATAACTCTTTGAAATTGTTTCAAGAAGGTGTGGAATTGTACAAGCATTGTAATCAAAAATTAGAGAGTGCCGAAGCAAAAATTACAATGATCTTAAGCGAAAATTCAACTACTTGTGAAGTTCCTTTTGAAGAGAGAACAAATAATGGAATTTAAAGAGCAGCTAAGTGAATATGGTAAGATTATTAATAGAAATTTGAGTAGCTACATGGAAATACCATCTAAAGAAAACAGAAAACTTATTGAGGCTATGAAATATAGTTTGTTTGCGGGGGGAAAAAGACTAAGACCTATTTTGGTTTTAGCAACCTACGATATGTTTGATAGCCGCGCTAATAATAGACGTAGTGAAAACTATAGTTTTGTAATGCCATATGCATGCGCAATTGAGATGGTACATACGTATTCTCTTATTCACGATGATTTGCCTGCAATGGATGACGATGATTTAAGGCGTGGGAAACCTACTAATCACAGAGTATATGGAGAAGCACTAGCTATATTAGCTGGAGACGGACTATTAAATTATGCCTTTGAGATAATGTTAGAATCCGCACTTAATCAAAACAACACGAAAACGCATGTTGACGTCATTAAAGAAATTGCAACTGCTTCTGGAATATACGGAATGATTGGTGGACAAGCAGTAGATATTGAAAGTGAGAATAAAGATATTGATTTATCAACGATATCATATATTCATCATAACAAAACAGCAGCACTAATTTCAGTTTCTATGAAAGTAGGAGCAGTGCTTGCAGGAGCATCATATAAAGATGTTAAAATTATTGGAAAATTAGGACGAGATTTAGGCTTGGCTTTTCAAATTAGAGATGACATTTTAGATATTGTTGGAGACGAGTCTAAAACAGGGAAAAATGTTGGTAGCGATAATTCTTGCAACAAGTCTACATATCCAAAAATTATTGGGTTAGAGAAGTCTAATGAAAAAGTCATAAGTTTAACTAACAATATAAGTTCTGTTCTTGACGAGTATAACTCTACTTTTCTTCGAGAACTGTGTACCTACTTGATGACTAGAGAGTCATAAAAAGCATTATAGAGTGAGTAAGAGGAGTCAAGTTGACTCGCATGCCTCATGAGTGATTTTAGAGAGGAGGATTACAGTTGAATTTCTTTAACAATATTATATATAATCAAGTGCTGTGGGTTTCTTTTACTGCCTGGTTTGTTGCACAGGCTTTAAAAGTAGTGCATACCTTGATAGTGGATAAACATTTTAACATTTGGCGGTTTATAGGCTCTGGCGGAATGCCAAGCTCTCACTCTTCATTTGTTGTAGGTTTAATGACTGCGGTTGGGTTAGTGCATGGCTGGGACTCATCAATTTTTGCAATAGCATTCGTTTTCGCTTTAGTGGTAATGTACGACGCAGCAGGTGTGAGACGTGCAGTTGGAAAACAAGCTGTTATTATTAATCAAATTATTGAAGACTGGCACACAAAAAAAAATAAACCATTGAATGAAAAAAGACTAAAAGAACTAATTGGACACACCCCAGTAGAAGTTATTGCCGGGGCTACACTTGGTATTATTATTGCAAATCTGATGATTTGATAACTAAATTTAAATATGTTATAATTAGTTTGACTTAAAAAGTAGTGGCGCAGTATTCTAGTCAATAAAACTTGCTTGGAGGACGGGTCTAAAAATCCGTTGAAGGGCATATCGATGAAGTTCTTGGTTTTGGCCACTGACGCCCAGTTGGGGGTCGATTCTGAGAGTAAGGAGATGGGGGCGATCCACAATGGCATGTGGGCGTTGACCCTCGCTTCGTGGAGACCAGCTTAGACTCTAAGTGGGAGAAACCTATAGTATGTTGATTACTACTATAGTGTAGCCTGCCTTGAGTGGAATAGGTGGATAAGTAGACAGTTTCTAGACATTGGGGCCCATTGAAAAGATCCATTGCTACTTGAAACCTATTCTGCGAAAGAGGCTAAGAGTAAGTTTTGTTGCTGAGGAAAACTCCTAGACTGTTCCATAAGAAATACATTTAGGATTACAGTGCGGACTAAGTGGTAATTCAGTACTATCGTAGGTGACGCGATAGAAATCGTTTTAAAGGGAAACCGCTGATATGGCGACATTCAGTAATGATTTGGGAAATCCAACTGAACCTAAGCCGCAAAGTTTACTTTGTGTATTGCCACTACTTACATAGTATGCTGATAGTAAAATTGCTATCGGCTTTTTTAGGAGGATATATTTTGAGTAAAAGAAACAAAAAAAAAAATAATGATTTAGATGATATTTGGATAAAATATAATTTGAAGTGGGTAATATCAATAACTTTTTGGACATTTTTTTTATCTGTTGCAATTAGTTTTTTTGCCGAGGCGATAATTTTAAATACATTTGTGGTTTCTGCTTTTGCAATATTACTATTTATTATATCTATAGGAGTATTTAGCGACATGATTGGTGTAGCAATCACTGTAGCTTCAGAAAAACCTTTTCATGCAATGGCATCTAATAAAATACCAGGGGCTAGATATGCAATTAAACTGACAAAAAATGCTGACGTTTTGGCAAGTTTTTGTAATGACGTAATTGGTGATATTTGCGGAATTGTTAGTGGAGTCGCCGTAGCGAGCATTATAATGCAACTAGGAAATGTAATTACTAATATAAACAGAGCTATTTTAACAATAGCGCTAACTGGCTTTACTGCTGCCTTGACAGTTGGAGGAAAGGCATTAGGAAAAAGGATTGCTTTTAATAGTTCGCAATTTATTGTATTTAAGGTAGCAAAATGCTTGGACTCTATTTCGCACCGTTTGAAGATTGATCTAATACCTAATAACAATAAGAAGAAAAAGAGTAGTTGTAAAAAGAAGAAAGAGAGATGAGGGAATGGAAGGCTATCTATCAAGAATTAATTCGCCAGAAGATATTAAAAAACTGAACGAGCATGAAATTTCGAAGCTTTCAGAAGAAATAAGAGAATTTTTAATTAATTCCGTATCAAAAACAGGAGGACATCTTGCATCAAATTTAGGCGTAGTTGAACTTACTTTAGCTATTCACTCAGAATTTGATAGCACTAGAGATAAAATTATTTGGGATGTAGGGCATCAAAGCTATATTCATAAGATTGTTACAGGTAGAAAAGAAAAGTTCAATACCCTTAGACAATACAAGGGATTAAGCGGGTTTCCTAAACGTAGCGAAAGCGTGCACGACCACTTTGACACTGGACATAGTAGTACTTCAATATCTGCTGCCATGGGTATGGCAACATCAAGAGATTTAAAGAAAGAGGAACATTCTGTCATTGCTATCATTGGCGACGGTGCATTAACAGGTGGTATGGCATTTGAAGCGCTAAATCATGCAGGACACAGTAAAAATGATCTACTTGTAATATTAAATGATAACGCAATGTCAATATCGCAAAATGTTGGAGGGCTGTCAAAGTACTTAAATAGACTAAGGAGTGCTCCATTATATAATAGATTCAAAAAAGATATAGATAGTCTCCTTAAGAATATACCAGTTGTGGGCGAATTTACAGCTAAGACAGCTGAAAAAATAAAAGATAGTATTAAGTATTTTCTCGTTCCAGGTGTTCTATTWGAGGAGTTTGGTTTTACATATATTGGACCTGTGGATGGACACGATTATGGTGCAGTATGCCAAGCACTAAAACAATGTAAGACAATTAAAGGACCTGTACTACTTCATACAATCACAAAAAAAGGCAAAGGTTATAGTTTTGCAGAAAAATATCCAGATATATTTCATGGGATCAGTCCCTTTGAAGTTAAATCTGGAAAACCTATATCGTCATCTTCTAAAGCAACATTTTCTAAAGTTGCAGGCGACACATTAGTTAAGTGTGCTAGAGAAGATGAAAAAGTGGTTGTAGTTACTGCAGCAATGCCATCTGGTACAGGGTTAAACGATTTTCAAAAGCTTTTTCCTAAGCGTTTATTTGATGTGGGAATTGCGGAACAACATGCAACTACATTTGCAGCAGGACTTGCTGCTGCTGGATATAAAGCTGTTTTCCCTGTATATTCAACTTTTTTGCAAAGAGGGTACGATCAAATTCTTCACGACGTGTGCTTGCAAAAGCTTCCTGTTTTATTTTTGGTTGACAGAGCAGGGCTAGTTGGTGCTGATGGTGAAACGCATCATGGCGTATTTGACATTTCGTATTTGTCGAGTATACCCAATTTGACTATTATGTCACCTAGAGACGGGATAGAACTAAGTAAAATGATTTGCTATTCCTTAAAACAAGGGGCACCTACTGTAATTAGATATCCAAGAGGAAATGCCGAAATAAAAAGGGATTCTATTTGTGCAGAAATAGTACAAGGTAGAGGCGATGTTGTATATGAAAGTGGGACTGATGCAGTTATTTTTGCTGTTGGCAATATGACTAATAATGCACTAATTGCATGTAAAGAACTAAAGGAAAATGGTATTAACACTACATTAGTAAATGCAAGGTTTATAAAGCCACTTGATAAAAAACTGATCGCGACGTATGCAAAAAAATGCGAACACATCTACACAATAGAAGATAATGTTAAGATAGGTGGTTTTGGTGTTCAAATCTTGTCTTTATTGAATGACGCTGGCCTTACAAAGACAGTTAAAATATTAGCTTTGCCTGATCAGTTTATTGAGCATGGTAGTGTAGATAGTTTGTTTGATTTTTATAATTTATCCAGCAGTAAAATAAAGAATATAATTCTAAGTGATATTAGAACTACGGATTACGGGAAAATATCGATTGTTAAGTAGTTAGGAGAAAATATGGCGCAAAATATTAGAATAGATCAATTGCTTGTTCAAAAAGAATATTTCGAAAGTAGAGAAAGAGCAAAAAGAGCAATAATGGCCGGACTCGTTTTTGTGGACAATCAAATTGTCGACAAACCTGGAACTCAAGTAAAATCAGAAGCAATAATTGATGTGAAATCAAGTCAAAGCGCATACGTAAGTCGTGGAGGCTCTAAGTTAGAAAAAGCAATTAAGAGTTTTAACATTAAATTAGATTATAAAGTATGCTTAGATATTGGCTCATCCACGGGTGGATTTACGGATTGTATGCTACAAAATAATGCGCAAAAAGTATTCTCCATCGATGTGGGATATGGACAATTAGCATGGAAACTAAGGCAAGATGATAGAGTAGTAAGTATGGAAAGAACTAATGTTAGATACGTTACCAGCTGTCGGATTGGAGAATTAGCAGATTTTGCGTCAATTGATGTTTCATTTATTTCRSTTRKWMWWRTTMTTSMWGTTNTTGMWSAACYTNTTRMAWGAARRTGSAGAGATTGTAGCTCTAATTAAGCCGCAATTTGAAGCTGGAAAAGGCAAAGTTGGAAAAAAAGGTGTTGTTAGAGACCCCAAAACGCATGAAGAAGTTATAGTTAGAATTATTGATTTTGCTGAAGAAAACTGTATGGAAATTCTCGATTTAACCTATTCTCCTCTAAAAGGTCCTAAAGGAAATATAGAGTATTTACTACATCTAAAAAACACTAAGCAAAATAAGGAGATGTTTAACAAAGAGTATGTAAAAAAAATTGTTTCAAAGTCTCATGAAACTGATTCGTTCTAATGGTAGTTTTTTTAGTGTTAAAGTAGTTTGTTTTATCAAAAAAAGGGGGGAATTCTGTGCTACTAGAATTAAAAGTAAAAAACTTTGCTTTAATTGATGAATTGAGCATGCAATTTAGCGAAGGACTAAACATTTTATCAGGAGAAACTGGCGCCGGAAAATCAATAATTATCGATGCTGTAAATATGGCAATTGGCGAAAGAGCTGATCGTGAGTTTGTAAGATCTGGTTGCAATAAATGCACTGTGCAAGCAGTTTTTAGAGTTTCTAAAAACAGTGTAATTCTTGAGAGAACTGACGAACTGGGCATAGAAAAAAATGAAGAAGATATTATTATTTTGATGAGAGAAATATATTCAAACGGCAGAAGTGTATGCAGAATAAATGGAATTATTGTAACAAGAGGAGCATTAAAGAGCGTAAGCGAGAAATTGATTGATATTCACGGACAACATAATCATCAATCGCTTCTAAATCAGAACTCGCACATTGATATACTAGACAGTTTCGGAGGAAAATCAATTCAAGAGCAAGCTAGTAAAGTCGCTAGCAAATATGCCACACTTGCATTATTAAAAAAACAGTTGAATGAAATATCTGTTGATGAAAAAGAACGTATGAGAAAGATTGATATGCTAAAATTTCAAGCGCGAGAAATTGATGAATCCAATTTAACTATTAAAGAAGAAGAAGATTTAAATAGCCAAAAAAAACTAGTAATTAATGCCGAAAAAATTTATAGTGCTTTAGCTAATTCATACGAAAAACTAGCTGATAGCGATTTAAATTTAGCAATATTGGATAATTTAGCATTTATAACTCAAAATTTAGGGGATGTAAAAACATTTGATTCAGAACTTAAAAAGTTCTATGATTCTTTTGAAGAAGTTCAATTTAAGTTGCAAGATTTAGCATGGGAAATAAGAGAGTACAAGGAACAAGTTGAATTCGATCCAAATATAATAGATGAAATCGAAGAGAGATTAGATATTATAAGTAGATTAAAACGAAAATATGGAATATCTGTAAAAGAGATTTTAGAATATAGAAAAAAAATAGTTAACGAATTAGAGGACCTGATAAATAGCGACGCAAAAATAGACAAACTTAAAGAGGAAGTAGAAATCACTGAAAAAGAATTAGAAAAACTATCTGTTTCACTAAGTGAAACTAGAAAATTTGTTTCACTTACCTTAAATAAGTCATTAATGAAAATTTTAGAAGAGCTTAACATGAAAAAAGTATCTTTTAGTATATCAATAAAACAGTTAAAAAGTGAAAATTTAAAATATAAACTTACTTCAAGAGGGATAGATACTGTCACATTTCTAATTTCAACTAATGTAGGAGAACCATTAAAACCACTATCTAAAGTAGCTTCAGGTGGTGAAATGTCTAGAATAATGCTTGCACTTAAAACAATTCTTGCGGATACAGATAAAATTGCATGCTTAATTTTCGATGAAATCGACACAGGAGTAAGTGGAAGAACAGCGCAAATTGTTGGGGAAAAATTGTATCAAATTTCAAGAAATCACCAAGTTGTATGTATTACACACTTACCTCAAATTGCATGTTTAGCAGATTCTCATTTTTTAATTGAAAAAATTACAAATGATACTGCTACAAATACAAAAATTGACAAATTAAACAAAAATAAGATCATACTAGAAATAGGAAGGTTATTAGGTGGAAAATTGACCGAAATAACGCTAAAACACGCTAAAGAGATGATAGATCAAGCTAGTTCAAAAAAAAGATGAGTTTTTAATAGGATTAATATACTAATATATTAATATTTTGTTTCTAATATTCATTGCTCTAATTAGGCAAATTATATGTATGAGTTGAACGCCAAATTAATTGTATGTTCAACAAAAGACCTAAATGGAGCGTGATTACATGAGACAAAACAAATGTTTTATTTTTGCAACTCTAAAAAAGCGTGTTTTAATATGTTTATTTTTAATAATTGCAATTGCAGTTATACTGCTAGAAGTTATATGGGTATTACCGTCTGAATATAATATCAAAATAGGTAATGAACACACGCTCAATATGAAATTTCCTCTCTTCTATTCAATCAATTCAGATTATGATCATATTGTTGAAATTAGCAAACTCGATAGATTACTAGACAATAGATTTAGTATAAGTACAAATCTTCAATTAAAAACCATTAATAAGGGAAGCGCAAAGTTGGATTTTAGAATATTCGGTGTAATACCGTATAAATCAGTCCGAGTAAACGTAGTGCCTCGATTTAGTGTTGTACCAAGTGGTAAGTCAATAGGAATAAACCTAAACACCGATGGTGTTTTGATTGTAGGTGTTTCAGAAGTTGTAGATGTGGATGGAGAAGTGCATGATTTAGCTGACGAAGGGAATATTCGAATTGGCGACCTATTAATGGCGATTAATCGCGAGGATGTGCGCAATTCTTCTCATGTGGCAGAAATTGTGCAAAGTAGCAAGGGTGAAGAACTTCAACTCACCTTAATTAGGGAAGGAAAGAAGTTCAGTACAAATTTAGTTCCAGTTGAATCTATAAGAGATAATAAGTATAGATTAGGATTTTGGATAAGAGATAGGTCTGCAGGAGTTGGCACTTTAACTTTTTTGCATTTAGAAAGCGGAAAATTTGGTGCCTTAGGACATGCAGTCACTGATGTAGATACGGGTTCGGTATTGACTGTGAAAAATGGTGAAATTGTCAGCTCGAAAATTATAGATATTAAGAAAAGTGAAAAAGGTAGTCCTGGCGAAATAAAAGGAATTTTTCAAAGAACTCAAAAACCAATAGGTATGCTTAAAATAAATACAAATAGTGGTTTGTTTGGCAAAATTGAGATTGAAACTGAAAAATTAGTTTCCTATCCTCAAATAGAAATAGCGTACCAACATGAAATCCAAGAAGGGAAAGCTTATATTTTAACTACATTAGATGATAATTCTATAGAAAAATACGATATAAAAATAGAAAAAATCAATTTTCAAACTAAACCTGATGGGAAAGGTATGATAATAAAAATTACGGATGAACGATTATTAAGTAAAACAGGAGGGATAGTACAGGGTATGAGTGGCAGCCCAATAATACAAAATGAAAAAATAGTTGGTGCGGTAACACATGTTTTTGTTAACGATCCTGCAAAAGGATATGCTATTTTTATAGAATGGATGGTAAGTGAACTTGCAAATTTCGATAATTTCTGATGATTTTATATGGACTTTTGTAGAATTTTGTTGAAGATGATAGATAATTGTGGAACGAAACATTAAAAATAGCGAAAGTATTTTAGTTTTAAGGAAGGGAAAACTTTTTTAGTGTCGAATTAAAATAATTAACTAAGTTATTAAAATATTTTTTATGGGGGATTTCTATGTTAAAGCAAGTAATAAATGTGTTAATTGCAGATGATAATATTGATTTCTGCGATATTTTAAGTGAGTATCTATCCAGACAGCCAGACATTAGAGTAGTTGGAGTAGCAAATGATGGTTTGGAAGCACTCGAATTAATTGAGCAAAAGAATCCGGATTTAGTAGTATTAGACATTATTATGCCGCACCTTGATGGGTTAGGAGTTTTAGAGAGCTTAAATGAGAGTAATTGTTCTAAATTGCCTAAAATTATAATAATGTCTGCGGTAGGACAAGATAAAATTACACAAAGAGCAATAAATCTAGGCGCAGATTATTATGTAATTAAGCCTTTTGATTTTGAAGTTTTTATTAAAAGGGTTAGAGAAATATCAGATTCTTTAAACATAACTGCTGAAATAAAGAATAGAAAATTGAGAGTGCAAAAATATTCCATTCCGAATAATCGGTGTATTGAAGTAGAGATTACTGCAATTATACATGAAATAGGAATTCCAGCGCATATTAAAGGATATCTTTTCTTAAGAGAAGCTATTATAATGGTTGTCGATAATCTAGAACTTTTAAGCGCGGTGACAAAAGAGTTGTACCCAGCAATTGCCACTAAATACAATACTACTGCTAGTAGAGTAGAAAGAGCTATAAGACATGCTATTGAAGTGGCTTGGGGAAGAGGTCAAATTGATGCAATTCATGATATATTTGGATATACGATCAACAAGAATAAAGGAAAACCAACTAACTCTGAATTTATCGCCATGGTAGCTGACAAATTGCGTCTAGATTATAAAGTTTCCTAATCTAATAACAAGTGATAAAAAGAGACTAAAACATTTATGTTAGTTAATACATAGATGTTTTTTTATTGGAGCTAATATTAAATTATATGGAAAAAAATGATCTAAATTGAGATTCACTGTTATGAATCTAAAAATCAATAATGCAAATACTAGATTTAGGAGGCTTGCGATGAAGGAGAGACGAAATGACTATTGTGGGAAAAATAAAAAAAGATAGAAGCACGAAAAACTTAGAAGAAAGATTGAATAATGGAGAGATAGCGATAATTGATCATGAAGATATAGACGAATTGTCTGCGTATATACTTGTAAACAAACAAGTATCAGCAGTAATAAATTGCAAAAAATATACAAGCGGTAGATTCCCGAATCGAGGAACATCTGTATTGGAAAAAAATTTAATTCCTATTTTTGAAGTTACAGAAGGGGACTTATTCGGAGTTTTACAAGATGGTGATGAAGTAGAAATTTACAATGATATAATGCTGTTGTCAAAAAAAAGAATCGCCAAGCTGTTAAGAGTATCAAGTGAAGTCATTGAGAAATCTATTAAAATTGCTAAAAGAAATATGGGATATGAGCTTGATAAATTCATAGAGAACACAATGAATTACGCTTCTAAGGAGAAAAATCTAGTTTTAGGGAATATTCTACTTCCAAACATTAAAACTGTTATTAATGATAAGCACGTATTAATTGTAACAAGAGGGCAAAATTATTTGGAGGATTTAGAAGCAATGTCATCATATATTGAAAAAATTGACCCTGTTCTTATTGGCGTTGATGGTGGCGGGGATGCTCTATTAAAATATGGCTTAATACCAGACATTATTATTGGGGACATGGACAGTGTAAGTGATAACTGTCTATTAAAAAGCAAAGAAATTATTGTGCATGCTTATGCAGACGGGTTTTCACCAGGTATGAAAAGGATAAGTTCTTTAAAGCTAAAATCATTTAGTTTTGCATCTTTAGGAACGAGTGAAGATATAGCAATGTTATTAGCGTATGAGAAAAATGCTAAGTTAATAGTAACAATAGGAAGTCATTCAAACATAATCGACTTCCTGGAAAAAGGAAGAAATGGGATGGCTAGCACTTTTTTAGTTAGGCTTAAAATTGGAGATAAATTAATAGATGCAAAAGGTGTAAATATGTTAAATTCCTATTTAAGCTAATGCACAGTATACGGAGGTATTAATTATTATCTACTATTGGAGGCAGCACTTTGAAAAAAATAATTTCTGTGATTATACCTGCATATAACGAAGAATTAAAAATTCAAAGAGTACTAAGGACATTAGAGTCAATTGATGCTATTACAAATATATTTGTAATAGATGATGGATCTACGGATAAAACATATAGGAAAGTTTTAAAATTTAAGAAAGTTCACCTAATTAAACTGCCTAAAAATAGAGGTAAGGGTGAAGCGCTGAGAATCGGTATAAAGAACAATATAGAGTCAGCAGATATTATAGTTTTTCTTGATGCAGATATAATATGTGATGCAAATGAAATTAGTGAGCTTTTAATTCCACTAGAATCAAACAAAGTGGATGTGACTGTCGCAAAGTTTAGCTCGAAAAAAGCTAAGGCAGGGATTGGATTAACGAAGCAGCTTGCTAAAATTGGCTTATACATGACTACTAATATGCATTTTGGTTCAATTCTCTCGGGACAAAGAGCTTTCAAGAAAGAAGTTTTAAAAAACATTTCTTTCATAAGTAATGGTTTCTCAGTAGAATTAGAAATGCTAATAGAAATACTTCGCTTACAATATGTTGTGAAAGAGGTAGAAATACCAATGACTCACTCTGAAACCGGAAGAGACCTAGCTGGGTTTTTACATAGAGGAAAACAATTTGCACATATTGCGCATATGCTTGTATTCAAGTATCTACTTAAATTACACAAAAATAAGGAAGTGTTATGATGGATGTGCTTCTTGTATTTTTTAGTAGCGCTGTTTCGTCTTACTTCTTAATACCGTTAATATATAAGTTATTATTACACAGCAATACTGTTGCTAAAAATTACTGTGCAGATATTATTGTTACAGGTATGGGACTTATACTTGTTCCTGTGATTATATTTTGTTTCTCGATTTCAATTGTTTTTTTTGATCTACAACACTCTATATTGCTCGTTTTTTTATGTGGAGTTTTAGCAATAGCCTTTGTGGGAATAATTGATGATTTATTAGGAAAGGATTGCACAAGGGGTTTTAAAGGGCATATTGGGAGTTTAATTAGAGGAATAGTGACAACAGGAGGATTAAAAGCAATGATTGGAGCACTTATTGCAGGTTTCATAGCTTTAATAAACTCAAATAATATACTTGAAGTAATAATTAATGCACTTATAATTGCATTGATGGCAAATTTGCTGAATATTTTTGATTTAAGACCAGGAAGGGCAATAAAGCTCTTTTTTGTTTTAGGTTTGGTATTTATTTATATTGGCTTAACTTTTGAGTCTAAATTGTTTTTAGCAGTAGTAATAGGATTTAGTGCTGTATATTTGCCGCACGAACTAAGGAGAAGTAGTATGTTGGGAGATGTTGGTGCTAATTTATTAGGGATATGCCTAGGCTTAATCGCAATAATCAGTTTTTCGCTACTAATAAAATATATCTTACTTATTAATTTGCTAATTATCCACTATGTTGCAGAAAAACACTCATTAACCAAGATTATTCAGAATAATATTATATTAAAATACATAGATGAAATTGGGTATAAAAGTGGACCTTGATTTAGCTTTAAAAAATTGTTAACTGAAGTTGAGAAAGAGTTGGTGAGTAAAATTAATGGCAGAAAATTTAGTGAGTATTAAAAAAGGAACAGTGGTGAAAATCCTTAAATCCGATGAGTTTCGCACAGATATTATCGTAGATTTAGATGGAAAGTATGAAGCAGCAATTAATTACAACCAGCTCACAGGAAAAATAAATGAATTCGATACTGTAATACTAAATACAACTGCGGTTGAATATAATTTAGGAACAGGTGGATATCATTTTGTAATTAACAATATAAAGAGAGAGAAATTAGTTGTTGATAATGTTGGACATATAATGAAGCTACGTTATACACCTTTGCAAGTAAAAGTAAAAGCAGCTGAAGAGCAAGGTAGTCCGCACCACAAAGTTTTCGTTAACTTTACTTCTCTTCGCGGTTTTCCTGTTATTGTAGGAAGTATACATAGCATGCTACTACCGACTGTTATAACCCTTAATCACTTGAATCCAAAGCTTAAAATTGCATATATCATGACAGATGGAGCTTCCTTGCCAATAGCTTTTAGTAATACAGTAGTAAATATGCAGAAAGAGAAGCTGATCAAGGCTACAATCACTATAGGACACGCGTTTGGTGGAGACATAGAATGTGTGAATATTTACAATGGACTAATTGCAGCAAAAGAAATAGTTATGGCGGACGTCGCTATCGTGACTATGGGACCAGGTATTGTAGGAACAGGAACTCCATATGGCTTTTCTGGAATAGAACAAGGTATGTTAATAGACGCTGTTAATAGTCTAGGAGGCACTTCTATTTTCTTGCCACGTATAAGTTTTGCAGATAAAAGAGAGCGACATTATGGAATGAGTCATCATTCTAGGACAGTTTTAAGCAAAATAGTGAACACCAAGACTACGGTAATAGTTCCTAAACTACAATTGAACAAAAAAAGAATTATTAAGAAACAGATAACGGACTTGAAAATAAATGAAAAACACTGTATTGTAGAGGAAGAAGTAGGTATGCTAGCGCTGGTTTTGTCTAAATTTAACAATTCACTCAGTACAATGGATAGAAATTTTAATCAAGATATAGAGTTTTTCTTAACATGCGCTTCAGCTGCAAAGTATAGCAATCGATTGTTAATGACCAATAAGTAAGTAAAAAACGTATGGAGGTAGTATATGAGTAATGCAGAAAACACAATGAAAACTGAACGAATCTTTGAGGGAAACATCATTAATCTGCGTGTAGATACAGTTGAACTGCCAGGACGAAAATACTCTAGAAGAGAAATTGTGGAGCATCCTGGTGGGGTTTGCGTACTTGCTATTACTAAAGAAAATGAAGTGGTTTTCGTAAAACAATATAGAAAAGCAATAGAAGAATTTACTTTAGAAATTCCAGCGGGTCGTGTAGAAGACGAGGAAGCTCTAGAAGTAGCTGCACTGAGAGAATTAAAAGAAGAAACGGGGTTTTCGGCTACTAAGATTACCAAAGTAATGCAGTTTTACTCTAGTCCCGGTTTTACTAATGAAAAGTTACATTTTTTTATAGCAGAAGATTTAGTAGAAGGAGATCTTAATCTTGATGAAAATGAATTTATCGAAGTAATCAAAATTAATACCGAAGAATGTATAAATATGGTTAATGAGGGAATAATCAGTGATGGCAAAACAATTATAGCGTTATTATATTATCAAAATAATCATCTAATTAAATGATTAGCTAGAAGGAAGTGATTGTGTTGCTCAAACTAAATTTTTTGGGGAAGCATGTTAAAGATAACTTAGCTATTTATATTGTTGTGTCTTTGTCCTTTTTAATAGGAATTTCTATTGGAGCTTTTACTGTAAACGAGTTAAACATACATCAAGAGAAAGACCTAATTTCTTATTTAAGAGGGTTTTTTAGGTTTTTAGGTAATTCAGGAGCTAACAATTTTGATGTTTTTAAACAATCATTTGTTGATAATACACAGATGATGTTATTGATATATTTTCTAGGAATCAGTGTTATTGGAGCCCCTTTGATTTTGATTATTTTACTATTAGAGGGTTTTACTTTAGGGTTTACAATAGGTTTTCTCGCAAAAGAATTGTCTGGATTTGGAATACTGATTTCAGTTTTTTCTGTTTTACCGCATGCGATTATAACTGTTGTGGTGTTAACAACCGCATCTATATTTGCATTAAATTTTACAATTGGAATTGTGCAAAAGAAAAGAAATAAATCAAAAAATTATAAGTTCTTAAATCAACTGCTTACATATAGTTTTATTCAGGCTGGCTTAACTTGTATTTTGGTAATAGCATCTATTATAGAGGCCTTTATTTCACCAGTTTTTATGATGTTGATTCTTCGGTTTATGAATTGATYTAGTAYGTATCTTAAAATTCTAGCAGGATTTCTATAWAATTTATTGAATATAGAAATATAGACTGGTTGAATATTATATGGACGAGGAGTTTTTGTATGTACGAACTTRTTTATTTATGATTTTGGAACATATTTAACTAATGAAAAACGCATTGCACAAAACACGTTAGAATCATACAAGCGTGATATTTCGCAGTATATTCTTTTCTTGCACAATAATAATATAAAAAATATAAATGTTGTAAATAATACAACTATAAKTACATATTTGATTTCTCTTCAAAATGAGAAAAAATCAGCATCTACAATAGCTAGGAACTTGTCTTCTTTAAAGACTTTTTATCGCTTTTTAATGCATAAGAAAATTGTTAATAGTGACCCAACGTTTAATGTAGAGTCGCCTAAGCAGAAAAAAAAATTATTAGCTGTTCTTACTATAGATGAAATTAACAACCTGCTAAGTCAACCCAAGGCTACCAGTGCAAAGGGAGCGCGCGATAAAGCAATGTTAGAACTTTTGTATGCGACAGGAATGAAGGTTACTGAACTTATTTCGTTAAAAATTGATGATATTTTCTTGGACTTGTCTTTCGTAAAATGCTACAATGGAGAGCGGGAAAGAATTGTTCCTGTAGGTAGAGTGGCAATAGATGCACTTAATGAATATATAGAAGAGTATCGAGTGAAGCATATTAAAAATTCAGATGAAAGAATATTGTTTTTGAATAGTTCGGGCAAAGGGTTAACACGACAAGGTTTGTGGAAAATACTCAAGCATTATGCAAAGCGAGCCAATCTAAATAAGACAATTACCCCACAAACTATTAGGCATTCATTTGGTGCTCATATGATCCAAAATGGAGCAGATTTAAACTCAATTCAAGAAATACTTGGACATGCAGATATTTCTACTACACAGATTTATACGCAATTTGCCAAGAAGAAAATAAAAGACGTTTATACTAAGACACACCCTAGGGCATAGTTAGACCAAGACAACAGCAAGACAAGGGGACAGGGACTTGTCTTGATTTTCAAGAAAAATAATTCGCATCAAGACAAGTCCCTGTCCCCTTGTCTTGATTTCAAAGAAAAATAATTCGCAGCAAGACGAGTACCTGTTGTCTTGCTACAAAGAAATGGAGGAAAAATTATGATTAACAGAGTTGTACTTTTAGTTATTGATAGTGTAGGCATTGGATATTTACCAGATGCAGAAAAATATGGGGACTATGGTGCTAACACTCTAGGTAATATAGCATTACATACTGGTGGTATATCACTACCTAATATGAGAGCTTTAGGACTAGGTAATATTGATGAAGTAAAAGGAGTAGAACCAGTAGCTGATCCAACCGGTGCTTTTGGACGTGCCAATGAATTTTCTTCTGGGAAAGATACAACTACAGGGCATTGGGAAATGACAGGTTTGTATGTTGAGGAGCCATTTAATACTTTTCCTAACGGATTTTCTGAGGAAATTATTAAGGAGTTTGAAAAAAGAATAGGTAGAAAGACTTTAGCTAATTATGCAGCTTCTGGAACAGTAATTATTGAAGATTTGGGGGAAAAACATTTAGAAACTGGGTACCCAATTGTATATACTTCGGCTGATAGTGTATTTCAAATCGCTGCTCATGAAGATATTATCTCAATACCAGAATTATATAAAATGTGTGAAATAGCAAGAGAACTTATGATGGGTGAAAATGCTGTAGCAAGAATAATTGCTAGACCTTTCGATGGAGAACTTGGTAGTTTTCAAAGAACTACTAATAGAAAAGACTACTCCTTAGATCCAACCTCTAAGACTGTTTTAGATTTAGCTAAAAATGAAGGATTGGATGTAATTGGAATTGGAAAAATTGAAGACATATTTAATAGTAAAGGAATTACTAGCGCAATACATACAAAAAGTAACATGTCGGGGGTTGATGCTACTATTGAGAGTTTAAATAAGGAAAGCAAGGGTATAATATTTACGAATCTTGTAGACTTTGATGCTAAATACGGCCATAGAAGAAATCCAGAAGGTTATAAAGATGCACTAGAGGAGTTTGACAAAAGAGTGCCAGATATTCTTGCTTCACTAAAAGATGATGACGTATTGATAATTACTGCAGACCATGGTAATGACCCAACTTTTAAAGGAACAGACCATACTAGAGAGTATGTTCCACTACTTGTTTATGGTAAAAAAATTAAGAATAATGTTAATTTAGGAACAAGAAAATCATTTGCTGACATTGCCAGAACAATTTCAGAGTTTTTAAGAATATCAAATACAGGTGTTGGTGAAAGCTTTGCAGCGTTAGCAAGACAAGGGGACAGGGACTTGTCTTGATTTGCAAGAAAAATAATATGCATCAAGACAAGTCCCTGTCCCCTTGTCTTGTTAGCACTTAAAAAATAGGGAGTGATTCGAATGACATTGTTAGAAAAAATAGAACAAACTAGTAGTTATATTCAAGAGATTTTAAAGGATAAGCCTAAGGTAGGGTTAATATTGGGTTCGGGGCTAGGAGTTCTCGCTGATGAAATAGATAACCCACAGATTATTCCGTATAGTGAAATACCACATTTTCCTGTTTCTACGGTAGAGGGACATGCTGGCGAATTAGTTTGCGGAACATTAAAAGGAAAGCATGTTTTAGCTATGAAAGGCAGATTTCATTATTATGAGGGCTACACTATGGAAGAAGTAACTTTTCCAGTTAGAGTTATGAAAGCGCTTGGTATAGGTACTGTAATTGTAACTAATGCTGCTGGAGGAGTTAATACTGAATTTGAACCAGGTGATTTAATGATAATTGAAGATCATATTAATTTCGCGTTTGACAATCCTTTAATGGGTAAAAATCATAGTCAGCTAGGAAAAAGATTTACAGATATGTCTAATGCATATAACAAGGACTTGATTAAAGTTGCAGAAGAAGTAGCAGAGTTAATAAGAATGAAAATAAGAAAAGGAACATATACCTTTATGTCAGGACCAACATACGAGACACCTGCAGAAATTAAAATGATAAAATTCCTTGGAGGCGATGCTGTTGGAATGTCAACAGTTCCTGAAGTTATGGTAGCAGTACATAGCGAAATGAAAGTTTTGGGTATTTCTTGCATAAGTAATATGGCAGCGGGGATTTTAGATCAACCTCTAAACCACGAAGAAGTTATTGAAACAACACAAATGGTAAAAGCACAGTTTATATCATATATAAAGCAAATTTTGTTGAAGATTTGAGAAACTAACAAGTAATATAATAATGAAAAATAATAGCATACAAGGGGATTACAAAATGAATAATTTGTTAAGAAAAGTAAACGAAGCAAGTGAGTACATTTTAAATAAAACGGGAAGAAACCCTAAAGTTGGTCTGATTTTAGGTTCAGGATTAGGCGATTTAGCAGATCAAATTACCAAAGGTATTAGTATTGATTATAAAGACATACCAAATTTCCCAACATCAACTGTCGAAGGGCATGCTGGGAAATTAGTTATTGGAATGTTAGAAGGAAAAGAAGTAATAGCTATGAAAGGCAGATTTCACTATTATGAAGGATATTCAATGCAACAAGTAACGTTTCCAGTAAGGGTTATGAAAGAGCTTGGTGTTGAACTTATTATTGTTACTAATGCATGCGGTGGATTAAATCCTCATTTTCATGCTGGTGCTTTAATGATTATTAATGATCATATAAATTTCACAGGAGATAATCCACTGGTTGGCAAAAACGAAAAATCTTTTGGTCCAAGGTTTCCAGACATGTCAAATGCATATGATAGTAGCTTAGTTAAATTAGCGCATAAAGTAGGAGAAAAACTTGGAGTGCAGACTTTTGAAGGAGTATATCTATCTATCTCTGGACCAAACTATTTGGCAAAGGCTGAACTTACTATGGTAAGGAGACTAGGCGCAGACACAATAGGAATGTCTACTGTGCCAGAAGTTATCGTAGCGAGTCATGCAGGCATTAAAGTCATTGGGATTTCATGCGTTACAGATATGGCTATTCCTGACCAGCTACATTCTGTTAGTCATGAACAAGTAATGGAAATGGCGAGTCAGACTAAACCTAAGTTTATTAAACTTGTTAAAGGAATTTTAAATGAGGTGCAGCTTTAATGAGTATAGTAGACATAATACTTAAAAAAAGAAATGGTGGAGTTCTTAGTAATGAAGAGATTGATTTCTTTGTTCAGGGCTATACAGAAGGAACAATTCCTGATTATCAAGCTTCTTCACTATTAATGGCAATATATTTTCAGAAAATGTCAAGAGAAGAAACTGCGTATTTGACCGAGGCTATGATGAATTCTGGACAATTAGTAAATCTATCAGAAATTGAAGGAATTAAGGTAGACAAGCATAGCACAGGAGGAGTTGGAGACAAGACTACAATTGCTTTAGGTGCAATGGTAGCAGCATGTGGCGTTCCTGTTGCAAAAATGTCAGGCAGGGGACTCGGTCATACAGGCGGAACAATAGATAAGTTAGAATCAATTCCTGGATTTTCTGTAGATCTTTCTATTGATCAATTTATAGAAAATGTTAATAAAATTAAAATAGCAGTAATGGGGCAAACAAGTGATTTAGCTCCTGCTGATAAAAAATTATATTCGCTTAGAGATGTTACTGGTACTGTAGATAATATTTCTTTAATTGCTGGTAGTATAATGTCTAAAAAACTGGCAGCAGGTGCTGATGCAATATTACTAGATGTAAAAACAGGCAATGGTGCTTTTATGAAGGATATTGACTCTTCCTTTGAACTGGCTAGAGAAATGGTTTCGATTGGTAACAAAATGAAAAGAGATACAATCGCAATAGTTACAGATATGGACCAACCACTTGGCTTAGCTATAGGAAACAGTTTAGAAGTAAAAGAAGCAATTGAAACGCTAAAAGGGAATGGACCAGAAGACTTTACAAACTTATGTGAAGAATTAGGAGCATATATGCTGATTCTAGCAAAAAAAGTTTCAACTGTTGAAGATGGAAAGAAAATGATACAAGAAGTTGTCAAATCTGGTGAAGCTCTAAAAGTTTTTAAAAAGTTTATAGTGTCCCAAGGTGGCGACGTAGATTATATAGAGAACATGGATTTACTTCCAAAATCAAACTACGTCTACGAGCTTAAAGCGGAGAAAACAGGCTATGTAAGTCAAATAAAAGCTATGGATATTGGAATTGCAGCTTTGCTTTTAGGTGCAGGTAGAGAAAGAAAAGACAGCATAATTGACTTGTCTGTAGGAATACTTTTAAATAAAAAAGTGGGAGATTCAGTTAATAAAGGTGAAGTTCTAGCTAATATTCATTATAACGATGAATGTAAAAAAGAGTTGGCTTTAGAAAAGTTAATTTCTGCTTATAAAATCACTAAAGAAAAACCAATTTTAAGACCCTTGATTTATGGGATAGTATCTGATGCGGGAATAGAAAAAATATCGACATAATAGAAGTATAACAAAAAAATCTTTGATTATAATTAAAAGACTCCTCATTGTATAATGAACCTGGTTGATGGAAAGCCTATTAAAAAATACAATTTAGGAGGCTTTTTTTATGAAATCAATATTTAAACCAATATGCGTGTTAATTGCTATTTTTCTTTGTATGCTCTCACTAACTAGTGAAGTATATGCTGGGTCTTTTGAAATAGATGCAAGAGCCGCAATTTTAATTGATGAAGCAACAGGCAAAATACTATTTGAACAAAATATTCACGAAGCGTTTCCGCCAGCAAGTATCACAAAAATTATGACTATGCTTTTGTCAATGGAAGCATTATGCAATAGGAAAATTTCTTTAGAGGATGAAGTAGTCATTAGTAGAAACGCTTCAAGCATGGGTGGAACTCAACTATACTTAGAAGCAGGCGAAATAAAAACAGTTGAAGAACTGATGAAGGGAATTGCAATTAGATCTGCAAACGATGCAAGCGTAGCAATAGGGGAACATATTTCAGGAACTGAAGAAACCTTCGTTAAAAAAATGAACCAAAGAGCAAAAGAGCTAGGCATGAAAAACACGTTATTTATAAATACTACAGGTTTGCCAGCAGAAGGGCATGTTACCTCAGTATACGATATTTCTTTAATGTCGCGAGAACTCTTAAAACATAAAGAAGTTCACAGATGGCTAACAACATGGATTGATACTGTCACAGTAGGAAGGAAAGGTTCAATACAAGAACTTGTTAATACTAATAGGCTAATTAGACATTATGAGGGAGCTACTGGTATAAAAACAGGATATACAAGAGACGCTAAACATTGTTTGTCTGCATCGGCAACAAGAAACTCCACAACTTTTATCGCTGTAGTTTTAGGTGCGCCAACATCTGCCATTCGATTTTCAGAAACTGCTAAACTTCTTGATTACGGCTTCGCTAACTATAAAACAGTAATAATTGCTCGGAAATCTGATGAAATGGGTATAGTCAACATCAACAAAGGCAATTTGGTAGAAATAAATGCAGTTGTTAGTGAAGACTTTAAAGTTTTAGTTAAGAAAGAAGATAGTGATAAAATTGAAAAAAGTATATTGCTAGTAAATATAATAGATGCACCGATTTTAGCAGGTGATAAAATTGGAGAGATTATTATTAAACTTAATAATGAAGAAATAGGTAGAGCTGATATTGTTGCAGAAATGGATGTGAAGAAAGCTTCTTTTTTAAATATTATTTCTAGAATGTTTGAGAAATTTGTTAGTTATTAGACATAGTATATTACAAGGGGGTTTCGATTTTCACAAAAAACCTGTGCTAAACTAAAAGATATTTTTGCATATGCAAGTATTCTTTTTTTTTGGCTGAACAAGCTAGTTGTGGTATAATTAGTTATCCTTAATGAGGTGGTGTGCAAATGAAAGCGATTATAAGTCATCAAAACATTGATTTTGACGGTTTAGCTAGCATGGTAGCTTGTTCTAAACTTCACCCTGATTCAGTTTTGTTTTTTACAGGAAAAGTAGGTGAAGAGGTTAAAAAATTTGTTAGCATGTATAAAAATGTGTTATCGGTAAAAAATGCAAAAAGCGCAATAATAGAAGATATTACTGAGTTATTCATTACTGATGTTAACTCACGTAAAAGAATTGGTAAATTTAAAGAGTTAATTGGTAGTGAAGTTCCTATTACAATATATGACCATCATCCAATTACTGAAAATACAATAGAAAAGGCTAGTAAAACTATTTTATTTTATGGTGCCTGTACAACAATTTTACTTAAAGAAATTATAGAAAAAAATATTGAAATTACAACTTTTGAAGCCACTTTATTTGCTTTAGGAATTTATTCAGATACAAACTGTTTGACTTTCTCGCATACAACTTATCATGATGCAGAAATAGTAGCATATTTACTTAAAAAAGGTGCAAATTTATCAATAATAAACGAGCATTTGGTGGCTACTTTAAGTGATGAACATAATCAATTATTTGAGAGACTCATTAAAAATACAAAAAAGCACGAAATAAATGGTTATAAAGTAATGATAGCTACTGCTGAACATGATAGTTACGTTGGCGAGTTAGGAACAATGTCAGAGAAAATAATTCAAATGCAAAATTGTGATGCTGTATTTCTAGTAGTTAAAATGTTAAATAGATGCTATATTGTTGGAAGGAGCGTGCCTGATGAAATTAATGTTCCGCTTGTTTTAAAACAATTTCATGGAGGAGGGCATAATAAAGCTGCATCAGCTACTATAAAAGATGGCGAAGTACAAGTTGTTAGAGAACAACTGATTTTATCATTGCATCAACATATTAAGTTTCAAATGACAGCAAGAGAAGTAATGAGTACCCCAGTAAAAGTTGTATATGACCATATGACAATTGGCAAAGTAAATAAAATTATGCTAAGGTATGGACATACTGGAATGCCTGTATTAAATGAAAAGCAAGTAGTTGGCATTATTTCTAGAACAGATGTAGATAAAGCAATTGTACATAGCTTAGAGCATGCACCTGTTAAAGGATTTATGACTAGGCAAGTTAAAACGATAAAACCAGAAACTCCAGTAAATGAGATTAATAAAATTCTAGTACAAAACAACATAGGAAGACTCCCTGTTGTAGAAAATGATATTATAATAGGGATTGTCACGCGGACAGATATGTTAAGAGTTTTATATGGTAAAAATCATCCGTATTGGTATAAAAAGACGTTTAACTTGTCTGACGATGAAATAGACACTACGGATTTAATTGAAAAATTACCTGCCAAAATTAAAAAAATAATTAACGTAGCTGGAGAAGTTGGAGACCTGTTAAATGCTAATGTTTACGTTGTGGGAGGGTTTGTTAGAGATTTATTTTTAGATCTACCTAATTGGGATATTGATTTTGTTATAGATGGTGATGGTATTGACTTTGCTCACAAATTAGAGGAAGTTTTAGGTGGAGAAGTAGTAGAACACGAAAAATTTTCTACTGCTGTGCTAACTCTTAAAGACGGTCTTTCAATAGATATTGTTTCCGCAAGACGTGAGTATTATGAATACCCGGGTGCGCTCCCAAAAGTTGAAAAAAGTTCTATTTGGAGCGACCTTTTTAGGCGAGATTTCACAATAAATTGTATGGCAGTTGCTCTTAACAAAAAACAACATGGTAGATTAATCGACTTCTTTGGTGGACTAGATGATCTTAATAAAGGAAAAATTAGAGTTCTTTATAACTTAAGCTTCATTGAAGATCCTACTAGAATTTTTAGAGCGATTAGATTTGCAGCGAGATATAGTTTTGAAATTGAGAATGAAAGCAAAAGTTTTATTAAGCAAGCGGTGAAAGATGGCTTAATACAAAAACTTAGTAGTGATAGAGTGCGAGAGGAAATCGCCTACATACTACGAGAAGAAAATGTGTGTAAAAGTTTGATGCAATTTAGAGATTTCCATATACTTGAATCTATCCACCCTGAATTTAATATAAGTGATAGAAATATAGAAAAAGTTACAACTATCAATAGTTCTATTTATAAAATATTGGGTAAAAACAAAGTTTCGATAGACAAACAATTAATAATTATTTTACAAATAATAACTGCTATTTCTATTGATAAATTACCATTTATTCTAAATTATTTTATAGGGAGCAAAATACATGAAAGCCAAGTGCTTGAGGCTCTAAAAAACAGGAAAGAAATTTATAGTTTTCTAGGTAAAACTAACGTTGATTTGTTTCAACTATATAAGACACTAAAACCTTTTAAGTCTGAAACCATTGTATTCTATTATAATGATTGTGATAATTCCTTAGCGCAAAACAATTTGCTATATTATTATAATAAATTAAGAAACACTAAAATAAGTCTCACAGGTAAGGATTTAATGAAGTTAGGTATTAAACCAGGTCCCGTCTATAAGAATATTTTGAACAAAGTGACCGAAGCTAGAGTAAAAGGATTTTTAAGAACAAAAAACGAAGAAATTGAGTTTGCTGCTAAAGCATTTGCTAAAATGAAAGGGGAATAACATGTTACAATTTGATATAAATAGAATTTTACTTGTACTGCCTGGAATACTACTTGCTATTACATTTCACGAGTTTGCGCATGGGTACGTAGCCTATTTACTTGGAGACCCAACAGCAAAAAACAGTGGACGCCTCACACTAAATCCAATTGCACATATTGATATAGTTGGATTCTTGATGCTTATTTTTGCAGGGTTTGGATGGGCTAAGCCTGTACCAGTTAACCCTAATTATTTTAAAAATAGAAAACTTGGGATGTTGTATGTATCCATAGCTGGACCGCTTACAAATATTTTACTAGCAATCATTCTGGCTATTACTTTAGGATTGGTATTGCAATTGCAATTAAGTGAACTTGCTGTTAGAATTATTGTAAATGGTATTATGATAAACTTAGTTCTTGCAATATTTAATATGTTACCAATTCCGCCTTTAGATGGGTCTAAAATTTTGCTTTCGATAGTGCCTGAGCAATGGGAGTATACAGTATATAAATACGAAAAATATTCTTATTTTATTTTACTAGCATTGCTTTTTACAGGTACGATTAGCTCTATATTATTTCCCATAGTGAATTATCTGTTTGATCTTTTGCTCTTTTTTATGCAGTTTATATTTGGTATTTAATATGGATTATAAGATAAAAATTGATTCATTTGAAGGTCCTTTTGATCTGCTCTTTCACCTTATCGAAAAAAACAAAGTAGATATATATGATATACCTATTCATGAAATAACAAAGCAGTTTGTTGAACATGTACTTACAATGGACGAGTTAGATCTAGACAACACAAGTGAATTTTTAGTCCTAGCTGCAACTTTGCTAGAGATAAAATCAAAAATGCTCTTGCCAGTTGAGCTAGATGAAGGTGAACAACTTGAGTTTGAAGAAGCTGATCCAAGAAATGAATTGATTAGGAAGTTACTTGAATACAAAAAATACAAAATGGTTTCAGAGGGTTTTAAAGAACGTGAAAAAGAGTATGATAAAGTTTTTTATAAGCTAAGAGATGAAATAATTCCAGATGATAAAGATGAATGTTTAAGCAATATGACTATGCAAGATATTTTTTCGTCTTTCGAAAGAATTATTAAAAAAAAGCATAAAATAAAAGATTTTAGAGAGGACATACGACAACTTAAAAAAGATACATTCACAGTAGCTGAAAAAACTGAGATAATACTTTATTTATTAAAAAAGTCAAATACTTTGAAGTTCAATCAATTTTTTTTAGCGTCAAATAGCATAGGAGAAGTAATCATTATATTTTTAGCCATTTTAGAATTAATAAAACTAAAAAAAATCAATGTATATCAAGATTCGTGTTTTAATGATATTGTACTAGAGCTAAATGAAGTGAGTGAAAAAATATAGACTGCTGTGCTGTGTAAAAAAAATAGTAAGCAGGGAATAAAGAATGAATTTCTTTCTTTACCACCAGCAGACAATCGACCAGTATTTTACATTTCACTAGATATACTTGTGTTGTAATTTATGATATAGAGGATGGAGGGGGACAATGGAATACATACTAAATGGTATGATTGAAGCATTTAAATTACTACTTAGCGGAGATAGGCAACTCTATTCGGTAATATTTTTATCAATATATGTTTCTTTTACATCTACACTAATTGCAACTTTCTTGGGAGTGCCATTAGGCTTTATTCTAGGGCTTAAGAGTTTTAAATATAAAAACTTTGTGGGCAGAATTTTATATACATGCATGAGCTTGCCACCGGTTGTAGTGGGATTAGTTGTTGCTATAATGATTTCAAGAAGAGGACCTTTAGGAAGTTTGAGTTTGCTTTTTTCAACTACTGGTATGATAATAGCTCAGACTTTATTAGTAACACCAATTATTACAGGAATAATATTTAATAGCTCTAAAGAGAGAGGGCAAGAAGTAAATGATATCTGCAAAACTCTTGGGGGCAATAAGATAGATATGCTTTTTTTGTTGATAAAAGAATTGAAAGTTACAATGCTTGTTGCAATTGCAACAGGTTTTGGTAGAGCAATTTCAGAAGTTGGTGCGGTAATGATTGTAGGTGGAAATATTAGAGGACATACAAGAGTAATGACTACATTTATAGCAATGAATCATAGCATGGGGAATTATTCAACATCAATTGCAATGGGGGTCGTACTTCTTCTTATTTCATTTATTACTAATTCAATTCTCTATAAGTATGTTATGGGGGAGAAAAAATGAATATTAAATTAAAATCGCTAGTAAAAGAATATGAAATGAGCGTAAGCGTGTATAATGGTTTTGTAAAAAAGAGAATAAAAGAGATGCAAGCTGTTTTGCAAATTGATGAGTTCACATTCGAAGCTAACAAGATATATGGATTAATTGGGCCAAATGGAGCAGGAAAAACTACTCTTCTTAAGATTATTGCAGGACTTACTAAAAGTTCGTACGGCGAAGTTACGTATGGCGGGGCAGAATTAAATGATGAGAGACAAAGAGAAATAACCTATGCAAGTCAGAGACCATATCTTTTAAAAGACACAGTTTATAACAATATTGCATATCCGCTTAAACTCAGAAAAGAAAACAAGTTAAGGATAAAGTCTAAAGTTGGACGTATTATGGCTGAATTTGATATCTATTACCTAAGAAATCAACAAGCTAAGAACTTATCTGGAGGAGAAGCACAGAAAGTTGCACTAGCTAGGGCTTTAGTTTTTGAGCCAGAGTTACTCTTACTAGATGAACCTACTGCTAATATAGATCCTAATTTTGTTGAATTAATTGAAAATGCAATTTTGGAAAGGAGCAATAAAAAAGAAATAACAGTAATAATTGCAACACATAATGTAGGACAGGCGAGAAGATTATGCGACGAAGTTATTTTTATAAAAGCAGGAAAAATAGTTGAAAGCGGAAAAGCTAAGGAAATGATTTTGAAGCCGAAAGAAGAGGAAACAAAGAAATTTTTAGCGTTTGAGTATGACATTGGATAAATTAGAAAGGGAATGCATAGTGACTTAAATATTAGCACTTTGCTAGGTAATTATATGAAAATGTTTGAAGTAAGTACTGTTTCTAATGCAAAAAGTAAAATTTTGGGCAGTTTTAGTTCATTTAGATTAGATAGTGAATTAGTAGAGATTTATAATGCAGCAGGCAGAGTATTATCAGAAAATGTTTTAGCAAAAAACAATGTTCCTCATTTTAGGAGATCAACAGTAGATGGGTATGCTGTTTTATCAAAAGACACCTACGGAGCTAGTGAAAGCTTACCTGCTTTTTTAGATATTGTTGGCGAAGTGCATATGGGAAAGAGAGCAAAAATTAGTATAACTGAAAATCAAGCTGTCTATATTCCAACAGGAGGAATGCTTCCAGAAGGTGCAGATGCAGTTTTAATGGTGGAATATACTGAGACTATAGACAACAAAAGCTTAGCAGTATTGAACTCTGTTACAGTAAAAGAGAATGTAGTTAATATAGGCGATGATATCTCCATAGATGAAACAGTATTAAGAAAAGGACAAATTCTTAGAGCACAAGACGTAGGCGTTCTAGCATCTATTGGTCTAGATAGAGTAAAAGTACATAAAAAACCTTCAATTGCAATTATATCTACTGGAGACGAAATTGTTGGAACTAATGAGGAAGTAAAGCTAGGACAAATAAGAGACATTAATACCCACACATTAACAGTAATGGCAGAGCAACTAGGGTGTCTAGTTACTAAAAAAACAGTAGTTAGAGATGAGTTTGAACTTTTGCAAAATGAGCTAAAAGATAGTTTGAAGAATAGCGATATTGTTATTATCTCTGGCGGGAGTTCGGTAGGAACAAAAGATATAACTATAGATGTAATAAAATCAGTTGATAAATCAGAAGTGTTTATACATGGCTTAGCTATCAAACCAGGTAAGCCTACAATTATTGCAAAAGTTAATAATAGTTTGGTTTTGGGGTTGCCTGGACAACCTGTGTCTGCAATGGTTGTTTTTAAAGTGATGGTTGATTTTTTTGTAAAGCACGTACAGTCTATAGAAAACGAAATCGAATATGGAATTGAAGCAGAGCTTTCTACAAACCTACACTCAGCCCAAGGAAAAGAAACCTACCAAATGGTAACAGTTGAAAAGATAGAAGGTAAATACATAGCAACTCCTATTTACGGTAAGTCGGGGATGATAACTTTATTATCAAGAGCTAAAGGATATATAATTATTGACATGGATAAAGAAGGGGTATTAAAAGGGGAAAAAGTAATAGTTTATGAATTTTAGTACAGGAAGGTTATAACTGCCGTGAAATACAAAATACACACAAAAACGTCTTAGGATTTTGTATTTCACTATTGGTTCTCATTCTGAGAGGAGAGTAATATGAACTTTGATAGAAATATTTATTTAACAAATATAGACTTAAGCGATGCTAAGGAAAAAATGCTAAAAAAATTTGCTGTGCAATTGCAAGAACCTAAAACAGAAGTTCTAGCAGTTGATGACACATTAGGTAGAATTACGTATAAATCAGTATTTGCTAAGATTTCTTCGCCATACTTTAATGCATCGGCAATGGATGGTATAGCAGTGACTTCAAAGAGAACCTTTGGGGCAGATGAAAGAAATTCTATAACATTAAGAATAAATCAAGATTTTGTTTATATTGACACTGGAGATGTAATCAAAAATCCATTCGATAGTGTAATAATGATAGAAGATGTGGTTTATGTGGATGAAGAGCGAGTAAAAATTAATAAAGCGTCGTCACCTTGGCAACATATTAGACCAATAGGAGAAGACATTGTTGCAAGTGAGTTAATAGTACCAAGTTACCATGAAATCAGTCCGTTTGATATTGCTTCGCTGCTTTGTGGTGGTATTACAGAGATAGAAGTCCTTAAAAAACCACTTATTGCAATTTTGCCAACAGGCACTGAAATCATAGAAGCAGAAGACAAAATAGAAGAAGGCAAAATCATAGATTCTAATTCCAGGATGTTTATTGCAATGACAAAGCAAATTGGTGCAAAAGCTAATAGGTATAAACCAATAGTAGATGACTACGAACTAATTAAGCAAAGAATATTAGAGGCAACAAAAAATAATGATATTGTAGTTGTTATTGCAGGGACATCAGCAGGGAGAGAAGACTATATATCTAGTATAATTAAGGAACTAGGCGAGGTAATAGTCCATGGAATAGCTATAAAACCAGGAAAACCAGCGATAATCGGAGTAATTAATGAGAAGCCAATTATAGGCGTGCCAGGGTATCCAGTTTCTGCATATATTGTCTTTAAGCAAATAGTAGAACCACTAATTTCCGAATATTTAAGAGCAAAAGAGCAAAAGAGAGAAGTTGTAGAAGCAATATTATCTAGAAGATTAGTTTCATCACTTAAACATTTAGAGTTTGTAAGAATGAAATTAGGTAGTGTTTCTGGGAAATTAATAGCAACACCTCTAAGTAGAGGTGCAGGCGTAACTATGTCACTTGTAAAAGCTGACGGAGTAGCAATTATAGATAAAAATATTGAGGGAATTGAAGCAGGTGAAACAGTCAAAATAGAGCTGTTAAAAGATATTGACATGATAAATAACTCAATTGTATCCATTGGGAGTCATGATGTAATTATGGACGTAATAGCCTCACTTGTTACTGAACAAGATAAACAATACAGTCTATCTTCAGCACATGTTGGGAGTCTAGGCGGTATTATGGCAATGAAAAGAGGAGAAACACATATTGCACCTATTCACTTGCTCGATGAAAAAACTGGCGTGTACAACATTTCCTACATAAACAAGTATTTAAAAAAACAGAATATTTCTATTATAAAAGGAGTTAAACGAGAGCAAGGTTTGATGGTTGAAAAAGGAAATCCTAAAAACATTAAGGGACTTAGCGATTTAGGGAACGACGACGTAGTGTTTGTAAATAGACAAAAAGGATCAGGAACTAGAATACTTCTTGATTATAAAATGAAAGAACTAGGATTAGATTCAGCTAATGTAGTAGGATATGAAAGGGAAATGACAACTCACATGATGGTAGCCTCTGCTGTTTTATCGGGATCTGCAGATGTTGGACTTGGAATTAAATCTGCATCGACTGCAATGGGATTGGAGTTCATTTCAATAGGTGAGGAAGAATATGATTTTGCTATAGATGATAAGTTTCTTAAAGAAGAAAGAATAAAGATTTTTATTGATGTTTTGAAATCAAACACATTTGCTGATGAACTTAAAAAATTAGAAGGTTATAGTATTGAAAATGCGGGAAAAATCAACAAATATTAACTGAAGATAGATGTAGAGGAAAAACAAGACAAGGGGACAGGGATTTGTCTTGTTTTTAAGAAAAGAATACGGAATCAAGACAAATCCCTGTCCCCTTGTCTTGAATAAGAATTGTTAATTGGAGTGAAGATATGGACAGAGATGAAATTAAGGGAATTATTGAAGCTTTGTTATTTGCCTGGGCAGAACCGTTGTCAATAAAAGAATTATGTAAACTTATTGGTGCTGAGAGTGAAGAAGTTGAAATTGCAATTAAAGAAATGATGGATGAATTTAGTTATGAAAAAAGAGGTTTACAGATAATAAAAATGGATGAATACTATCAATTAGCCACTAAACCTAAGCACTACGAGTACATAAAAGAACTGTTAGAACCTAGTCAAAAAAAAGGGTTAACCCGTGCAACACTAGAGACATTGTCAATTATTGCATATAAGCAGCCAGTGACAAAAGCAGAAATAGAGGTAATTAGAGGAGTTAAATGTGACAAGTCTATACACACACTAAATGAAAAAGGATTGATTGAAGAGAGAGGACGACTTGAAAAAACAGGCAGACCAATTTTGTACGGAACGAATATTCAATTCTTAAAAGTGTTTGGTTTAAATTCTTTAGAGGAATTGCCAGAGATAAATGAGCTTGACCTTTTAACTGAAACAGAAAACGAGATTAAAGATATTTTTAGTAAATAGTAAAGGAAAAATTAGTCGCTCACTTTATAATCTGAATGTAAAACGTTTAAAGAGATGGGAGTAATATGATATGAACGATAATGCTTATAATGAATACTACAAAAAAATAGATTATTTTGGAAAACCATACCTTGGATTAAGAAATTTTTTTAAAAAACATTACCCAAAAGGAACAGTGCTTGACCTTGGATGCGGGCAAGGAAGAGATTCTATTTTCTTAGGAAGGCTTGAATACCAAGTAACAGGAATAGATATATCAGAAGTTGGCATATCACAAATGAGTGATATCGCAAAAAAAGAAAAATTGCCTTTAAAAGGTTTAGTAGCAGATATTTACTCTTATACGATTACGGATGAATATGACATTATTCTTTTAGATTCAATGCTACATTTTTACAAAAACGACGTTGAACGAGAAACTAAATTGTTCGTTAGGATTGTAAAAGAGCTAAAAATTAGTGGCGTTATATGTAATTTCATGCTAAAAAGCAATAAAAA
Organism: Alkaliphilus sp.; assembly: GCA_002733545.1. Lineage (GTDB taxonomy): Bacteria > Bacillota > Clostridia > Peptostreptococcales > NVVX01. The sequence goes on from NVVX01000001.1 coordinate 167,960, forward strand.
CGAAAAATACTTGAAAAAAATTATAAAAGATTCGGGGATTAAGTTTGAGGTTATATGCGATGATTACACAGAATATCCAGAAGGTAACTTTAAGTATCATATGTATGTAATTAGAAAGTTGACAATGTAACTTTGAAAGGATACAAAATACCAATGAAAATTCAATCACTTAGCATTGATATGATTCACGAGGATATTTTAAATAATTTTAATCGTTATCAGAAAACAACAAAAGGACTCGTAATGAAAGGCACAAAACTTATTGAGAAAGATCTCAATTTTATAGACGAATGGGATGGAAACAATAAGCTCGTTGTAATTGAAGCTATGAGAAAAGCTGTAGTTGATAGTGGATTTGTTTTAGGTGCTTTTGATGAAAAAAAACTAATTGGATTTATAGTAATAGAAGGTAAAAATTATGGGGTATACAGAGAGCTATCATACATTCATGTAAGCAATGAACATAGAGGTAAAGGGATAGGTAGTAAGTTGTTTAAAGAAAGCATAGAGCATGCAAGGCAGAGAGGAATAAAAAAATACTATATTGCAGCACATCCATCTATAGAATCGCAAAGATTTTACAGAGGACTAGGCTGTGACCTAGCAAACTATATAATTCAAGAAATTTTTGACAAAGAACCGTTAGATATTCAGCTAGAATGTGAAATCTAGGGAAGTAGGTAATATTTTAGAAAATTTGACTAAGAGAGGTTAGATATTGTGAAAACGCTAATTATTAACGGCTCACCTAGAAAAAATGGTGATTCAATGACATTAGTTAATGAAATCATAAAACACCTTGATGGTGAAGTAAAAATAGTTAACACTTATTTTGATGATATTGCCCCATGTAACGATTGTAGGTATTGTTGGACTAACTATGGATGCTCAATTAATGATGAAATGCAAGAGGTTTATCGGCTTTTAAATGAAGTTGACAATGTAATTTTAGCTTCCCCGCTGTATTTTTCTGAACTTACAGGAAAGCTGCTTAGCTTTTCTAGTAGACTGCAAATATATTACACCGTAAAAAAGATGCAAAAGAAGGTTGATTTTCGTCTAAATAAAAAAAATGCAGTTTTAGTAATTACAGGTGGAGGGAATGGTGGACCAGCACCAGCTATTGAACGAGCCAAAATTATTTTTGGTTTAGTTAATGCAAAACTAGTAGGAACCGTACTGTCACTGAAAACAGACACATTACCAGCTGGAAAACATATAGAAGCGATGAAACAAGCTAGAGAATTCGCACAGATGTTAAATTTGCAATCTGAAAAATGTTTAAAATAGTGAACTCTGATTTTTATAACGACTTGGGCAGAAAACCTCTCCCATTGTAGGAGAGGATGAATGCCTGACAAAGTTTCAAGAGAATCACCTTTATAAAACAGAGTTCACCATAAGTACAATTAGAAGACAAAAATACATAGGTATATTTTCTACAATATCAACAACATCTCCCGTATAATTTTACAAGCAACGGCTGTAGATACACCTGAAGTATCATAATCTGGAGAAAGCTCTACAATATCAGCACCAACTATATTTAGTGAAGATAGTTTTTTTATTATTGTCATCATATTATTAAACGAAATCCCTCCAGGTTCTGGTGTGCCTGTACCAGAAAAAATTGAAGGATCTAATATATCTAAATCAATTGTAATGTACACTGGCTTATCATTTGTTTTTTTGATAACATCATCTAGCAAGTTAAATGAAAATTTATTTATAAAAGTATGCCCTTTAGACGACCATTCAAATTCTTCTCTTAATCCTGAACGAATGCCAAATTGATATATCCTATCATCACCTAGCAGATCCCAAGCTCTTTTCATTACAGTTGCATGTGAATATTTCTCTCCTAGATAATCTTCTCTTAAATCTGTATGGGCATCAAAATGCAAAACAACTAAGTCATTATGCTTTTTGTAAGCAGCAGATATTGCAGGAAGAGAAACTAAATGTTCTCCTCCAATCATTAACGGTTTTTTATTAGAGTTATAGACATTTGAAACAAAATCATTTATTATATCTAAAACTCTTTTTGTATTCCCAAAAGGGAATTCAAGGTCACCTGCATCGTGTATATTTATCTCTTCAAGGTCTAAGTCTAAGTAAGGGCTGTAAGTTTCAAGAGCATAGGAATCTATGCGCACTTTTGATGGAGCAAATCTAGAGCCTGGTCGAAAAGAACTTGTCCCATCAAAAGGAGCTCCAAAAATAACTTTTGTAGCTTTTAAGTAATCTGATTCACAACCAATAAATTGATATTTATTATACATTTCCATCGCTAATAATTTCCTTAATATAGTTTGGTAATGCAAAAGAGCCTATATGTAAATCTGTATTATAGTATTTAGTCTTAATATTAAGATTGTTCCAATTTTTAGATTGCAAATCTTTTAATGGATGCAACTTTTTTGATGCAAAACCAAATAACCAATGTCCAGAAGGATAGGTAGGAATATTTGCTTGATATACTTTGGCAATCGGAAAAATTTCCTTAAGTTTTTTTGTAGCTCTTACAGTTTCTACTCTGTTGTCTTCATAGACTGCAGATTCATTTTGATTAACTAGAATCCCATCTTCTGTTAAGGCCATATAGCAATCTGAATAAAATTCGTAAGTAAATAGACCTTCTCCAGGACCAATTGGGTCGGTAGAGTCAATAATGATTAAATCATATTTGTTTTTCTTATCTTTAATAAATTTAATTCCGTCTTCATAGTAGAGAGCGACTTTTGGGTTATTTAAACCACAGGACAGAGTAGGAAGATAATTTTTAGCAACGTCACAGACCATTTTGTCTATTTCGACCATATCTATATGTTGTATTTTATCATACCTTAACAATTCGCGCACAGTACCTCCGTCACCACCACCGATAACGAGAACTTGTTTCATATTTGGATTAACTGCCATTGGAGTGTGAACAATCATATCATGGTAAATAAATTCGTCCTTTTCTGTGACCATTACTAAACCATCAAGTGTCATTAGCTTGCCAAATTCATATGAGTCAAAAATATCTACTTTTTGAAATTTGCTTTTGCCTGAAAATAAATGTTCTTTTATTTTCATGGAAAATCTTATGTTTTTAGTTTGTTCTTCTGTATACCATAGTTCCATTAATATCTTCCTTTCAATTATTAGTTGATTAAAGCTCACTGTAGTGAGCTTTAGCGTGTTTGTGCAAATAGCTCTGGCTTAAACTGTATTCTATCTATTTTTTTATGTGAATATTTTTTTATTCTCGAATTTATTCCTCGTGGGTACTCTGAAGTTTCAGTTATTTCTGCTTTTAGCTTGGTTTTTAAATAGTCAAATGCTAACCAAGGGTTTACCTCGTCACCACAGGTAAACAAGTCTATTGCTGCATAACCATATTCTGGCCAAGTGTGAATTGTTAAATGTGATTCTTGAATTACAACAACGCCACTTACACCCCAAGGATTAAACATGTGAAAATTACTTGTTACAACAGTAGCATTAGCTTCGTTTGCAGCTTCAACCATATACTCTTCAATCAGTTTGTGATCATTTAGTATGTTTTCATCGCAGTTGTAAAATTCTGCTAAAATATGTCTCCCTAAATTATCCATGAATATCATATCCTTTCTCTAAATAAAATGTATACTGATAGTGCTTCTATCATTATTTGCTTTTATCCACACTAACAGTCATGTATTACAAATGTCAGTTTGACATTAAAAAGACGGTGGGCAAGAGACCCAAATAACAAGTGCATTTTTTTTTCCTACATTTTCAATATAATGAACTTGTGTGGATTTAAAGTAAAAACTTTCACCTTTTTTTACTTTTGTTTTTTTATTTCCGAAGCATAAATTTACAGAACCTTCTAGAATATAAGCAAATTCTTCGCCAGGATGAGGATCTTCAATGTTGCTTGTTCCTCCGCTTTTAATTTCTATTAAAATTGGTTCCATTAAGTTTTTTTGCGCATTTGGAATAAGCCAAGATATTTTATGTTGTAATTCATGATTTTCCGTTTCACAGACATCATCTTTTACAAAACATAATTTATCTTGTACATTTTCATTAAAAAACTCTTGTATGTCTGTTCCAAGTGCTTCGAGAATATCATTTAGCGTCGAGATTGATGGTGAGGTTATATTTCTCTCGATTTTTGAAATAAAACCTTTGGTCAAATCACAACGATTAGCTAATTCTTCTTGAGTAAGTTCATTAAGAGTTCTAATCCTTTTTATTTTCTCCCCAATATTCAAAACTATCAACTCCAAAAAATATTAATATTATTTTATTGAACCTAACTCTGCAATGTAAAGGTACTAAAAGTAAACTTGAAGTTTACCTATAATAAATATAAACTATTTTTGAAAAAAGTCAATACTTTTTCATAAAAAAATTATTAAGTCTACTTTAATCAAAATTGGGAATAATTAAAGAAGATATAACTTGAAATAAATCTAATACAAAGTATGGTGATTGCAGTTGAACGCAATATATATTTTATGTTCTATTATTTTGCTAATAGTACTTTTAATGGAGTCTAAAATAAAACTACAAATTAATTTTAGGAGAAAAGATGATAAAGATGAAATCAAGCTAAAGGCGACTGCTTTTTATGGTTTACTTAGATATACGATTACGATTCCTTTTCTAGATTTAATCAGACAGTCTGCTTTAATAAAAGAAGAAAAATTGAAATTTATTCATGTTTTGGCTAAGATAGGCGCAGACTTAAGCATCGCTGGTAAAACAGTTAGAAATGTCAATAGGACAGAATCAATTACGGTCTCAGAGATAAAATATATATATGATGAAATTATTTCGATATACAAAAGACATGAAGAAAATATTCATTATTTAGAAAAAAAAGTGATTATAGAAAAGTTTGAATGGGAAACAACTGTAGGAATTGATGATGCTGCAATAACTGCAGTTGCAAGTGGCGCTTTATGGGCTATAAAATCAAATATCATAGCGGTTCTATTAAATAGATATGAGTTTAAAGAGTTACATATAAATGTTAAACCATGTTATGACAATGAGTGTATTTTTACAACTATAAACTGCATAATAATGTTTAAAACTGGTCATATTATTAATGCAGCAATGCCAATATTTCTAAAAAAAATAAAATATGGAAGGCAGTGATACTTTGAGTGATCATCCTATTGAATCTTTAATGAAGACGACTATGGAAAGTATTAAAGAAATGGTAGATGTAAATACAATAGTGGGAGATGCAGTGGAAACAACAGACGGAACAATTATTATACCGATTTCAAAAGTTTCTTTTGGATTTGCGTCAGGCGGAGGCGACTATTCTAAGATTTTCTCTAAAAGTAGTAATAGAGAAAGAGATGGTGCAGAGCAAGAAGCATTTCCTTTTGCAGGAGGAACAGGAGCGGGAGTATCTGTACAACCAGTGGCGTTTATGGTAGTTGGAAATGGACAAATTAAACTAATGTCAGTAGACCAAAGAGCAAATACGATTGATAATTTAATAAACATGACAACAGATGGTATTAACAAACTATATTCAACCTTGAGTAACAAAGAAAAGAAACCTAATGATCATAAAAATGAAGTTGATACAAACATTGAAAAAATCTTGTGAAACATGAAACAAAAGTATCAAAACTTTAGTCAGATATCATTTTTGATATCTGATTTTATTTGTTTAGTATATTTATTTACGAAAATTTTTGCTTTGAAATTAGTGTAGGAGAAGTTCCTTTATATATGTCCTCATAAGTAGTATAATGGGGTAAAATAATAATTATTCTTGGAGGTTTATAATGGAAATTAAAAAAGCTATCGAAATGATATGGGATAATAGAAAATACACAACTAATGATCCTAAAACAGCAATTAGTCATTTAAATGAAGAAGTTGCTGAGTCTTTAAAAGCTTTAATGAAAGGTAATATTGATGAAGCTAAAAAAGAACTTCAAGATGCAATGTCTTGTCTATTTATTGCCATGAAAGTTTTAGACGTTGATCCAGAAGAAGCTATTAAACAGCAAGTAGAGCAGATGAATAAAGATAACAATAAAGTTATGATTCTTAAAAAAGACAAAGTAGAAATTTATGTAGGTGACGTTTTAAAAGGCAGTTGGTCTATCTGGGGGGATGAAGATATTAGAGATGCAAAAAAACTAGCAAAAGAACTTGGATGTGATTTTAAAATTGAGACTTAGTACTATTTATTCTCTAAAATTTTGGCGTGCTAGCTAATAATGACTTGACAAAATATGATTACACATGTAATATTAAGCATAAATAATTGAATTAAATGGGGGTTTTATTTTGGCAAAATCAAAGAAAAAAATAATTTTTATTGTACTAGGATTCGTTGTAATTCTAGCTATAATTGGATCCGCAATATTTATGGGAAGTAGAGAAAAATCTGAAAAGGCAATTTTTGTTACAACAACAAATGTAGAGATTCAAGATTTAGAATCCATTGTTTTTACAAGTGGCCGTATAATTGCTAAAGAAACACGAACAATTACACCAAACACAAGTGGTAAATTAATAGAATTATTAGTAGAAGAAGGCGACTCAGTTGTCTATGAGCAAGTCCTTGCTAAATTCGATAGTTCTGACTTACATAAGAGTATAGAAAGTACACAGATACAATTAAATATCGAAAGAGAGCGATTAAATCAACTTTTAAGTAATGACGCGCTACATTTAGAAATTGCTATAGAGAATGCAAAGAAGTTTTATGAAGATACTAAAAACAGCTATGAGAATAAAAAGAAATTATTAGATGTCGGATCCATAAGTGCGCAAGAATTAACTAGTGCGAAAAATACATTAGATAGGGCATATAACGACTTATTGCTTACTAAAAGAAATTACGATACTTTTAAAACTGACTTAGCTTCACAGATACGAATTCAAAAACTTAGTATTACCTCGATAACAAATAATTTAAAAAATTTGAAAAGCGAGTTAGTCAATTTTGAAATACTTTCTCCAATTGATGGAGTAATCACTAATGTTTTTGTTGAAGAATTAGCTATAGTTAACCAAGCAACTGCAGTCTTCTTAATTGAAGACTTAGAAAACATCCAAGTAATAACCCACATTAGCGAATTTGATATTAAAAGCATTAAAATAGGTCAAATTGTTAAAGTGACAAGTGATAGTGTGTCAGAAGATGAGTATGTAGGAAAAGTATCAAATATTGCTTCGCGTGCTGAAACAATAAATACTGCACAAGGACAAGAAACTGTTGTTAAAATAACTATTGATCTACAAAACGAAACCGAACTTTTTAAACCAAATCTTACTGCACAAGTTGAAATTGTAACTGCAAGCGCAAAAGATACTATAGCAATACCTTATGAAGCAATTTTTATCGACTCTGAAGGAAATAACATTGTATTTACTATTGTAGATAATAGAGTAGTATCTCACTATGTTGAAACTGGTGTTGGTGGAGATTTAGTAATTCAGATTATATCTGAAAATATTAGTGACGCTGATCAAATACTTTTAAATCCAACTGAAGATACTAAAGAGGGAATGTTAGTTAGAACAATCGAAGGTAAAAACTAATGATTGAGATTAAAGGACTTTGGAAAATATATAAAACAGGCGAAATTAAAGTGGTAGCACTTAGAAACGTTGATATTCAAATTAACAAAGGTGAATTTGTTGCAATAATGGGTCCTTCAGGTTCAGGGAAATCTACTCTAATGAATATTTTAGGATGTTTAGATAAAGCAACAAAGGGAAAGTATGTCTTAGACAATACTGCGGTTGATAAACTTGTAGATGATCAACTGGCATACATAAGAAATAAAAAAATAGGATTTGTATTTCAGTCTTTTAACTTGCTAGCTAGAACAAGTGCATTAAAAAATGTTGAACTACCTATGGTGTATGCTAAAGCAAAAAATAGAAAAAAACTAGCACTTGAAGCATTAAAAAGAGTTGGGTTAGAAGATAGAACGAGTCATAAACCTAATGAATTGTCAGGAGGACAAAAACAAAGAGTTGCAATTGCGAGGGCTTTAGTTAATAATCCCGCAATTATTTTAGCGGATGAGCCTACTGGTAATTTAGATTCAAAATCATCTGAAGAGATTATGCAAATTTTCAAGGCATTAAACAATGAAGGATCAACTATAATAGTGGTTACTCATGAACAACATATCGCAGAACAAGCCAAAAGGATTATTACTTTTAGGGATGGAGAAATAGTTAGCGATATTTCAAAATCAGTGTTGGGGGATTCTATATGAATTTAATAGAGAGCATAAAAATTGCTTTTAATGCTATTTGGATTAATAAAATGAGATCTTTGCTAACTATGTTGGGAATAATTATTGGAATATCTTCTGTTATTGCGATTGTTGCATTAGGAAGTGGAGCAGAGCAGTCTATTGGAGCTGAATTTGAACAATTTGGTGCAAATAGAATCGCAATTGTTACAAACTGGGAAGAGAAGATTTTTAGAGCTGATTTATTTACTGATCAAGATGTAGAAGCCTTAAAGAGAGCTTTTCCAAGCGAAATTGATTCTATTTCAGTAATTAGGAATAGAACAGGAACAGTAATAAATAGAGCAAGAAATAATGAAGAAACAATTGTTAACATGAATGGTGTAGGTGAAGAATATGATCAAATAGCTAGGCTTGAAATGCTTAGTGGTAGATTCTTATTGTCTAATGATGTACAGTCAAGACGCCATTCAATAGTAATTGATGATAAGCTAGCTATTGATATGTTTGGGCGTACTAATGTTTTAGGAGAAAGACTGTTAATCTCTACAGGAAGAACCACTACTGCATTTACTATAGTAGGCATATATGAAACACCTAAATCAATGTTTGCTGATATGGTTGGATTTGAACAACCTTCTAATTTATACATTCCTATTTCAACTTTAAGGAAAATATATGGGTTGCATGATCTAAATAGTGTAATTGAAATGAATTTAAATGCTGAGTATCAACCTAAAGAGACAATGGATAGAATGATCAGCCTAATTGAAAGAAGAAGAGGAAATACTGGTGAAAATAAGTACGTTGGGCATAGTGCAGAAGGTCAGCTTGAAATAATTAATAATGTTATGGGCGTTTTAACTGCAGTAATTAGTGCTATAGCTGCTATTTCTCTATTAGTTGGAGGGATTGGAGTTATGAATATAATGTTAGTTTCAGTAACAGAGCGAACTAGAGAAATTGGGATAAGAAAAGCTTTAGGAGCAAAACACAAAGATATAATGACTCAGTTCTTAGTTGAAGCCGTTATTATTTCTGGAATAGGTGGAGCAATAGGCACTACATTAGGAATTGGATTATCATACATTATTGCAATCTTCGTAAAAGTACCTCCAGCTACTGATTTTACAACGGTTTTAATAGCTGTAGCTTTCTCGGCAGGGGTTGGTATTTTCTTTGGATTGTATCCTGCTAATAAAGCAGCGAAACTAGATCCAATTGATGCATTGAGGTATGAATAATATATGCTTTTAGAAATATATATTATAAAACAAAAAAATAGGGGGAAATATGATGAATGAAAATGAAAATAGAAATGAAGAAATAGTTGAAGAAACTGAGTTTAAATCAGTCGATACTGATGAAATGACAGAAAATGAAATCTTAGACGAGTTTGTAGAAGAATTGCCACAAAGAGAACTATCTTCTGTCTCAAGGTTTATTAATACTTTCATAGAGCCATCTAAAACTATGAAAGATATTATTGCAAAGCCAACAATACTATTTCCTATGATAGTAATCTTTATGGTAGCGACATTTTCAGCGATTCTTACTATCGACTTAACTAGAGAAATTATGATACAAAGTTTTATTGATTCAGGCCAAATGCCAAGTGAGTATATAATTAATATGTCAGTTTATTCAGTAATAGGAGTTGCAGGTGTAGGTACTATTTTAGTAACTTTAGTAAGTGGAATAATTATACATGGTCTTTCTCTCTTAATGCAAGGAAGAGCAACTCTCAAAACAACGCTCAGTGTTATGTTCCACAGCACGTATATTTCTCTAGCTGGCATGTTCATTTTAAGTTTTGTTCAATATACTACAAATAATATATTTATTACTTTTTCTCCTGCGATGTTATTAGCAGAAGACAAGTTAGGATCAGCTACTCATATGCTACTTGCAAGCTTAGATGTTTTTAATATATGGTATATTGTAGTTGCTATTATTGGAATTAGCATAACTCATAAAATAAGTAAAATTAAAGCTTGTGTGCCAGTGCTTCTTCCTACTATTGTTTTAATTGCTATTACAGTATTTTTTGCTTCTTAGAATAGTTTCGTCACAAGATAAAATTTACCAGGCATTTATCCTGGCCAAGTCGTTATAAAAAAACAAGAAGATAGCTCAACTGTCGGGTGATTAATGAAAAACTCACCTAACAGTAGGGCTGTTTTTTTGTTTTATAGTTTAGTCATTTGAGAAACTTTGTAACAATATCATTTGAAACAAATATGCTGATAGTAGGCTTTAAGATTAGAACGAAAGGAGAAATAAAATGTCAATTAAAGGGAATGGTTGCGTCGATGTTGGCAGTGAATATTGTCCTTGCTATTTAGCAGAAATGAATAATTGTATTACTTGCTCAAGGCTAAGGGGCGAAGAATTTTGCGATTGTAATTGGAGTGGTATTTGTATTTATAATGAATTTTATTTTTTGAATAATAGAAAAAGAGAGATGCGCAAACATCAACGGTATGAAATTTTAAAAAGAGAAAATATTACAGATAGCATTATTATTTTTACGATAAAAGTACCACATATTCTAGCTAGAGATTTAAAACACCCGGGTTCATACGTTTTTATTCGCAATAAAAATTTTGAACACTATTTTGACATACCAATTTCTATAATGGAAGTAGACGATGAAAGTGATCAAATCAAAATTGCGGTTGAAGTTCATGGGATCAAAACTGAATCAATTAAGCTAGTGGATGATTGTTTATTGATTAAGGGTCCATACTGGAATGCTCTGTTTGGAATAAAATTAATGAAAAAAGCCAAGAATATTAATTGTTTAGTTATTGCAAGAGGTATAGCACAAGCTCCGGCTGTATTAGCAACTGATTATTTACTTAAAAATAACAATAGAGTTGATGTTATTGTAGATAAAGGAAGTACAAATACAAATTTCATTAAACGTTATACTAAAGCAAATATTTTATCTGACAAATTAAATTTGTATAAAGAGGAAGGGCAAAACTTAATTAAAAGCTCTTTAGAATCTGTTGATTATAGTCTGGTTCTAATATGCGGATCTAATGCTTTGCAAAAAGAAATATTAGTGCATGTTAATGATTACGATAATCTTAATGTTGCTTTAACTAATAATAAAGAAATGTGTTGCGGCGAAGGAATCTGCGGTGCTTGCACAGTTTACGATTCATGCGGTATTCCAATGCGGTCTTGTAAAACTCAAATATCATGCATTACTCGATGAAAGGAGATTTGTTATGGCGAAAATCATCATAGTAGGGGGTGGCTGGGCTGGTTGTGCTGCAGCTATCACCGCAAAAAAAGCTGGTGGCGATGTTTATCTATTTGAAAGAACCGACATGCTTTTAGGGCTAGGAAATGTCGGTGGAATAATGAGAAATAACGGTAGGTACACTGCAACTGAAGAAGCGACTTTACTTGGCGGGGGAGAACTCTTTGATATTACAGATGAATGCTCTAGACACAAAGATATTGAATTTCCAGGACACAAGCATGCAAGTTTATACGATGTTGCAATTATTGAACCGCAAGTAAAAAAAATGTTGCAATCAATAGGAATTCATTTATCCTTACAAAGTAGAGTTGTAGATGTGCAAAAAGATGGTGATAAACTCACAGGAATTAAACTTCATAATGACGAAATTTTCAAAGGCGATGTGTTTGTTGAAACAACAGGTTCTACAGGATCAATTGGAAACTGTTTAAAATATGGTAATGGTTGTGTTATGTGTATACTTAGATGTCCTTCTTTTGGTCCCCGTGTAAGTTTAAGCCGAAAAGCAGGAGTAGAAGATCTTCTAGGTAGACGCAATGATGGATCTTATGGCGCTTTTAGCGGATCATGCAAATTAAACAAAGACTCTTTGTCAAAAGAGATTGTTTCAGAATTAAATAAAAAAGGAGTGTTTTTAGTCCCGATACCAAAAGAGGATATAAATCTTGACAAACTTAATATCAAAGTCTGTCAACAATACGCTTTAAAAGCCTATGCTGAAAATCTTGTTTTATTAGATACAGGGCATGCTAAACTTATGGCTCCGTTTTATCCGCTTGATAAACTCAGAAAGTTAAAAGGACTAGAAAATGCTAGATATGAAGATCCCTATGCTGGTGGTCGTGGAAATTCTATTAGATATTTATCAATTGCACCTAGAAATAATGGTATGAAGGTCAATGGTATTAGTAATCTTTTATGCGCGGGAGAAAAAGCGGGGCTTTTTGTTGGTCACACTGAAGCAATTGTAACCGGGAGTTTAGCAGGACACAATAGTATACGACTAGCTCTTGGTATGCCACTTTTAAACTTACCTAGAAATCTCGCTTCTGGAGATTTGATTGCTTATGCAAATGAGGAAATTCTAAAGAAAGAAGGTTTAAAGAAAAGATTCACATTTGCTGGTGCGAGCTATTTTGAGAGAATGAAGAAATTAAATTTATATACTTTGGATAAAAAAACTTTAAAAAATAAAGTGGAGAGTTTAAATTTATTAAATATTTATTCTGAAAAATTGCTTTAATCATAACTTGTTTAAGCATATTGAATCAAAGTCAATTTTCATATAACGAGTTGGGCGAAGATTCTCTAAAAATTACGAGGACTTGACCTTAAGATGAGCAAGGTGTATAATAGAGTTAAATAGTTGTTTTTCTCATGGTATGAAAATTCTGTTGTATAGTTTCTTTTGAATTATATACAGATTTTTCCTTGAGAAACTACGGCAAGCTTTCGTATTTTTGCACAATTTGTAAACGGATTCTCGGCTATATTCTTACCATTTTAGTATTTCCACTTACGCAAGTGAGAGTTTTATTGAGTTTTCATTCCTGAAAGATGTCTATTCCTTGCCTTATTGAATTAATGTCAACTTTAATATTAGGATAAAAGTGAAAACGCCATTTTAAAAAAAGCTGCTATTATAAGGAGGGATTTTTTGAGTTATAGAATTGGTATAATTTATGACAAACCCAGTATAGAAGTTATAGATAATATAGAAACAAACTATACTGACAATCAAAAAAAAGTAACAAAAGATGCTATTTACGATATTCTCAAAAAAAAATATGAGGTTGTAAAAATTTTAGTTGACGAAAAAATAGTTGAGCGTTTAGTTGAGAGCAAAATAGATTTAGCTTTCAATTTATCCACAGGAACAAAAGGAGAAAGTAGACAATCACAAATTCCAGCAATTTTAGAGATGTTAGGGATTTCGTATGTTGGTTCTGGAATTTTAGCACATTCCTTAGCATTAGACAAATCCAAGGCAAAAGAAATTTTTGCTTATCATAATGTTTCTACTCCTGCTTTTCAAACATTTAACACTTTAGCTGAACAATTGAATTCCCATTTAAATTTTCCGCTAATCGCAAAACCCGCATGTGAGGGTTCTGGTTATGGAATTCATAAAGATAGTGTAGTTTATAATAAAAAAGAATTAGAGAAAAAAGTAAAAGATTTATTGCAAAACTATCATCCTCCGGTGTTAGTAGAGGAGTTTATAGAAGGCAGAGAATTTACAGTAGGTATAATTGGTAACGGTAAGGACAAAATCATATTACCAATTATGGAAATTGATTTTGATGACATACCAGAAGAACATGGGAAATTTAATACTTTTGAAGTTAAAACAAAATTTGAGGATTTAACAAAATTCATTTGCCCTGCACAGATAGATGTGGAATTAGAGCGAGCGATAAAGGATGAAGTTTCACGAGCATTTGACGTTCTTGGATGCAGAGACATATCAAGAGTAGATATTCGAGTGAAAAACAACAAGCCCTATATTTTAGAAATCAACAGCCTTCCCGGACTTAAACCTGGTTATAGTGACTTGACTAAAATGGCATTAGTATCAGGCTTGACTTATGAAGATTTAATATTTATGATTGTAGATAATGCTATGAAAAGATCGAAATAAACAAAATTTTAAAAAGAACAGGAGGGAGCAAGTGAAAAAAGGCCTAACAAAAAAATTAAGCTTTAGTGTAGTTGGAGCGGGTAATGGTGGACAAGGGTTAGCGGCTTACTTAGCCTATAAGGGCTATGACGTCAATTTATACAATCGGAGCATGAAAAAAATACTAAATATAAAGAAACGGGGATATATCGATTTAGAGGGGAATATAATCGGACGTGGACATTTAAAATTAGTAACAAATAACATTGAAAAAGCAATAAAAGATGTGGATATTATTATGGTTGTGCTTCCTGCGTGTGCCCATAAAAGCATAGCTAATAAAATTGCACCTTTTTTAACTAGCGAACAATACATTGTTCTGAATCCTGGAAGAACGGGAGGTGCTTTAGAGTTTAAAAGTATAATTGAAAGATACAATCCTATGAAAGAGGTTTGTATTATTGAAGCACAAACATTTTTATTTGCATGCAGACTATTAGAGGAAGGCAGAGTAAAAATACTCCAAAAGAAACAAGAGATAAAAGTAGCTGCTTTGCCATCAAAACGAACATATGAGTTTATTGAGAAAATTCATAAAATATTACCCGAATTTACTTCTGTAAACAGTGTGCTTGAAACAAGTTTTAATAATATTGGAGCAGTATTGCATCCGATTCCAACGATACTTAATTGCGGAAGAATTGAAAGCACTTTAGGGGATTTTAATTACTATATAGACGGGATTACTCCTGCTGTTGCAAAGATTGTTGAACAAGCTGATTATGAGAGAATGATGGTAGCGACTAAGCTAGGCGTAAAAACTATCTCTTTAAAAGAATGGTTAGCCTACACTTATGATGCGCATGGAGACACATTATGTGAATCATTAAGGAATACAGAGTGTTATTGGGAAATAAAGGCGCCAGCAACAGTAAATACAAGATATATTTTTGAAGACGTACCACAAAGTTTAGTCCCCATTTCAGATATGGGCAGATATTTAGGAATTAATACACCTACAATAGATTCAATGATACATATTGCATCTATTCTCCACGATATAGATTATTACAAAAAAGGGAGAAAAGTAGTTGACATGGGCATTGAAGGATTGACTCTAGAAGAGATAAAGAGCTACGTACAATATGGACGAGCAATTGATTTAGAAGGAGCTGTTGTATAGTGAAAAAATATTTAGGAGCTGCAATAGGAAATTGTGTTCACGTAGGTGGAATTGTTAATTTTTTAAAATTAGCAGAAGAAGAAGGAGACAGAACTGATTTTTTAGGCGCAGCAGTTAGTATAGATAGATTAATTGATGAGGTGCTTAGGACTAAACCCAATATTGTTTGTGTGGGATTTAGACTAACACCTAAATCGGTGGTTTCTTTGTTGGACAATTTAACAAAACATATAGAAGAAAAGCAATTGGATAGTATTCAGTGGATTTTTGGTGGGACTAAACCTGTTGCTGAAATGGCTAAAAAGTATTTGTTTTTTTCAAAAATATTTGATGGAACAGAAGATTTAGATGATGTGATTAATTACTTAAAAGGAAAAAATTTACATGAAATTACAACTCATTATCCACAGAACATTATTGCAAGAATCAACAGTAAGCACCCTTATCCAGTATTAAGGCATCATTTTGGATTGCCTTCTCTTAAAGAAACATATGAAGGCGTAAAAAAAATAGCTGAATCAAAAGTGCTTGACATAATTTCAGTAGGACCTGACCAAAATGCGCAAGAAAACTTTTTTACACCAGAAAAAATGAATCATGATTTAGATGGAGCAGGAGGAGTTCCACTAAGAAAAAAAGAAGATTTCGAAAAACTATATGAAAGCTCAAGAAGAGGAAATCATCCTCTAATGAGGTCTTATAGTGGAACAGCAGAGGCTTTAAAATATGCAGAATTACTTAAAAACACTCTTAATAATGCATGGTGCGCAGTTCCTTTAACTTGGTATAATGTACTAGACGGAAGAGGTCTAAGACCTGTATCTATCTCAATAAAAGAAGGACAAGAGTTAATGAAATGGCATGCAGAGAGAAACATTCCTATAGAAGTAAATGAATCTCATCACTGGAGTCTTAGAGATGCACACGATACAATAGCTGTAGCAATGGCATATTTAGCAGCATATAATGCGAAAAAAATGGGTGTCAAGGATTACATTGCCCAATATATGTTCAATGTTCCTCCAGCTATGCATCATAACATGGATTTAGCTAAAATGCTGGCAAAGGTTGAATTAATTGAATCACTAGAAGACGAAAACTTTAAATCATTTAGACAAGTRAGAGCTGGGCTAGCTAGTTTAAGTGCAGATTTAGATCTAGCAAAAGGACAACTTGCAGCTTCAACATATTTAGCAATGAGTCTTAAACCGCATATAATACATGTGGTAGGCTTTAGTGAAGCTAATCATGCAGCAAATCCTGAAGATGTTATAGAAAGCTGCAAAATTGTAAGGGGTGTAATTCGCTCAGTGATACATGGAATGCCTGATATGAGTCAAGATATACTTGTACAAAACAGAAAAAATAAACTTTTATCTGAAGCGAAATTTCTGTTAAATACGATTATAGAATTATATCCAAAAAGCGAAGATCCTTGGAGCGATGCTTATGTATTAGCAGATGTGATTAAAAGAGGAATTATAGACGCACCACATTTAAGAGGTAATCCAAGTGCTAAAGGAACCCTAGAAACTAGAATTATTGATGGAAAATGTTTGGCGTACTCTAGAAAACTTGGCAGAGCAGTATCTGAATCTGAGAGATTGGCAGAGCTATTTAATGCAGAAGCAACTTTATCTTCTGTCGTATAGATAGATAGGGGTGTCGTGGGGACGTTTCGTTTGGGGTGTCGTGGGGACGTTTCGTTTGACATGTTTTGAAGGTGCTTTTCAATTTTGAAACATGTCAAACGAAACGTCCCCACGACACCCATTTTTGCAATTAATCATAGAAGGGGTCAGGCTTAAGCTTGACTTACAAAGGTTGACCCTAACCCCTTGACTACAAACCATAAAAATTTAGTAAATTAGGTTGTGATACTGGTGGATTTAAATACTAGCCAAAAAACAATTATGCATATTGATGTAAATTCTGCTTTCTTGTCGTGGCAAGCTGCATATGAATTGCAGAAGGGGAGCAAGCAAGATTTACGAGACATTCCTTCAGTAGTAGGCGGCTCAACAGATGACAGAAGAGGAATTGTGCTTGCCAAAAGTATTACTGCAAAATCCTATGGAGTTGTAACTGGTGAACCTCTTTGGAAATCAAGACAAAAATGTCCTGATTTAGTTGTTGTGCCACCAAATTATCAATTATATAAGAAATGTAGTAAAGCATTAGGTGAACTATTGCAACGATACATTCCAAATATACAGAGATTTTCTATTGATGAGTTTTTTGTAGATTATACTGGAATGGAAAAAGACTATGGCAACCCTGTTGATATGGCCTATAAAATTAAAGATAAAGTTAAAGAAGAATTAGGCTTCACTGTAAATGTAGGAATTGGAAGCAATAAACTAACAGCTAAAATGGCAGGAGAATTAAAAAAGCCAGACATGGTTCATACCCTATGGCCTGGTGAAATTAAAACTAAACTATGGCCACTGCCAGTAAGAGAATTATACATGGTAGGTAAACAGACAGAAAAAAAATTAAAAGAACTAAATATATATACAATAGGTGAGTTGGCCGTAGCCGATGACAAATTACTTAAAATTAAATTTAAATCCTATGCTAGTTTAATACGTTCTTATGCAAATGGCATAGAAAGTTCTAAAGTGCAAAGAGACTCAAAATTACCAGCGAAGGGGATAGGAAATAGTAGTACTATCAAGTTTGATGTAGTAGACAAAGAAACTGCCTATAAAATTTTATTGTCATTAACAGAAACAGTTGCACTAAGAATAAGATCAGGCAATTATTATTGTAATCTTATCAGCGTTTCTCTTAGAACTTCAGAGCTTCAGACTTACTCTCACCAAAGAAAACTATTTTCTCCTACAAATATAACAAACGAAATATTTGATACTGTAAAGGAATTGTTTGATGAATCCTGGGGTGGAGAAAAAATAAGACAATTTGGGGTGAGAGCCTGCGTTGTTAAAGCTGATGGATATGAACAACTATCTATTTTTGATGTAGTGGATAAAGAAAAACAAAATAATTTAGACCAAATAGTTGATTCAATAAGAGAAAAGTATGGTAAAACATCAATTATGAGGGGAGTATTTGCAGACAAGGTACACAAACCACTTTTAGGTGGAACAGGAGATATAGAGGATGCTGATGATTACCCGTCTATATCTAGTAATTTGTAATAGCATGGAATGGGCTCAGGAATGAAGAATAACAAGATGCACAGCAAATAATTTGACTTAAGAAAAAAAAATGCAATCTCTTATGGATAAAAGCAAAAAAAGCAGTTATTATAGAGGATTCTTAACTATGATGTAGAATATTGTAATTTAAGAGCAAATAAAGTAGAGAATAAAGAAATAATCATAGGAGGTTCTCATGAACTTAAGTGTTATATTAATTATCAATTTAGCTTATCATTTTATATCCAATGAAGTAGAACTCTTTAATATATACACTATAGTAATTATATGCTTAGCAGCAATAATCGTAATCATTACGACATTTTCCTCGATCTTTAAAAAAGAAAAATATTTATACAGAGAAAAATTGTTTGTATTAGCAGAGATAACTAGCTTTTTAATTGTTACTTCATATATTGTTAGCAGTTTGAAAAATGATACATTAATAAAAATTACTGGAACAGTACTTCAAAATAGGAATCTTCAAGTTGTATTAGTAATTATATGCTTAATATATTTCTCAGAAAAATTTATTATATACAGATATTTCAATGGGATAAAAACAGAGAGTATCTATCTCGTCTGTGCTAGTGTTCTAAACTATGCTATTGTTCTAAACTGTGCTTTTATACCACTATATATAATGAATGAGATAAAATATGCAGTTATATTTTTAATGATACAAGTTTTACTTATATCATTAAAATTTTGGTTGAAAAACAAAAAAAATAAAAACTCAAACTGTAATGATATTGAATTGTACAAGACAAGAGAAAAACAGCTTGTTCATTTATGTGAAACTATAGAGAACATAGATCACGAGAATTATGCCATCGCTCTAAATGGTGAATGGGGAAGTGGTAAATCCGTAATGATAGATGCATTTAGAAAAAGAAGTGAAGAACAGGGAAACTATTGTATATATATTAACCCTTTGGTTAGCGATACACAAGAAAATTTGATAAAAAAGTTTAAGAGAGATTTGGGAATTTTGATGAAAAAAATGGGATATATGTTGGACGAAACAGTTCCATTGAAAAATATTTCCTAGAAATTTTAGAACAAACTCAAATTTCCAGGCAGCTAGCACTAGCAAGCATATATAACCTAATAATAGAAAGAAGCCCCTATGAAGATATTAAAAAAGAACTTCAAAGTGATATTGACTCTCTTTTAAAAAGTACTGAGAGTGACAGTCATAACAGTGCTAAGAATAAACAAAAAATAATAATAATAGTAGATGATTTTGATAGAATTGAGCAAGAGAAACAATTAGATATACTTGTGTTTGTCAAAGAAGTTCTTGACTTTAATAGCTGCGCAACTATTATTGCGTTTGATTATAAAAATTTGTTACGTAATGATGCTATAAACTCTGAATATCTTGAAAAATTTATTGCAACTAAGATTCAATTAACATCTATCCCTTTTCATGAAATAATCGAATTTCATATAAATGAAATTTTGGGAAAAGTTATTGAAGATGCAAAAAGTATTACCTTATTGCAAAACATTAGGATGCTCCTTCATGAAAATATTTATAAATACTACGCTAACATAGAAGAACGTATAGCTAAATACAGAGAAAAGGAAGAGGCTAGAACAGAGAAAAAAGCGTTGGATAATCATGAGAATAATAGTATTACATTAGATGCATTCAATTCTATTTATAATGAGAAAAAAAAATGTGTTGATAATTAAAGAAGAGTAATTCACTTCCTAAAAGAAATAAAAATCACTCTTTCTCTACTAGACACTTTAAGTAAAAAAAAATGTGAAATAATTTATTTTTTTAAAAAAGACGAAATACCAGAAATAATTTATTTTTTTAATTATATAAAAGTATTTTATAGTGAAACATATGAAGGGATAGTAAGGTGTGAAGGGATTGAAGAATACTTAGAGGAAATTAACAAAAAAGACAGTCTTGCAAAGCGCATATATTTAAAAACAATTTTAGGCGACGTAATCCCTCATTACACTAAAATTTTGCGTAGTGAAAAAGAGAAACTAGCATATAAAAATGCATGCAATTTAGTTAATGATTTATTTGTCAATTACTATTTCACTAAGAATAGCGTAGATTTACTAACTGATTCTAAAAAGATTCTTAAACAGATAGATGAAAATAAAATTAATATAAAAGAAAACTATTTAAAGAATTGTTTGAAAAGATAAAAAATGAGAATTGCCCACATGAATCTGTATATTTTGAAATAATGCAAAATGTTGAAAGGATCTTAAATGAAGCTAAGCAGAACGAAGAACTCTGAAAAATAAAACAAGTTATAGTAGAAAAGAGAATTAATATGATAACAGAAAGAATTTTTATAAAAGGTATTGATAAAACAAATGATATTGCCAGTTATGAAATACAAGATGATAAATGTTTAGTTTTATTTAAAAAAGGCAAAAAATCTTATACTTATAATAGTGAAAATGTAAGCATTGAAAAAAAATCAAATGATATTTTTTCAATGCTTACACATATTGCAAATACTATTAAAGTGAACGAGGATTTTTCACCTTTAGCCGAGTATTATAAGAAAATTACTTTAGAGCAAAACTCATTATTACATAAGTATTTAAACGGGACTCAGTTTGATAAATTTAAGGATAATAAACCTTTAATATTCCCATTTAATTTTAACAAAAGCCAATATGATGCAACAAAGAATGCTTTAAAGAATGAGTTAAGTATTATTCAAGGACCGCCTGGAACAGGTAAGACGCAAACAATATTAAACATAATAGCAAATGTTATGATCAGAGGTGGAAACATAGCAGTTGTATCTAAAAATGCTGCTGCTGTTGAAAATGTAAAAGATAAACTTGATTCATGTGGTTATAAATATATTTTTGCTCTTCTAGGGAGTAAGACAAGACAACAAAATTTTTTCGACAACCAAACATCAGAGATGCCTGATTTGAGCAATATGAAACTAGATGACGTAACTCTTGCTAGTACTGAACAAGAGCTGTATGATAGTAGTTGCAATTTAGTAGAATTGATGAATAATGAGCGCGAAACGAAAAAAATTTCCGAGGAATTAAATGCGTTAAAATTAGAGCAAAGATATTATAATAGTGCCCATGAGCTAACTGATTTAGTCAATAATCCTTATATAAGTTTTATTTCATTAAGCTATGAAAAGATAATAAACTTCTTGGTAGACCATAGGATTATGATAACAGAAAAAGAGAAACTCACACCCAAAAATAAATTTAAGCTTTTTATGAAATATGGAATATTTAAGTTTGAAAAACTCCAAAAAGAAGACTATGAAATCATAACTAGATTTCAAATAAAATACTATGAACTAAAGATTAAAGATTTAGAAGATAAGCTACTAGTTTGTACTAAAATATTGGAAGATAAAAAATTTGACGAGTTATCAGATAGACATCAGCAGATATCTAAAAAAATTTTTGATCATTATTTGAGCCAAAGATTAAAAAAGAAAAATAAATACACGATAAATAATTTCAAAACTAATTTCGATTCGTTTATTAAAGATTATCCAGTTATTTTAAGTACAGCATATTCAATTACTTATTCTGCAGGAGTAGACTTTATGTTTGATTATGTTATTGTTGACGAAGCGTCAACACTAGATCTTGTACAAGCTGTGTTGCCTTTTTCATGCGCTAAAAAAATTATTATTGTGGGTGATCAAAAACAATTGCCACATATAGCTCAAAAAACTGATTTGATTTTCGAAAATGAAGCTTACGATTATAGCAAGCATAATATTATGAGTTCACTTGACTCTTTATATGATAACAATTTGAAGCGTACTTTACTACAAGAACACTATAGATGTCATCCTAATATTATTAGGTTTTGTAATACAAAGTATTATAATAGAGAATTAATCATTTATACTGAGGATGATGATAGTGATTCAATGTGTGTTATAAAAACTGCTCCAGGAAATCATATGAGAGCAATTACAAGCGGTGAAACAGGTATTTTTAATCATAGAGAATTAGAAGAACTAAACAATTTAATTAAGCATGAAAAAGATTATAATATTAAACTTTTCTCAGAGAATCTAGGTGATATTGGGTTGATTACACCTTATAGATTGCAAGTTAAGTTTGCAGAAGATATAACTTCAAAAGAAATTGAAAAAGATACAATTCACAAGTATCAAGGCAGAGAAAAACCAATTATTATTTACTCAACAGTACTTGATCAATCACTAAAATCAAAATCTCAAATGGAATTTGTAAATAACCCTCAAATGGTCAATGTTGCAGTTTCAAGAGCAAAAAAACAGTTGATTCTCATTTCAAATGCAAATGCTTTTTATAAAAATGGGAATGATGTCGGTGATTTAATAAAATATATTGAGTACCATGATTTTAATAACATCAAAGAATGTCGAGTGATCTCAGTATTTGACTTGTTATACAAAGAATATTCTCAAAAACTATTTGCAAGAAAGGAAGCAATGATAAAGACGAAAAAAAATATTAGATTTGATAGTGAGAAGATTATCTACACAATTTTAATTGAATTGCTTAATGAAGAGAATTTTAAATGCTATTCATTTTCCCACGAAGTTAGGTTAGCTGATATCTTCACATATCAAGATAAGTGCACCGATATTGAGAAAATATTTATAAAACAATTAAGAAGTAGCGTTGATTTTCTTATATATAATAACTTTAATCAAAGCCCAGTTCTTGCTATCGAGATAGACGGTACGGAGTATCATTTAAATAACCCCGATCAGTTAAAAAGGGACAAGAAGAAAGACGGAATTTTTAAAAAATATAATATTCCTATGTTGCGATTAGGGACTCATCAAGCTACTACTAAAGATATGATAGAAGTAGAATTGTTTAAATTAACTGAAATTAAATATGATGTGAAGTGATCTGCTGAGAATGAACGCGTCATGCTAGTGGATAGTTTTTTATCTAAAGGCATTTAAATTATCTATTGACATAAATACAAAAATACTATAGAATCATACTCTGAACATATGTTTGTGCAATGTTTATTCTGTGCCTGCTGCAAAACTTTTATAGTTTAATCTGTAAGGAGACAAAACAATGAGTTCAACAAGAAAATCAATATTCATGATCGCATATTTTGATTTTGAAGGGAATATTACTCCAGTTAAATTTAAACTCTTAAATGAAGAACAAGAAAAAATTACAATCAAAATTGAAAAAATTATACACAAAGAATTAAATAGATTTGCAGGAAATAATATGTTAATCTATACTTGTAAAGTCTGTACAAATAATACCATCAAAGTAATTGAGTTGAGGTATGAACTTGATACGTGTAGGTGGTATTTGTATTAATGATTCTCCATTTTTCAACAAATTGCGATCAAGTCAGTAGAAGGGGCCAGGCTTAACCTTTGCAACTTACTGAAAGAGATTTTGACTAAGCAATTAGTTGCAAAAGTTAAGCCTGACCCTTGACTCCAGTCGAAAAATGTAGAAATATGAATATTTCCAAGGGAATCTCCTGTTCTTAAAAATAATACTGTGTATTATAATTTTTCTATCAGCTCTTGGCGAGAGGACACCCATCCTCTATAGGTGGGTGGTAAATCGTTGCTTTTTTATTTTAAAATCTCTCGATTTAAAAAGAAACTATTTATATTTTCCTCAAATCATGGTATAATCACCATATCAACCAGTGGAAGGAGGAACAACCAATGGCAAAAGGTAAAACTAAAAATATATTGTTCGGTATTCAAAAACAACAGCTTAAACATTTATCTGCTGATGAATATAAAGCAATAAGAGATTTATGTTTTTTATCAAAGAATATGTACAATGTTGCTTTATACAACATTAGACAGTATTATTTCTTAGAAAAGAAATATTTATCTTATGAAAGCAATTACAAACTCTGCAAAGACAATGAGAATTATATTCTTATGAATAGTAATTCTGCTCAACAGATTATGAAAGTTGCTGATCGTTCCTTCAAATCCTTTTTTGGACTTATTAAATTAGCGAAAAAGGGGAACTATCAATATGAACAAATTAGTTTGCCTAAATATCTTAAAAAAGGTGGTTTCTTTAACCTTATCTTTGCTGAATTTAGCCTTAAAAATGGTTTCTTTACTGTACCTATGAGTACGTCATTTAGACGTTCGTATGGCAAAGTTAGTGTCAAATTACCATCAAATCTTTCAGATAAAAAGATTAAAGAAGTAAGAATACTTCCTAAATCCAATGCAAGGTTCTTTGAGATTCAATACATTTATGAAATTGAACCCTCACAAGAAACACCTAATATAGACAATGCACTTGCAATAGATCTAGGGATAGACAATCTTGCTACTTGTGTTACCAATGCTGGCAAATCATTTATTGTTGATGGTAAACGTCTTAAAAGTATCAATGCTTACGCTAATAAAGTTAATGCAAAGCTACAAAGCATTAAAGACAAGCAAAAGATTAAAGGTACTACCAATCAACAAAAGAATCTTTGGGACAAACGTAATCGTACAGTGAATGATTACCTTAATAAATCTGCTCGTATGATTATTAATTATTGTATCAGCAATGATATCGGCACACTTATAGTTGGTTATAATCCAACTATTCAGCAAGAATCCAACATGGGTAAAAAGAATAATCAAAATTTTGTAAACTTACCAATAGGGCAACTAAGAGATAAGTTAGGATATCTTTGCAAACGTCATAATATTGCCTTTGTAGAACAAGAAGAATCTTATACTTCTAAGGCTGATTTTTTAGCAAATGATACAGTTCCAACTTACAAAGCATTTGATAGTGGGATATATACTTTTAGTGGCAAACGTATTAAACGTGGCTTGTATCAATCAAGCACAGGTATTACATTTAATGCAGATGTAAATGGTGCTTTAAATATTATGCGAAAAAGCAAAGCTACTAAAATTGACTTGCAAAGTGAAGAATATCTTAGCCCCACAAGATTAAAGGTAAGCTAAAGGCTTTTAGCCAATAGTATACGGTTACTTTGGATTGACCATAAGGAATAAGACTTCCCACTTCGGTAGGTTAAAAAGTAATTAGTAAACTTCCTTAGCATCTCCCACCTCTAAGCATTAGCGTAGGTGGTGAGAGTATTCAATGGAATTCTTTAAAATCTTTGTTAGAATAAACTTGAGGTGATCATTTGAGATTACAAAAATATTTAGCAAAATGTGGTGTAGCTTCTAGAAGGAAAAGTGAAGAACTTATCAGGTTAGGAGAAGTTACAGTAAATAATATTATAATAAAAGAGATGGGACATATAATTGAACCAAGTGTAGATATAATTACTGTAAATGGTGAAAAAATAGACTTAGTAGAAGAAAAAATTTATATTGTATTACACAAACCTAAAGGATATATTACTACTGTTAGTGATCAGTTTGACCGAAAGAAAGTAATAGATTTAATAGATTTAGACGAGAGAATATTTCCAGTAGGACGGCTTGATTATGATACATCTGGGCTTCTAGTTTTGACTAATGACGGCGAGTTGACATATACGCTGACACATCCAAAGCATAAAGTAGAAAAAACATATATTGCTATAATAAAAGGAGTTCCAACAGAAAAAGAGTTGAAATTATTTGTAGAAGGTTTGCATGTAGAAGATTATGTAACCTCTCCTGCTAAAATTAGAATAATTGAGAGCTTTGACAATAAATCCACGGTAGAAATTAAAATTTCAGAGGGAAGAAATAGACAAGTGAGAAAAATGTGCCACGCAATAAATCATCCTGTAATTGAACTTAAAAGAATAGCTACAGGAAAACTGATATTAGGAAATTTGATAGAAGGAAACTGGAGATATTTGAGTCAAGGCGAAATTAAACAACTAACTAAGAGGTGATTTTTTTAATGATTGAAATTAAAACTGCAGATAAAAGTCAGTTTTCAATGATAGAAATATTTTTTAAAGAAAATAAATTAAATTTAAAAAATGAATTTAATCATTCAGCAAATTATGTTATTGTATTAGAGGAGAAAAAAATTATAGGTATTTCTGAAATATTGTATAAAGACTCTAAAGTACCAATAATTGAAATGTTGTTTGTTATTTCTAGCAAAAGAAGTAAAGGACTAGGAGATGGTCTTTTAAGAGCAACTCTTAATTGTTTATTAAAAGAGGGACATGAATTAGTTCTTCTTAAAAAAAATAACAAATTGAATTCTTTTTATTTGCAGGAGAATCTTAAACATTTTGAGGAATCAGTAAAAGAAAAAGAGTTTAATGCTGTAATTATGAAAGAAGACAATCCTTCTTTGAAAGAACTCAATTTAGAAAAATATTTTTACTGCAAGCCTGAAACTTTTTTTAGAAGAGAATGCAATCACAAGATGTGAGTGATGCATAGAACCAAAGTAATTGTTAAAAAAATATCATTTAGCATTATTATGTGGTAAAATATACTTAAAACAATCTCAAAATAGTTATTTTATTTAAAAAACATACAAGTCAATTTGTAAATGTAAAAAAGAAGGGAGCAAGAACATGGCTAAAATAAAAATTACAGAAACAGTATTAAGAGATGCTCATCAATGCCTAGCTGCTACAAGAATGACTACAGAGGAAATGTTGCCTATAGTTGAAAAGCTTGACCAAGTTGGATATCATGCATTAGAAATGTGGGGGGGCGCAACGTTTGATTCTGCACTAAGGTTTTTAGATGAAGATCCGTGGGAAAGAATACGGAAAATTAAAAGTAAAGTTAAAAACACAAAACTGCAGATGTTATTAAGAGGGCAAAATGTTGTAGGGTATAAGCATTACGCAGATGATGTAGTAGTAGCATTTGTTAAAGCAGCAGTACATAATGGGATTGATATTTTTCGTATTTTTGATGCGCTAAATGATGTTAGAAATTTAGAAACAGCTCTAAAAACAGTAAAAAAAGAAGGTGCGCATGCGCAATGTTGCATTTCTTACACTATTAGTCCTGTTCACAATATAGAGTACTATGTAAAAAAAGCAAAAGATATGGAAAACTTAGGTGCAGATACAATTTGTATAAAAGATATGGCAGGGATTTTAACTCCTTATACAGCTTTTGATCTTGTGACAAAGCTTAAAAAAGAAATCAAAGTACCTATTAATTTGCATAGTCACTGCACAGGTGGATTTGCACAAATGACCTATTTAAAAGCAATTGAAGCAGGAGTAGATATACTTGATACAGCTATATCTCCTTTTTCTGCGGGAACAAGTCAACCTACGACAGAATCGTTAGTAGTTACTCTGCGCGACACACCATACGATACTGGGTTAAGTATGGATGCTCTATCTGAGGTGGCAGACTACTTTAAGCCAATTAAAGAAAAGTATCTGTCTAGCGGGCTAATTAATACAAAAGTTCTAGGAGTAGATACAAAAACTATTGTATATCAGGTACCTGGAGGGATGTTATCTAATTTAGTGTCACAATTACAACAGCAAAACAAATTAGATAAATTCCAAGAAGTGTTAGAAGAAGTACCGAGAGTAAGAGAAGACTTAGGATATCCTCCATTAGTTACACCTCTTAGCCAAATTGTAGGAACACAAGCAGTCCTTAATGTAGTTTTAGGTGAAAGATATAAAATGATACCTAAAGAAGTAAAAGACTATGTAAAAGGGCTATATGGTAAACCAACTATTCCGATAAAACAAGAAATTATAGAAAAAATTGTTGGTAAATCTAAAATAATAACTTGTAGGCCGGCAGATTTAATCCCACCACAAATGGATAAACTAAAAAATGAAATGAAAGAATACCTAGAGCAAGAAGAAGATATTTTATCATATGCTTTATTCCCACAAGTAGCAATGCCATATTTTAAAAACAGGTGGGCTAAAAAGCATAAAATAGAAACAACACTATACAATGAAGAAGAAATGACTCATCCAGTATAAAAGAGTCTCCTATTTTGTATAAACAAAACTTTAATCTTTGCACATAAAAACTACTTCCTAAGAAGTAGTTTTTATGTGCAAAGAATGTTAAAAACATGTCAAAGAATACGAAATGCAACTTGCATAATGCCGAAAAACAGGCTAAAATAGATGCCAATATTGCAATTGACGCACAATTTAGCTAATCTAAACATGTATTAAATTATAAGTACTATCAAGTTGTATATGCTTCTTAAAGGAGGAGTTTTTATTGGCTGAGAAAAATTTACTAATTACTGAAGACTGGTGCAAGGGATGTGGCATATGCGTGGAGTTTTGTCCTAAAAACGTGCTAGAAATTAAGAATGAAGTTGTTTCAATTATTGATATTGACAGGTGCATAAAATGCGGGCTTTGCGAATTAAGATGTCCAGACTATGCTATTTATTTGGAGGAAATTAATAATGAAAAATAAAGAAATTAAGCTAATGCAAGGAAATGAAGCCTGTGTTGAAGGAGCACTTGCCGCAGGAATGAAGTTTTTCGGTGGTTATCCAATAACTCCATCAACAGAAATTGCAGAAATAAGTGCAATAAAATTACCTCTTGTAGGTGGTAAATTTATTCAAATGGAAGATGAAATTGCAGGAATGGCGGCAACTATTGGAGCTTCTCTAGCAGGACTAAAATCAATGACTGCAACAAGCGGACCAGGATTTTCACTCAAACAAGAAAATATTGGATATGCAATGATAACTGAAATTCCATGCGTGATTGTAAATGTGCAAAGGGGAGGCCCAAGTACTGGAATGCCGACCGCTCCATCACAGAGTGATATAATGCAAGCAAAATGGGGAACTCACGGAGACCATCCTGTTATTGCATTAACTCCTAGTTCTGTTAGTGAAACTTTTCATTTGACAGTTAGAGCATTCAACTTAGCAGAGAAATACAGAACTCCAGTCTTTCTTATGTTAGATGAAGTGGTGGCTCATATGAGAGAAAAAATAGAAATTCCTGATTCGTCAGATCTCGAAATTTTTGATAGAGTAAAACCAGATGCAAATGATTCAACGTATATGGCATACAAAGTGCCTAAAAACCAAATAGTTCCCCCGATGGCTTCTTTTGGAGAGGGATTCGAGTTTCATGTAACAGGACTAATGCATGATGAATTTGGCTTCCCTTCAAATGACTATGACAATGCCGATAGATTAATAAAAAGACTAATGAGCAAAGTTGATGATAATGTTGATGACATTGTGACTTGCGAAGAAACTTTTATGGAAGATGCTACGACTGTAGTTTTAACATATGGAATAACAGCGAGGTCAGCTATCAATGCAGTAAAAGCTGCTCGTAAATTAGGCCACAAAGTTGGTCTCTTTAGAGCAATTACTATATGGCCATCTCCTGAAAAACAAATTAAAAAACTACTTAAAAATGTAGATAAAATTATAGTTGCAGAACTAAACTTAGGACAGTATGTACAAGAAGTAGAGAGAATTGTTGCTGGCGAAGCAAAAGTGTATAGTTTAGGTAAAGCAAATGGAGAAATAATTACACCTAAAGAGATACTTACGAAAATAGAGGAGGTAATTTAGTATGCCATCACAGTTGATTAAAGATAATATAAGAACAGACAAATTACAGCATATTTGGTGTGCCGGTTGTAGCAACGGAATAGCTATGAAGTCCATTGCACAAGCTATTGAAAACTTAGGGTACGATAAAAAAAAAGTATGCATAGTGTCTGGCATAGGTTGTTCTTCAAGAACTTCTGGGTATATGAACTATAATACACTTCATACTACACATGGGAGAGCATTAGCGTTTGCTACAGGTCTTAAGTTAGCTAATCCTGACTTAAAGGTCATTGTAGTAACAGGTGATGGCGATTGCTCAGCTATTGGTGGAAACCACTTAATTCATGCAGCTAGGCGAAATATTGATATTACTACAATCGTTTTCAATAATAATATTTATGGGATGACTGGGGGTCAGTACTCTCCAACCACACCAACTACAGATTACGGAACTACGGCTCCATATGGAAACATGGAAAAGCCTTTTGATATCTGCACACTAGCAGCCGCTGCAGGCGCAACCTATGTAGCTAGAGGGACAACGTATCATGTAAATCCTTTAGTTAAACTATTTGAAAAAGCTATGTTAAAAAATGGATTTTCTCTAGTAGATGTAATGAGTACTTGCCCAACCTATTATGGTAGAAAAAACAAAAAAGGTTCTCCTGCACAAATGTTGAAAAATTTCAAGGATAATACGGTYKMTWTKWAKWGAGYARARMAATTNYMWRMSKATNCAATTGAAAAACAAAACCATAACTGGTGAATTTAAAAATACTGATGAGCCAGAATTTACGAACATGTATATGAAATTAATTGAAATGTGTAAAAAGGAGGGTTAGCATGGTAAAAAGGACAGAAATAAGACTTAGTGGTTCTGGTGGACAAGGACTAATATTAGCTGGTATAATATTAGCAGATGCAGCAATTTCAGAAAACAATAATGCAGTCCAGTCACAATCATATGGACCAGAGGCTAGGGGTGGTGCTAGTAAGGCAGAAGTAATARTAGATAATGAAGAAATTGATTTTCCAAAAGTTGACAAAGCAGATTTGTTACTTGTTCTAACTAAAGAATCGTATAGAAAATACATTAGTACTTTAAAAACTAACGGAGTTTTAGTTATTGACTCAGCAATAGATGTTGAGTGTGACGAAATAGCTTTTCAAGTTGTAAAAATACCAATTACGGAAACAGCTATTAATAAAATTGGTAAGAGTATAGTGTCGAATATAGTTGCTTTAGGTGCTATCCAACAAATCACTGGTATCATAAGTAAAGAAGCACTAGAAAATGCTGTAATCAAACGTGTTCCTAAAGGAATGAAAGAATTAAATAAAAACGCATTGAAAGAAGGATACAAGTTAATATCTTAGTTTCTTTAAAAAATAAACTGGTCACATTCTAAATAAAAGGTGATATTATGATGAGAAAAACAAATAATCTTCTTTTGCAAATTCAAGAGAATTTATCTGCATTAAGCAAAGGACATAAGTTGCTTGCGCGCTTTATCATAGATAACTACGATAAAGCTGCATTTATGACTGCGTCAAAGCTTGGAAACAAAGTTGGAGTTAGTGAATCAACAGTAGTAAGATTCGCAAACGCATTGGGGTTTAAAGGATATCCAGAATTACAGAATGAACTGCAAGAAATTATTAAGACAAAACTTACTACTGTGCAAAGAGTGGAAATGGCAAGAGAGTTCTCAAGTGAAAATGACATGTTAAAGAAAGTTTTCAAGTCAGATATGCAAAATATTAGAAGTACTTTTGAAAATCTAGACCAAAAAATGTTCCAGGAAGTAATAGAGCAAATACTTGAAGCTGATAGAATTTATATTATTGGGTTAAGAAGTTCAGCTGCTTTGGCTCAATATATGGGTTTTTATTTAAACTTAATCCTAGACAATGTTATAGTAGTTGGAAATGGAGTTAGCAATGTTTTTGAGCAAATGCTTAGAGTATCTAAAAAAGATTTAGTTATCGCGTTTAGTTTTCCTAGATATTCTAATCGGACTATCGAAGCAATAAAATTTGTTAAAGAGGAAGATGTCCCTGTTCTAGCAATTACAGACAGTGTAACTTCACCTATAGCAAATATTGCAGACTATTGCTTAACTTCTAGCTGTGACATGATTTCATTTGTAGATTCTTTAGTCGCGCCACTTAGTTTAGTTAACACACTCATAGTTGCAGTTGGCATGCGAGAAAAGGATAAAATAGGGAGGTACTTAAATAAATTAGAGAAAATTTGGTACCGTTACAATGTTTATGATAGAAAAAGCTAATAGCAGCATCCTGCAGAGCATTAGTTCATAAAGTATAATAAACCACTCCATTTGGTATAATACAGAAGAATCTTTGATTTTAATCTGATTAAACTAAAACATGAGGTGTTTATATGAAATGCAACAGCATAACTGAGCAACTAGAAAAAATTATTTTTAGTTTTCTTATGCTGTTTTTTTGTTCTTTAGTTATTTCCAATGTTATGACAATATATGAACAACGACAGATTGTAATAGATATAAATAATTCATACTTTGTTCGTGCTGAAAAAGGTAGTGTTTCTATTAAAATTCAGGGTGACAAACTCTACCAGGACTTAGAAATCGTGCTAAATGGAGAAGTATATAAGCGTTTTGAAAATAACTTTACCGTAACAGTAGAAGTAAAAAATTATGACGTGATTCAAATTAATGGATCAATGTATGAAGAAGAGATATATATTAAAATTGTTGAAACTTCAAACAATATCAATACTGAAAAATTACGTATGAATATTAAAATCAATGGCAACACTGAAACTCTGGCTGTTATTAAAATATAGCACTCTTGTATATACTAATAAGTTGATGTATAATCAACTTAAGTATACAAGGAGTGATTTAACTTGGTTTTAGCAATAAGAGGTGCAACTACTTCTAATGGAAATAGTGCAGAGAAGATAAATGAATGTACGCTTCAAATGATGAGAGAAATAATTAAATCTAACAGTCTAGAGGAAAATGATGTTATAAGCATTATGTTTACTGCAACAGCTGACTTAGATCAACTATATCCTTCTGTTTGTGTAAGAAAAAATATTGGGTGGTTAAATACGCCGATTCTTAATTTTGAAGAAAAAAACATTGTAAATAGTTTAGAAAATTGTATACGTGTTTTGCTGCATATTAATAGCGACAAACAAAAAAATATGATAAACCATGTTTATTTAAAAGGCGCAAAAAAATTAAGACCCGATTTATTAAGCAAATAACTGACCACCAAATTCTGGTGGTTATTGTTGTGACTTAAACTGTCGTTCAACCTTTATGACTACTTTAAAAAGGATAAATTTCAATTAAAAGGAGGAAAATTAATGTGTGCATTTCAAATTGCGATAGATGGTCCTGCTGGTGCAGGAAAAAGCACAATTGCCAAGAAAATCGCTGAAAAATTAAGCTTTATTTACATCGATACAGGTGCTATGTACAGAGCATTAACATACGAAGTTCTTGATAGGAAAATTGCTATAGATAACATCGAAGAAATTATTCATATTGCAAAAAATTGTAATATAGCTTTTAAAAACAAAGATGTATTTGTAAATAATAATAAAGTGAATGACGATATACGCAGTCGACGTGTAAATGAAAATGTTTCGTATATAGCAAAAATTCCAGAAGTCAGGAACATATTGGTTGACCGTCAAAAGAAAATAGCTTCAAATAACAATATAGTCATGGATGGACGAGATATTGGAACAAAAGTTTTGCCGAATGCTAATTTAAAAATTTTTTTGACTGCATCTGTTGAAGAAAGAGCTCTTAGAAGGTATAATGAAATAAAATGTAATAATAGCAATGTTGATATTGAGAGTATTCGCAGTGAAATAGTAAAAAGAGATGCGATGGATGAATCAAGAGAACATTCTCCTTTAAAAAAGGCTATAAATGCTGTTACTATTGATACTACAGGGCTAACAATTAAAGAAGTGGTTGAAAATATTTTGATTTTAGTAAGAAAGCAATGTATAAATATTTAAATCGTAGTGGCTTACGCAATATTTTTTTGATAAGAAGGATTTACATTTTTTTTGTAGAATACTAATCTAGTCTGTATGTTTTAAACCTTGAATATTCTGACACACTCATTGCAAAAACTATAATACACATTAACCTTGTGTTTAATGTGATATGTGAGGGATAAAGATGAAAGTAATTCGTGCGGATGTATATGGATTTTGCTTTGGAGTTGAAAAAGCTATTGATATGGCTTTTGATGAAATTTATACAAATACATCAAATGGACCTATATATGCGTTGGGACAGTTAATTCATAATCCACAAGTTATTGAAAAACTTGAAAATGCTGGTGTTCAAATCATTAGTAGTCTCGACAAAATAACATCTGGAACTGTGATCATCAGGTCTCATGGTGTAGGTAAAGAAACGTATGATATCGCAACTAATCAATCTTTAAAAATAATAGATACAACATGTCCATTTGTAAAGAGAATACAAAAAATAGCATCTCAATATGTTGCTAAAGGATATCAAATTGTCATTGTCGGAAACCCATCTCACCCAGAGGTTGTAGGTATTAATGGTTGGTGTAATAACAAAGCCATCGTTATTAATGACGAAAAGGATTTAATAAATATGCATAAAGCAGATAAAGTATGTGTAGTAGCACAAACAACTATCGAAGCAATTAAGTTTGATAGTATTTGCAAAGTGATTAACGCCTGCTCTAATGAGGTTAAAATATTTCATACAATTTGCAACGCAACTGCAAATAGGCAAAAAGCTGCTAAGAATTTAGCAAAAAATGTCGAAGCTATTATTGTAATTGGTGGTTATAATAGTTCGAATACAAGCAAGCTAGTAGGAATATGTAAAGAGATTAGACCAAAAACTACATATCACATAGAAACAGTTAAAGACGTAAATGTTTTAGAAATGATAAAATATGAAACAGTAGGAGTTACAGCTGGAGCATCAACTCCATCTCAAACTATCGAAGCCGTGATTTGTAAATTAAATAACCTATGATTAATCTTACGGGTGACTTTTAGAGTTATTTTAATTGAATAGTATTATTTAAAACTAAATAGGAGGCATTATAATGAGCGAAGATATGAAAAACACAATGGAAGATAATAAAGAAGAAGAAGTAGCAGAAGTGGTTGAAGTAAAAGAAGTGGTTGAAGAAGTAAAAGAAGCAGAAGATACATTAGAAAAATCAGAAATTGTAGAAAATGATACAAAAGACACAAAAGATGTAGAAAGTGTTGTGCCACAGGAAGAAGGCATGCTGAACATTATGGAAGAAATCGAGAAATCTATGGTACAACTACATAGTGGCGATATTGTAAATGGTAAAGTGATAAGCGTAACTGATAAAGAAATAATGGTTAACGTAAGCTATAAATCTGATGGCGTTATTCCTAGAAATGAAATATCTAGTGATGATTCGATTGTTCCAAGTGATGTTGTTAGTGAAGGCGACGAAATTGAAGTATATGTTATTAAAGTTAATGATGGAGAAGGAAATGTATTGTTATCAAGAAAAAGAGTTGAAATGCAAGGTAATTGGAAAGAACTAGAATCTGTTTGCGAGAGTGGAGAAGAAATAAATGTAGAGGTAATTGAGGCAGTAAACGGAGGACTTATTGCTCTTACAAAAGGGGTTAGAGGTTTTATTCCTGCTAGCTTATTATCTAATACGTATGTAGATGATCTGAAAAATTTTATTGGCGAATCTTTTAATGTACAAGTAATAGAAATAAACCGTAGAAAAAACAAAGTTGTTTTGTCTAGGAAAAAAGTATTAGAAAAAGAAAAACAAGCTCTAAAAAAAGCAGCTCTAGAAAAACTTGAAAAAGGTCAAAGAATCAAAGGTAAAGTAAGAAATATTGTGTCCTTCGGTGCATTCGTTGATATTGGTGGAATTGATGGTTTGATATATATTTCTGAACTATCTTGGAGTAGAATAAAACATCCGTCTGAAATATTAAATGTTGGAGATGAAGTAGAAGTAGATATAATTGATATCGATAAGTCTACTGAGAAAATTTCACTTAGTTTAAAACAAACGCAACCTCAACCATGGGATAAAATTAAAGAAAAATATAATATAGGTGATGTAATCACAGGAAAAGTAGTTAGAATTGTTGATTTCGGTGTTTTTGTAGAAGTGATTTCTGGTGTTGATGGATTAGTTCATATTTCTGAAATCAGCAACAAGTATGTGGAGAAACCAGCGAAAGAATTAGAAGTAAATCAAGAAGTAACTGCCGAAATAATCGACATCAATATCGAACAAAATAGAATTAGCTTAAGTATTGCCAAAACTTTAGAAGAAGAAGTTGTAGAAGAAGTAAAGAATGAAGTTGAAGAAAAGGAAAAACCTTCAAAAAATGCTGAAAAAGAACATGCGAATGATCATTCTGAAATTACTATAGCAGATATAATTAACAAGTCGCGTAGTTAATCATAATCAGAAAACTTATTTAATAAGGGGGCAAACAATGGATAGATACTCAGATTTCATAAAAAACGTCTATTCTCTAACTAGTATCGACTTATCATCATATAAAGAAAAACAAATGAAGAGAAGAATTGAATCATTAGCAAAAAGAAGTGGTTATGATACATTTGAAAAGTATTTTTTAGCTTTAAAAAAAGATAAAAAAACTTTGAATGAATTTATTAATTATATGACGATAAATGTTTCAGAATTTTATCGTAATCCAGAACAATGGGAAATACTAAAAAAAGATGTTATTCCGCTGCTTTTAAAGGGCAAGAAGAACATAAAAATATGGAGTTCTGCCTGCTCTACTGGCGAAGAACCATATTCTCTAGTAATGATGTTGACAAAGTTTTTTGCTTTGGATAAGATAACTATAATAGCTACTGACTTGGATGCAGAAGCTATGAACAAGGCAAAAATTGGTATGTACTCAGCTAAGAGTATTGACAACGTGCCTGCGGAATTTCAAAAAAAATATTTTGAACCAAAAGGAAGTAGTTATCTAATCTCCGAAGAAATAAAGAAACGTGTATCATTTAAGCATCATAATCTATTAAAAGATAAATACCCAGAACAATGCGATTTAATAGTTTGTAGAAATGTGCTAATTTATTTCACAGAAGATGCAAAGGAAGAAATATTTAAAAAGTTCAATGATTCATTAATTGATAGTGGAATACTATTTGTTGGGAGTACAGAGCAGATTATACTGCCTAAAAGATTTAAGTTTTCTTCTTTTAAGACATTTTTCTATCAAAAAAAGATTTAAGTTAAGCAAACAAGAATTATATGAAGATTGAAAGGAAGTGTGTTCGTGGAAACAGAGAAAGTTATTAAGCTTTTTTCAGAAACGGTTGGAATTTCGGGCTATGAGAGCAAAATGTCTGAAGTAATTAAAGAATCATTTAAAGAATACTGTGATGAAATTAAAATAGATGTTTTAGGAAATTTGGTTTGTTTTAAAAAAGGAAAAGGCAAAAACAGTATTATGTTAGCAGCTCACATGGACGAAATAGGTCTTATGGTAAAAGAAATAGATAAAAACGGCTTTATTAAATTTGTAAGTGTGGGAGGAATTGACGAAAGAACATTACTATGCCAAGAAGTGTTAGTACACGGCAAGAAAACTCTTTTTGGTGTTATTGGCACAAAGCCACCTCATATAGTTCCTATTGAAGACCGAAAAAAATCTATTAAAATTGAAGATCTTTCTGTAGATGTAGGCTATAGTAAAAAAGAGCTGGAAAGCCTGGTGGAAATTGGCGATGTTATTTCTTTCAAAAAAAACATAACTACTTTACAAAATGGTAGACTTGCAGGCAAATCTATAGATAATAGAGCCGGAGTTGTTGTTATGTTAGAATGCCTTAAAGAACTACAAAGGCAAGACCATGACTTAAATATATATTGTGTAGCGACTGTTCAAGAAGAAGTAACTATGAGCGGGGCGATTACATCTACTTACAATATAGAGCCTGACCTTGCAGTAGCAATAGATGTAGGGCATGGCAGAACTCCAGAAACAAACGAATATGAAACTATTGAACTTGGAAAAGGTCCAGGAATTACAACGGGTCCAAATATGCACCCAAGTATTTTTAAACAGTTCAAAGCTACAGCAAAATCACATTATATTGATTATCAAGTAGAAATAGCTGCAGGACACTCTGGAACGGACGCTTGGGCTATACAAATTTCTAAATCTGGAGTTGCTACAGGTCTATTGTCATTGCCACTAAGGTATATGCATACTTCTGTTGAAACTTTAGATATTTCAGATATTAAAAAAACAGCAAAACTTTTAGCGCATTTTATAATGGATTTAAACGACAAAGATATGGAGGATTTCTTATGTTACTAAAAAAATTAACAGAGTCCTTTGGTGCATCAGGTGATGAAGGTTCAGTAAGAAAAATTATTAAAGAAGAATTAATCGATATTGTAGACGAATACAGAATAGACGTAATGGGTAATGTTTTTGCAACTAAAAGAAACAAAAATAAAAATGCTCCTCATATTGTTCTTTGTGCTCATATGGATGAAGTCGGATTAATGATAAAAGGTATTGATAGTAATGGATATATTAAGTTTGCACCTGTTGGCGGAATAGATCCTAGAGTACTTGTGTCAAAAGCTATCTATATTGGAGATGACAAAATCCCAGGTATTATTGGGTCAAAAGCAATACATCTTCAGACAAAAGATGAATCTTCTAAAGCTATTCCAATGGATAAATTATATATAGATATCGGTTGTAATAATAAAAAAGAAGCTGAAAAATTGGTTTCTGTAGGTGATTATATATACTTTGACAGTGAGTATGTAGAATTTGGCTCAAATAGTGTAAAAGTAAAAGCACTTGACGATAGAGCTGGGTGCGCAATTATTATTGAACTGTTAAAGAAAGATCTACCTGTGACTGTAACTGGGATATTTACTGTTCAAGAAGAAGTAGGACTAAGAGGTTCTGCAGTTGCTGCTAATCAAGCAGATTCAGACTTGGCTATCATTTTAGAAGGAACTCTGTGCGCTGATATTTATGATGAAGACCCTCATTTAGAAGTTACAAAATTTGGTGGCGGTCCTGCTATTTCAATAATGGATAGAACATCTATATACAATAGAACTTTAATTGATTCACTAGTTGATACTGCAAATAAAAATAATATTCCATGGCAGTATAGAAGGTCAGGCTCTGGCGGAAACGATGCGGGTAGATTCCACACAGCAAAAACAGGAACTCCTTCTTTATCTGTCGCTGTTCCTTGCCGTTACGTACATTCGGCTGTTTCTGTCATGAATAAAAACGACTATAATAATACTAAAGAGTTAATACTAAAATATCTTGAAAAAATAGGTGAGGGAGGAATACCAACTGATGAAAATAAATAATGAGCTTCTAAAGAGAATACTATCTGCCTATGGACCTTCTGGGCTAGAAGGCAATGTAAGTGATATAATTAAAGAAGAATTAAAAGATTTTGCAGATGAAATATACAATGACGCATTAGGTAATTTAATTGTAAGAAAAAAAGGTGCTGGCAAAAAAATTATGTTAGCGGGGCATATGGATCAAATAGCCCTAATGGTTACTTTTATTGATGATAAAGGATTTTTAAGATTCACAAATGTAGGCGGAATTTCGCCGAGCAATTCACTATCACAGCGAGTTATTTTTAAAAATGGAGTTATTGGCGTTGTTGCAAGTGAAAAACTAGATTCGATAAAAGACTTAAAATTAGAAAAACTATTTGTTGATATAGGAGCATCTTCTAAAGAAGAGGCAGAAGAAATGGTTACAATTGGTGATACGTGCGTTTATTATAGCGAGCCACTAATTGACGACAAAAAAGTAATAACACCAGCCTTAGATGACAGGATTGGATGCTATATAATGATTGAAGCACTAAAAAACATGGAGAAAACTGAAAACGATCTATACTTTGTTTTTACAGTCCAAGAAGAGGTCGGTTTAAGAGGTGCAAAAACGGCTGCGTACGGAATTGATCCAGATTATGCATATGCTTTTGATGTTACAGGAACAGGGGACACTCCAAAGGGATATAAAATGGCAGTAAAATTAGGAGCAGGACCTGCAGTTAAAATTAAAGATAGATCAATATTATGTCATCCAAGAATTAAAGAATATATGATAAAACAAGCAAAAGAAAACTCAATTCCATACCAACTAGAAATACTAGAGTTTGGTGGTACTGACTCTGGTGCAATTCATGTATCAAGAAGTGGAGTTCCATCAGGAGTATTATCGATTCCATCTAGATATATTCATAGCACTTGTGAAATGACGTATATATCAGATATTTTGAATTCTATTAAATTAACGATTAAATTGATAGAAAATGATATTGATGCACCTGCATAAACACTATAAAATCTTGCCCTCTTGAGCGAGCTTGCGAGACGAATAGGGCTAGCATAATTTAATGGAGTGCATATACAAATAATGTTAAAGTTAAATAATATTTTAATTTAGGTGAAATGTTCGATAAACAAATGTAGACAACCAATCAAAAGCTAGAATAATAGCTTTTGATTGGTTTTTTTGTCAAACAAACTCATAAATTGACCCTATTTGCATTACGAAAGTATTAAAATTGAAGAGGATAAGTCTATATTTTCTTGAAGTAATGTATTAAGAAGGAGGTGAACACCATTAAAACAACTAAAGATATTTTTTACATTAAGGAAGTTTCAGAAATGACTGGCTTTAAACCACATGTAATTAGGTTTTATGAGAACGAATTCCAGTTGGAAATTCCAAGGAAAGAGAATAATAGACGATTTTTTACATATAAAGAAATCGAAGAACTTAAGTACATAAAGAAATTACAAGAAAAAGGATTTACAAATAAGCAAATTAGACAAGTATTAAAATCACCAAAAATAATGGTAGATCCTGCAGATAAAACAACAATGTCGCTAGTAAAAACAAAAAATACTCTTGTAGTTAATGAAGAAAGTACTAAAAAGGATATTGATAATGATGTCATTAACTATTTAAAGGAAAAACTGCTAGAATCAATAAGTGCTTTAGACTACAGAGAAGAAATAAATGAGTTGTCAAAAAAGATTGATGATCTAAAGTCGGAACTGAATAAACAAAGCAAGAGTATATTGTTAAGTGAAAATGCAGAGTTAAGAATGAAGATGAAAGAAAAATCTTATGAAGTAGCAGAATTAAAAGCAAAATTAAAGCGTGAGACAAAAAAGAAAACGATATTCGGAAAATTATTCTTTAACAATAAAAATAATGATCAATATCTTTCAGAACTATAGGGACATTAAGTCTCTACAGTTCTTTTGCGAGACAAGGGGACAGGGACTTGTCTCTATATCTTATTTCTAAAATAAAAAATTCTTTCGCACAATTCTATAGTAAAATCACTTAATATTTGTTAGAATAATAGAAAGCTTACAAATACATAACTGGAGGTAATTATGAAAATACAATTGTCTAAAAAACACGCAGGATTAGCAGACTCAGTCACATTAGCAATTAATGCTATGGCAAAACAGATGAAATTAGAAGGTGCCAATATTATAAGCTTTGGAGTTGGGGAACCTGATTTTGATACTCCTGATAATATAAGAGAAGCAGGTATTAAAGCAATTAAAGAAGGACGTACAAGATACACTGCCGCCTCAGGTATAATTGAACTTAAAGAAGTAATTTGCAAAAAACTAAAAGATGACAATCAGCTAGAGTACTCTCCAGAAAACATTGTGGTATCTAATGGAGCAAAACATTCTTTATTTAATGCCTTACAGGCTATATGTAACCCAGGAGACGAAGTAATTGTTCCAATACCATATTGGGTTAGTTATCCTGAAATGGTTAAAATGGCTGATGCAGTTCCTGTATTTATTGATTGTAGCGAAAAAAATGAATTCAAATTAGAAATCGATAAGTTAGTAAAAGCAATAACCCCAAAGACTAAAGCTTTGCTACTAAATAGTCCATCTAACCCTACTGGGTCTATTTATACTAAAAATGAATTAGAAGCTATTGTGCAAGTAGCTATAGACAATAATATTTTAATTATTTCTGACGAAATATACGAAAAATTGGTATACGATAATGAAAAACATATCAGCATTGCCTCTTTAAATGATAAAGTAAAAGACATCACAATTGTTGTTAATGGAGTTTCAAAGGCGTATGCAATGACAGGTTGGAGAATAGGCTACACTGCTTCCAATACAGAAATAGCTAATTTAATGAGTAAAATACAAAGTCATTCTACTTCTAATCCTAATACAATTGCTCAGCATGCAAGTGTAGAAGGAATAAAAAATTCTGATGCTGCTATTGAAAAAATGAGAATATCATTTGATGAAAGAAGAAAGTATATGGTTAATAGAATCAATAAAATGAAAGAGTTATCATGTATTGTCCCAAAAGGAGCTTTTTACGTAATGCTAAACATTTCTAAGCTTATAGGAAAAAAAATAGAAGGTAGAATTATAAATAACTCATTAGATTTTGCAGAAATTGTTATATCTAAAGCTAATGTTGCTGTAGTCCCAGGATCAGCCTTTGGAGCTGACAACTTTGCAAGATTATCGTATGCTAATTCAATTGAGAATATTAAAGAAGGATTAGATCGAATAGAAAAATTAATTGCAAAATGAAAGGAGTACAAATTTTGAAAAACAGAGAAGTTTACCAAAACCCTCTTATTGATAGATATGCAAGTAAAGATATGATGCGAATCTTTTCACCAGATAATAAGTTTAAAACTTGGAGAAAGCTATGGATAGCACTTGCACAGTCGCAGATGGAGCTAGGCTTGCCGATTACTAAGGAGCAGATTGAAGAATTAAAGAAAAATCAAAATGACATAAACTATGACGTAGCAATTGAAAAAGAAAAAGAAACAAGACACGATGTTATGTCGCATGTATTCGCTTTCGGAGAGCAATGTCCAAATGCCAAAGGAATTATCCACTTAGGAGCTACTAGCTGTTATGTCGGAGACAATACTGACATAATTGTAATGAAAGATGCTCTTGAAATTATTAAGACGAAGATGATTAACCTATTTAGTGTTATGTCTAAATTTTGTGATGAAAATAAAAATATTCCTACTTTAGGTTTTACACATTTTCAACCTGCACAACTAACAACTGTTGGAAAACGGGCTTCTCTTTGGTTGCATGACTTGTTTATGGACTTTGAGAACCTTGAAAACCAGTCTAGAAGAATGAAATTAAGAGGAGTTAAAGGAACTACCGGAACTCAGGCGAGTTTCTTAAATTTATTTGATAATGATGCTTCCAAGGTAGATGAACTTGAAAAAAAGGTTGCAGACAAAATAGGTTTTGAATCTACATTTCCAGTAACAGGACAAACTTATTCAAGAAAATTAGATTATGAAGTACTATCATTGTTAAGCGGAATAGCACAGAGCTTACATAAGATAACTAATGACATTAGATTACTACAAAACCTAAAAGAAATTGAAGAACCTTTTGAAAAAAACCAAATAGGTTCATCTGCAATGGCCTACAAAAGAAATCCAATGAGAAGCGAAAGAATCGCTTCACTTGCAAGATATGTAATTGCTAGTTCTCAAAATGCTGCAATGACGTCATCTACGCAATGGTTTGAGAGAACTTTAGATGATTCTGCTAATAGGAGAATTGTTTTGCCTGAAGCATTTTTAGCGACAGATGCTATTTTAACTATAGCAATAAATGTTTTTGATGGTATGGTTGTATATGAAAAAATGATTCAAAAACATATTGCTGCTGAATTACCTTTTATGGCTACAGAGAATATTATTATGCAGGCTGTTAAAAATGGTGGGGATAGACAAGAATTGCATGAAAAAATACGCATGCATTCTATGGAAACTACTAAAGTAGTAAAAATCGAAGGTAAAGCTAATGATTTAATAGAAAGAATAGTTAACGATAAAATTTTTATGTTAACCCAAGAAGAAGTTGATGAAGTTATGGATGCTAAAAAATACATAGGTTTAGCACCAGAGCAAGTTGATAGCTTTCTCAATGAGTATATATATCCTATTTTAGAGAAAAACAACTCACTAATTGGCATAGAAGTAGATTTGAAAGTTTGATTGTTTTAGGACCTATTCGACTGCACTGCTGTGGAGTTTACCCTGGGCGTAGTCGAAGGATCTCAGATTTTAGATTCCAAGCGTAAAAGAAATATTGGTATGACAATACCGTATAATATGGAGGTTTTACTTATGAGTAAAGTAGTAAGAATTGAAAAAATTAGTGAGTATGAAGGAAAAGAGATAGTGTTAAAAGGTTGGTTGCTTAGAAAGAGATCTAGTGGAAAAATACACTTTCTCCAACTAAGAGATGGCACAGGCTTTATCCAAGGAGTAGTTGTAAAAAGCGAAGTAGGAGAAGAATTATTCAAACTTTGTAAAGGTCTTACACAAGAATCTGCAATAGAGGTAACTGGAGTAGTTCAAAAAGATGAAAGAGCACCGAGCGGTTTTGAAATTACAGTTAATAATGTATCTATAATATCTTTAGCAAAAGAAGGCTTTCCAATTTCTAAAAAAGATCATGGAACTGATTTTTTAATGGAGCATAGACATTTATGGATGCGTAGCCCCAAGCAAAATTCAATTCTTAGAATTAGAGATGAAATCAATCTTGCAATTAGAATATTTTTTCACGAAAGAGGTTTTACACTAACTGAGCCGCCAATAATTACAGCATCATCTTGTGAAGGAACTACTGACTTATTCGAAGTAGAGTATTTCGGTGAAAAAGCTTATCTTTCTCAAACAGGGCAATTGTACGCTGAAGCTACTGCTATGGCACTTGGAAAAGTCTATACATTCGGTCCTACATTTAGAGCAGAAAAATCTAAGACTAGAAAGCATTTGACAGAATTTTGGATGATTGAACCAGAGATGGCTTTTGTTCAATTTGAAGAARATTTAAAAATACAAGAAGA
Organism: Alkaliphilus sp.; assembly: GCA_002733545.1. Taxonomy (GTDB): domain Bacteria; phylum Bacillota; class Clostridia; order Peptostreptococcales; family NVVX01. Next base: position 212,863 of record NVVX01000001.1, read on the forward strand.
ATTTGTAGAGTATATTGTACAAGCTGTAATTAAAAATAGAAAAATTGAACTAAAAATATTAGGCAGAGATATTGCTGAACTTGAAAAAATAAAAGGACCTTTCCCTAGAATTAAGTATGTTGATACAATCAAACTATTGCAAGATAATGGCTTTGATTTTAAATGGGGTGATGACTATGGTGCTCCCCAAGAAACTTTTATTGCTGAGCAATATGATAAGCCTGTTTTTATTACACATTTTCCTAAGGAAATGAAGGCGTTTTACATGCAACCGGACCCTGACGATCCTAAAGTAATATTAGGCGCAGATTTGATAGCTCCTGAAGGGTATGGAGAGATAATAGGGGGTTCTGAGCGTATACATGATTTAGATTTACTCCTAGAAAGAATGAAGGAAGAGAAATTAGAAGAAGATCTGTATAAATGGTATATTGATTTAAGAAAATACGGTTCTGTACCTCATGCTGGATTTGGATTAGGCTTAGAAAGAACCGTAGCATGGATTTGTGGCGTAGATCACATTCGCCAAACAATTCCTTTTGCTAGAACTTTGAATAGACTTTATCCATAGAGAAAAATCAAAAAAGACATTGAGAAAGACATTGGGGACGTTTAATCTGTCTTGTTTTTCAAGAAAAATAGCATGAAACAAGACAGATTAAACGTCCCCAATGTCTTTTTTTATTCAAGATATTACTCATAATGTGTCCACATTCTCAAAACCTTAATTATCTCATCTTTTTCGTGAATTTCGTAAAGTAGCCTATGTTGTATATTAATTCTTCGTGAATAAATATTTGAAAAACCTTTTAATTTCTCAAGTGGCGGTGGGCTTTGATATGGATTAATACTTATAATTTTTAGAAGTTTTATAGCTTTTTTATCGAGTCCATTTTGTTCTAGCTTTTTTGCATCTTTTATTGCTAGTTTAGTTATTTTTAGTTTATATCCCATCCTAATGACTCCATATCTTCACATTCTTCTATTGGTGTATTAATTCCTTCAATGATGGACTCTTTCATTCCTGGGATACTAAATAAATATAATGTTTCTTGGATTGCGTTCCAATCTTCTTCAGAAAGTAAAATTGCATTGCCTCGTTTTCCTGATATCTGAACAGGTTCGCTTGATGTAATTGTATGATCAATTAAATTATACAAGTCATTTCTCGCATTGGTTACAGTTATTGTTTTCATGTAATCAACTCCTTAATTCATTATACCGTACGTTTTTACGTATGTCAATCAAAGGTCGAATTCCCTAGGTATATTTACACAAAATCTCAGAAGCCAAGATTTATTGTTAAAGCATTAACAACAAATGAAAGTTCTTCATTTGTTAGCGGTTAATAAATTAACAATGTCTGTAATGGGAAATCCCTTAGTCCTGTTTATACAAGGTCTAAGGGATAAGGTTATATGGGATGAAAATGAAATAAGCTATTTAAGCTTTGCATATTTCTCCAAACCAATTTTTAATATATTCATTGCTTTCTTTAGATCAGTTTCATTTAAAACATAAGCAATACGTACTTCGTCACGTCCTAGTCCTTGGGTTGCATAAAACCCTTCTGCTGGCGCTAACATTACAGTTTCACCGTCAACATCAAAGTCTTTTAGCATCCAAATAACAAAATCCTCAGCATTATCTACCGGTAATTTAGCAACTACGTAAAATGCTCCTGTTGGTTTTTTACAGAGTACCCCTGGCATATCATTTAACGATTCATGTACAATATTTCTACGATTTTCATACTCACTTATAACTTCTTCAAAATAACTATTCGGTGTGCCATATAATTTAGTAGCTCCAACTTGTTCTAATGTAGGTACACATAAACGCCCTTGACATAATTTTAGAATTTGTTTTATTAGCTCTTTATTTTTAGAAGCAATAGATCCAATCCTAGCTCCACATGCACTATAACGCTTAGATACACTATCAACGATTATTACCCTATCTTCAATTTCTTTTATATTACCAAAACTGGTGTACCCTAGATTGTCATATACAAACTCACGATATACTTCATCTGCAATAATAAATAGATTGTACTCTTTTGCTAAGCTTGCAATCATATTTATTTCTTCTTTTGTATACACAACTCCAGTAGGGTTTCCAGGATTAGATAACACAATTGCCTTAGTTCTTGGTTTTATTAAATTTTCTATTTCTTCTCTTGTAGGCAAATGAAATCCGTCTTCTGCTCTACAAGTAATAGCAGCAACATTTACATCTACAGCAGAACTAAAACCGTTGTAGTTTGTGTAAAAAGGCTCTGGAATCAATAATTCGTCGCCTGCATCAGCTACTGCAATTATTGAAAATAAAAGCGCTTCAGAACCACCATTAGTAATTAGAATTTCATCTTGCTCAAAACTCATATCATACTTTTTATAGTACTTAATAATTGCTTCAATTAACTCAGGACTTCCTTGAGATAGAGAGTATGCGATAACTTTCTCTTTAAAATCACGAATTGATTGCATGAAAGATGATGGTGTTTCAATATCAGGCTGTCCGATATTCAAGTGATAAACTTTTTTCCCTTCTTTTTTTGCTTGAAGAGCATAAGGAACTAGCTTTCTGATTGGGGATTCTTGCATAGAAGTAATACGTTTTGATAAATGCATAAAATAAGTACCTCCTATAGTTTATAATTATTATTTCAATTTACACGTATATAATACCATACTATACCTATTAATTGTACTTATTTTAATTGCATTTTCTTTTTATTTTTGCTGTATTAATGTATAATGAATACACGTGAAATAGATATGGAGGAAAACACAATGAACAAAGGCAATAAAAAATATACAATTATCACCTACGGTTGTCAAATGAACTTAGAGAGATGTATTTTTTAGGCTATCATCTTCGATACACAAACCTATGTGTTAGCCCATTTACGAACTCTATTGATGCTATTCTTTTATCTTCCTCAACAACTACTTCTTTTACAACTACTTGCATAAAATCTTGAAGTAATTTCTTATCAATTATCTTAACAATCTTATTATAATCAATTGATTTCTTGCTTTTAAAGTTCTGCGACAACATATATTGAGTCGCTTTTTTAATGAAACTAAGGTCATGTCCAGGGAGTTTTTTAGCGTAATCCGATGATCTTTTTTTGATCATAGCATTAACATCATCAATCTTCGAATCAATCGTCTGCTTTTTAATTAAGTAGTTCTTTTCAGACATTGCTTCATCATCGAAGAGATACAAATCTTCGAGTCGTTGCATTGCTCTTTCTAGCTTTTTCTTTTCTTTTTTTAATTTCTCAAATTCATTGTCTTTTACAGCATCGGTAGAATTATCATTAAATAAAACATCTTCAGCTTCTAACAATAGTTCATAAGTACAAGTGAGATCTTTTGAAAAAATCCCTGCAATGTCATTAAATTGTGTACCCTTTAGCAATATTTTTTCAACTTCTTTTTCTGTTCCCTTAAGCCCATAGGTTGAAAGAAAAGCATTTGCCTTAACTAAATTAGCAATATAATTCATAACAAATGGTCCAAGCTTCACCTCGCCAATATTTCCACTACAAACCCTATAATCCTTTTTAGAATGCACATAATTATAGCATCTATAAACAGAAGGTTTATACCCATCTACGCGTGGACGGTCTACAGTAGCTATATATTTCTTTTTACAAGAACTGCAACTAACAAGCCCTTTAAAAACATGTATATGATTACTTTTAGATCTATTAGATCCTCTAGCATATGCATTTGAATCCATTACTGCATTCAAATTATTATATTGTTCTTTAGAGATAATAGCAGGGTGGTTATCTTCTACAACTACCCATTCTGATTCTGGGCGTATTTTACCGTGTGGCGTGTATCTATAATTGTATCTATATGTGCCAATGTAGAAAGGATTACGAATTATATCAGAAATGGTTTTAGTGGTCCATGTTCTATTTTTCTTTGTTTGAATATTGTTTGATTCAAGCATGTGTTTGACTTCACCTGAAGACTTGGTTTTCTCGTAGCTGTCATATATAAATTTCACCGTTTCAGATTCTTTGGTATTAATTATAGGAAACTTGTTTTCTTCGTCGAAATCGTATCCTAAAGGCACAGGAGCGCCATTCCATAATCCTTTTTCTGCCCTAGAGAGCATAACTGCATAAACTCTCTCTGCGGTAAGTTTTCTTTCAAGTTCTGCAAAGACAAGTATAATTTTAAGCATTGCTTCACCCATAGCAGAAGAGGTGTCAAATTGTTCGTTTTTAGAAATAAAAGTCACATTGTATTTCTTTATTTCGTCATACATTTCGTTAAAATCACGAAGATTTCTTGAGATGCGATCTATCTTCCAAACTAAAAGGTGAGTGAATTCCCCGGCACGGAGTCTACTCATCATATCCTGAAAGGCGGGGCGCTGAGTGTTTTTTCCCGAATAACCCGCATCCTCAAAAACCTCATAATAATCTATCCCTAAAAGATACTTAGAATAATTAATAAGTTCTTTTTTTTGAAAGGGAAGAGAGTCCTTATCTATTTGATGATGAGTGCTCACTCTAACATATAAAGCTGCTTTTTTTTTCAAATTGGTCACCCTTTCTAATTTAGATTAGCACCCTATAAGTCTAATCGTCATACCTATCTATTAATTCGCCAACACTATTATATAACTCTGCTGGATCGCTTTTACTGTTGTTCCATGTACCTCTACCTGCCAACCAGTGAAAATCAACCGTTTTTCTCCAATGTAGATGATGTTTTTTCGTCTTCTGTTTTTTAATGCTCTCTTTAATTTTTAATGAACTAACGTTTGAATGTAAAGAAAAATATTGTTTTGTTGCTTAACTTGATGAAACCGTACTTTTTTGTACTAAAACTTGATGTTTAGAGCTTAATATGATAGTTTACTTGAGGAGTGAATCCTCAAGCAAGAGAAAATTAATTTTTAAGATATTGCTAAATAATTGTTCTTCTCTTTTTCCTTTAAAACCTCTCAAGTTTAAACGTTTGATTAACCGAAGTGAACAACATGGGAAAAGAATAAATATATACATTGAGTTTCAAAACCGCTTTTACATTTTTTTATTTTTCTTAAACTATCTTAATAAATACCAACTACAACTAGTCGATTTCCCACCCTTCTTCTGTTGCTTCATCTTCGTTCCAAACAAACACCTTCTTATTTCCACAAGTTTGGCAAATTGAAAATGTAACTGTCTTGTACTTTCTTCGCCTAAACAGTAAAAAGAAAAGAGCCACCCACCCAATAAACGGTATAAATAATAGAATAAATAAAAACAATGTATGCCAGAAAGAATACTTTTTCTTAATTCTTTCAGACATAATTACGGCATCAGTTCCGCCGCATTTTAAACATGTTATTTCACTTAGTTTTTCCACAGCTACCACTCCTCTCGTATACTATGTGTAAGGACATAATTCTTTATGTCTAAACATAGCTTTATTCTAAATCATTAGTTAGTCTTTTGTTTTTCAATCTCTTTATCAAGCGTTTTTCTCCAATGCAGATGATGTTTCTTCGTCTGTTTTTTCAATACTCTCTTTAATTTTTAAGAGTTCTATGTACTTCTTCAGTTCTTTGCGACTGTCTTCACTAAGAGATTCTATCTGTCTAGTTGTAGCAGAGTATTTTTCTTGATCTTCACATATTTTTTCTTCATAGTTTTTTATTTCTGTTCTTCCTAAAATATAGTCTGTAGTCACATTAAAAAAGTCTGCTATTTTTTGTATCATGCCAGTATCAGGCATTCTTTTATTCAACTCGTATTGCGATAGAGCTTGGCTAGTTATTTGTAAGTTTTTAGCCATTTCTATCTGCGACATTTTCTTTTCTTCTCTCAACATTCTTATTTTTTCTCCAAAATACATTCTCGCACCGCCTAAAATAAACATACTGTTGTTTTAGATTATAGCACTATCGTTTGGATAATTTCGGAATTTAAACGAAAAGATTATTTTTTTCAAACAAAAGTCTTGACTTAAACGCTATGTTTATGGTATGCTTTATTAAATTAAACACCATGTTTAATGAAGAGAGGTGAAAGAAATGAAATCGCTTGTATGTATTAGAGAAAACAACAAAATTTCTCAATCTGAAATGGCAAGAATATTAGGGATATCCCCACAAAGATACCATCAATATGAGAAAAACAAAAGAAGTATGCCAGTTGAAATAGCAAAAAAAATTTCCGACCATTTTGGAATAACGATTGAAGAAATATTTTTTGATGACTGCTTTAACGCTATGTTGAATAAAAAAAATGTGTTGGAGAGAAAAGACGAGAGTTAACAAGTCTTATTTAAACTATTTTTGAATAAGCAGACTAAAAAAAGCGACCCCACCAAAGGGGGACTCTGGCAGGATCTTTTTCTATCACTACTAATTTATATCTTTTATAGTATAACATAAAAATTTAGGTTTTGTGAAGTTATTTTTCAAAAAAGGTTATCACCAAGTTTATTTAAATTTATTATTTAATTTATAATCTAAGATGTGTTGGTCAAGGGGTATTTCACCGTTTTGTGTTTCGTAATTTTTTACATGTTCCCTTAAAAGAACCTCTATTTCCTTGTTAGAGGAGCGACCACTTTCTTCTGCAATATAGCTAATTTTTAGAAGAAGGACACGCGGTATTCTGAGTGTAAATCTGGGTAGGTTAGAAGGCATAATAAATCTCCTTTGTAAAGTTTTGATGTCTATATGACATCAATTATAGTATACCATAAAAAAACTTCAAATAAGCTATTGACGTCTAAGTGACGACATGATAAGATAGCAAAGAAGGGAGTGACGAAAAGATGACATCACCCGATATTAAAAAGCGCGCTACTTATAGGCTTACTCCTAAATTAGATAGAATGATAACAGAAGAATCTAAAATTTTAGGGATATCTAAAAATGCATTTGTGCAGTTGACATTAACAAAAGTTCTACAACTAAAAGAAGTTGATACTAAAAAAACAATTGGTTAAGAAAATTATATCAAAAAATATAATAAAAAGCTAATGATTTCTTGATCTTGGAAGAGGAGAATGTCCTTCTTGCAATACGGCGATTAAATTAATATTTGATGGAGAAAGAATGATAACTGAAAAGTGGAGTAGTTATGCTGATGAGGCACTGATTTTCAAGCTGCTTTGATAGTAAAAACTCAATATATTTTTTTAAATCTATTTTGCTTTCTTTATGCGATTTCAAAAAGGAGAGATGAAAATGCAAAATACTAGTTGGATTGACTTGCATCAAGATTACAGGAAATCACTATATAGCATTAAAAATTACAAAGAGAAGAAAAAAGTCGTTACTATTGCTGATCAAGTGGACAAATCAATAGCCTCCGAAATTGTGAGCAGCCTCTCAGAAACAACGAAAGAGATAAAGAAGAAAATATACCATGAATACAACGCAATTTCTGTAGACGACATACAAAATCCTGTATATGGGCTTTCGACTAAACAAAAAGAARWGMTWCTYTTGCKWCRAAARRRMAWSACAWATARAGAAATTGCTGAAAASYTKMAWWTGGATRTRMGAAANSKKSTTKGRKRKTWKWMAAAAGCTGCAAAKCGAATTATAAAAATAAAACACGAYRAACTCGCTATAYTGACAAAAAAGCAAAGRGAAATATATGAYATGCGGSAAARGGCTATGAAATATCAGCAAATAGCAGARAAATTAAATATCAGTSTRAATTCYGTRAARTCACACATTAAAGAAATTAACAAGAAATTAAAAAGGGTGAGAAAATTACATGATTTATCATGACAGGTTTTTATGCAAAAAATAAGTAGGGGAGGTGTGTAAGGTGAAAATAGAAAAAGAATACGAAGAAAGAAAACTTAAAAAGTTAAAAAAATATATGCTAGAAGAATATGGAGTTACTCCTGAAAATATCGATAGAAAATTAAAAGAGTCAAAAAAAGAATTTCACAAAGATTGGAAGGCTATCAAGCGGTAGCAGAGGTTCTAATAAGAAAAATATATTATGGGGTGAATGCTAAAAAATGAAACTAAAACTCGTCCGTTGTCCGCTACAACAGAAAAACTGCAGAAGAAGCATTTAGAAAGGGGGAAGCGGTAGAGCCAGAGAGCCGGGAGGTGATTGGTGACGCGAGCTTCGACGAATATAATTTAAACGCAGTTGCAGAAATTTTTTATTATAGGATGAAAAAAATGAGGAGGAGGTTTCGTGATAGAAGTCAAATTTCAAAACAACGCCAGCTGTAGCAAGGAATAAGATTGTTGGTTAGAACGAAAGGAGAATTTTAAAATGATGAAAATAATAGGAGTCGATAAAGGCAGTGCGTATACAAAAACAAGCACTGGCTTTTCTGTGAAAAGTACTGTAAGAGAAATTGGAGAAAACGATCTAATTTTGAATGGATCGATGACAGTAGAACTAGATGGAAAGAAATATGTAATAGGAGAAGAAGGTAATTTCGCAACCGATCTTGCAAAAGCGGACCACGAAGAAACAAAAATATTAACATTAACTGCAATAGCAAAAAGTTTTGAGGGAGAATTTATAAAAACAAATCTGGTTGTTGGACTTCCAATAGGAAACTTTTCCAGACAAAAAGATAAAATGAAAAAAATATTTGAAGATCAAATCATTAAAATGAAAATCAGAGACGAGAAAAAAACAATTATCATAGAAAATGTTGCGGTGTTCCCAGAAGCTGCAGCTGTTTTCTATATGCAAAACAAACCTTCGTGTCTGATAATTGATATTGGCGGGCTTTCCGTAGACAATGCCTTGTTTGAGGATGGAAGTCTTCTTAAGCATTCGACATACAATATGGGGGTCATGAAGCTAAACACAAAAATAGCGAATGAGCTGAACGCCGAATATGATTTAAATCTTAATTCTTGGACAGTTGAAAAAATTATAAATGAAGGTTTGTTTATTTATGGAAAACAAGTTTCAATCAACGAAGAGAGAATAATTGAAGCACATGTGTTAGAAATCGTTGAAAAAATAAAACTAGAGTACGACATAAAAGCAATAGAAAATATTACACTTGCTGGCGGTGGCAGTTTCCTTTGCACTAGTTTCTTCAAAAAGCACATGCCTCAACTAGAAGTTATAGAAAATTCACGTTTTGCTAATGCTGATGGATTTGCAGAGATAGGAGAAAGAATGTTCGGGGTTGAGAACGGTGAAAATTGAAGTTCTTGATAATATTTTTAACTCTAGCTTTTCACCAAAAAAAAGGAAAGATGAAAAGTTTAGCAAGATGGACGCTTATTTTTTTGTAAAAATGCATGGAGTAGAAAGCATTAGTTTTCTGGCGAAAACTTTTTCTTGGAGCAGAGAAAAAACTAAAAAGTTTTTAAATGAGTTTCTACTGCTTGAACAAAAAAATGACTATAAACCTTACAACAAGCCTTACAACAAACCTAGCAATAAATCTATCAACAAATCTGACAATAAATCTTGCGATAAACCTTACAGTAAGAAAGGCTTAAATTCTAACATTTACAGTACAATTATTAACAGCAAACCTTACAATAAACCTAGCAATAAACCTGACAATGAATCTGGCAATAAACCTGACAATAAACACGACAGCAAACCTTACAACAAACCAAACAACAATAAAAACAAGAAATACGAGAGAAATCAAACAGATGACGAACAAATGAAAGGCATCCGTGCAATCATGAACATGTAATTGGAGAGGGACAAAAATGACGAAAAAATACTATTGGCTGAAACTGAAAGACAATTTTTTTATGAGCAAAGAAATTAAAAAACTTAGGAAAGTTGCGGGTGGAGATACTTATTTAATAATTTACCTTAAAATGCAATTAATTACTATAAAACAAAATGGGATAATCTATTACGATGGTACCGAAGAAAATATTATAGAGCAGTTAGTATTAGAACTGGACGAGGATGAGGATAATATCAAAATGACGCTTGCGTTTTTAGAAAGAAATAAGTTAATTGAAAAAATTACGGCTGACGATTATTTATTAACGCGAGTTCCAGAGTTAATTGGATCTGAAAGTTCTTCTGCTGAAAGAATGAGAAGGAAAAGAGAAAAAGAAAAGTGTCACAATGTGACGCAGGTGTTACCCCTCGGTGACGCAATTGTGCAAAAGTGTTACACAGAGATAGAGATAGAGATAGAGATAGAGAGAGAGAAAGATATAGAGAAAGATATAGAGAAAGATATAGAGAAAGATATAGAGAAAGATATAGATATAGATATAGATAAGACCGTAAAAGATTTAGAGGTGTTTTTCATTCACCAACACAAAGATTATCAAGTTATAGTTGATTTATTTCATCAACATTGTCCTTCTTTGCCAAGAATACAAAAAATAACAAAGCAAAGAAAACAAAAAATCATTAGTAGATTAAAAGAAATAGACAATAGTCTTATAATCCTAACAGACGTTTTTAGAAAAGTGGAAGGTAGTAGTTTCTGCACTGGCAGTAATGATAGAGGGTGGGTAGCTACGTTTGATTGGATTATGAAAAGCGAAGACATAATTATAAACATAAGCGAAGGTAAGTATGATAATAAATCAAATGCAAAAAAACATAAAACTGGCGGGAATGTGTTCTTTGAGTATGCTAAAAAAATGGACAACGTAGAATCTGAGGTAGGTGAAGATTTGTGACAAAACAAGAGACAACAATAATTCTAGGAATTTTAAAAACTGCCTATCCAAGGTTTTATATTAATTTGTCTGAAGAAGCAGTCAAAGAGACCATACTGCTTTGGCATGAAATGCTAAGTGACTATACGCTGCAAACAGTGAAAATAGCCACTAAAAAATTAATTGCTGAAATGATTTATCCACCAACAATTGCAGATGTTAGGGCTTCTTTAGTTGAAATAACGACAAAGCCTGTGTTGGATGCATCAGAAGCGTGGGGACAAATTAAAAAAGCTATTGCTAAATATGGTTATTACCAAGAAAAAAAAGCTTTGGAAAGCATGAACGATGAAGTTAGAGAAATTGCTATGAGGTTCGGTTTTAAAAATTTATGCATGTCTGAAAACCAAATGGCAGATCGGGCACATTTTATAAAACTATATGACAGATATGTGGTTGAAGAAAAAAGGCAGAAACAAATTCCTTGGGCTATTAAAAAACAACAAGAATTAATAGTGCAGCAAGAATTAATAGCGCAACAAGGAAAAAACATATTGAAGAAAATTAAGTAGGATCCACGACAACCAAGGGCGAAGTCTGTGGGTCTGAAATACTAATGCTGGTTAAGGGTAATACCACATGTCGCAGGCAAAGCCTGCGAAACAATTATAATAACACATTTATACAACAATACAACTTTTTATGTAGTGATACCACAAACGGTATCACTACATATTGTGTAAAAAGGAGCTTTCAATATGGGAAAATATGCAAAACTGTTAGGAGATAGGAGAGCATTTTCGTATCAGGAATTTCTAGAAACTAAATTTCCATTCAAAGAGTACAAAAACTATATAGATCCAGGAGAATATATCGCTACACTTAAAATTAAAACATGGGGGAAAAACCTATGCCTTCATTGTTATTTTTTAACAGAAAACAAGGAGAAGGTTAGATTGACAGTTTTTTCTGCAAATAGTCGCGGTATCCCTTATTCTCCTACTAAAGGAAGTTTAGATATGTCAGATGAAAACATTAAAATTGGAAATGTTTTTTGTTTAAAAATAGGGAAATCTAAAAGCGGCAAAACGGTTTGGGAAAAGGCAAGCTTTTGTGAGGATTGAGGTGAGGAAAATTAAATTTAAGTCCGTTCATTTGAGGTTAGATGTCGAATTGTATGAAAAGCTTAAAAATATAGCAAATAAAACCAATAAAAGCCAAGCAGAAACTTTTCGTCAGCTGCTCAGAAAGGGATTAGCGATGGAATATGTTAACGAAAACGATGACTCTATAGCAAAACTTATAAGACATCAAGTTGACGTAGCAATGAAGGTTCATGTTGAAAGACTTGCTGCTCTTTCTGCAAAAGGTGGGCATATGGCAGCAACAGCAGCTTTCTTGAATGTCCAAGCATTGCAAGATTTAGTTCCAGCAGAAAACAAAAAAGATGTTCGCACTATGTATGATAAGGCAAGGGTTAAAGCTGCTGAATATCTACGAGTGAACACTAAAGAGTATATTGAAAAAGACTTTTAGTTAAATATAAGCAAGAATTATAACTAAGAGAAACAATGTTGAAAACAGAAAGGGGACAAATTTTAATAATGTATAGCATGTTGTTGTTTTTATTATTGCCCTTGTTTTTAATTTTTGCTTTCCTGCTACTTTTTTCTGTTTATCTAAAAAAAAGAAAACAACGAGCATATATCAACAGCGGAATCAAGATAGTAGATATTATGAAAGGCGTAGAATTTGAAAATTTCCTATTGGCTCACTATAGGGCATTGGGCTATCGCGGAAAAATAACTGCAACAAGTAATGATTATGGTGCTGATTTAATTATTAGAAAGAGCGACGAAGTTGTAGCTGTTCAGGCTAAAAGGTATTCGTCAAAAATTGGAATCAAAGCTGTACAAGAAATAATAGGATCTTTACGCTACTACAATGCTGATAGTGGGGTGGTTATTACAAACAATTATTTTACAAAAAATGCGATTGAGCTTGCTAAGGCAAATGATGTAGAGTTGATAGATCGCAACAAGCTTGTTCAAATAATGAGACAAAACAGTACTAAAAAAATAGCAGACGAAATTGTGACCACAACCAACAAAACAAAGAATTGTCCTATTTGTGGGAAAAAAATAATTACTAGGCACGGAAAATATGGAAATTTTTTTGGTTGTTCTAATTATCCAAAGTGTAATTTTACTAGAAAAAATACAGAAGGGTGTTGATTTTTTGAGCAAGGTTATTTGCAAGATGTCATTTAAACATCCAAATTTCAAGGATAGCACAAGCAAAAATATAAGCCATATAGGTTATATTGCAACAAGATCTGGTGTTGATAAAACTATATCTGAACAAGACTTAGAAAAAGAATTACACAAAGAAATTGTTGGCGGGTCTGACAATAAAACATATGTTAATTATATCGACAAAAGAACTAATTCTCACGGGCTCTTTGGGCAAGAAGGTATAGTGGATCCCAAAAAGATACAAAACGAGATAAGAAAAGTGGATAGCTTTGTTTGGCGGTCCATTGTCTCTCTTCGAGAAGAAGATGCTGAAAAAATAGGTTTTTTGTCTAAGGGAAAATGGCAAGATATGCTTAGAAAAAAAGTGCCTGATATGGCGCATGAAATGGGGATTGGGTTTACTAATCTTAAGTGGTGTGCGGCTATTCATATGGAAAAGGGACATCCTCATGCGCATGTAGTTTTTTGGGAAAGAGAACCCAAAAAAACAGTTGGTATTATTAGCGTTAACTCTCTTAATAAAATTAAAAAACTGTACACAGACGAAATCTTTGAAGAAGAACGGCTTCAATTACTATTAGAGAAAAATATTAGTCGTGATATTTTAAGGGATTTAGCAGGGGTTAATATATCTAACATTGCCCGCATTTTGAAAAGTGACAAGCAAAATGAAAAAATCAAAATAGGTGTTGCTCCAAGACTTTACAGCGAGCAAGAAAATGAACTAATAAATAAACTGCAGGCATTAAGTAAAAGCCTGCCAGGCAAGGGAAGGGTAAATTTCAAGTTTATGTCAGAAGAAATAAAAGAGGAAGTAGATATTATTGCAGACTACCTACTAAAACAGCCTGAATTTTCGGCATCTCTTACTAAAAACTTAATTTCTGTCGAAAAGCTTACAAGAATGTATACCGGGAAAGACGAAGCGATTAAAAAAGCTATGGAAAACACACACAATGACATCAAAAAAAGAATATCGCAGATAATTTTAAGAGCAGCTGTAGAAGTGCAAAGAGAAAATATTTTTGTCGTAGATGATGATTTAGCATGTGAAACAGTCGTTATTATTAAGAACATGAATAATCGCATAAATCTAGCAACAGAACATACAAAAGTATTGAAAAATCTTTGTTTTTCTTTGATTAAAATTGGTGAAAAAGAAGAACATGTTTTAGAAACACTAAATAATTTTGCTAAGAGAGAAAGTATTAATTGTCAAAGAGACAGATTGTTAAACATTTTAAAACAGGTTAAAGAAGATGAAGATGAAGATGAAGCTGAAGTAATAACATTATCCACAACAAAAACAATAGATAAACATTTGTCTGTCTTAAAACTTTCTGGAAACACAGAAGAAGAAGTTTTTGAAAAAACCAAGAAAATAATTGAAAAAGATTCCCGCTTGTTAGAAAAAAAGTTTCGCGTGCTTAGCGAAAAAGGGTTTTTTTGGAAGATAAGAGAAACTTACCTTCTTACAGATAAAGGGAAAACAGAGCTCTTAAAAATTAAAGAGCTTGACTTAACCGAAAAAGAAATTTTTAAATTTCTCGAAACAAAAGAGATTCAAAAAAACATCGGGTTGGACGATTTTCTGAAAAACAAAAACATATTTTCAAGTCTTCGAGATAAAGATCCAGAAGAATTTAAAATTGGTCACTATGATGTTAGGGTACGGGATGAATTTGGACACAAGAACAAAATTACGCTCAAAGAACTAGAAAACAACATATATGAAAGATATACTGACAATGAACTAAATACTAACATAGAAAAAGCAGAACAAGAAATTGATATGCTTAAATATCGCATTAATAAATTAACATTAAATGGATATGTTTTTCTAGACAAGAAAACGGGAGCTTATTCTTTTGTAAATGAAATGTTGGACTTTTTTAAGTACGACGAGGAAAAAGAAAAATATATGTTCACAGCAGAAGGAAAAGAAGCATTTGATATTTCTAATAAAATGGAATTTACTAGATATGATGCGAATGTAACTCTTTCTTATATTGATAATTCAAAAGATAAAATTCTAACAAAAGAAGATTTAAGTGAAGTCCTACACAAAGAAATTCTTAATAAAACAGCAGAGCGTTACTTTCATGAGTTCTCAGAAATACTTAGTACTGATTTTATCGAAACAACAAAAAAATATGTTTCGATAGATAGTGAAGGGAATTTGAGTAGTACAAAAGAAGGGAATCTTTTAGGGATTGAGTTGAATAAACTTAAATACTATTTTAAAGAATCGAAGGGACTTTTGGATGATAAAAAACTTAAAGAAATATGTAAAACAGATGAAAAGTTTAGAACGATTTCAAATACGTTGCATACACAAATTAAAAAAGGTTTTATTGAAAAAAATGAAGACACTGGTTTTTACAAGATAAAACCAGATATATTAAGCACCAAAAATCTTTTGTATCAAATATACAAAGAAGGAGGTTCTTTAAAACAAGCGGATATACGAGCTGTATTAGAAAAGAATATACCAAACTACGAAGCTAAAAAACAAGTAAGCTATATCTGTTGGCGATTAGACAATCTTAAAGAGCAAGATTATTTAAAAGGAGAAAAAGATAAATATGAAATAACAACAAATGGTGCTGAAAAAAGGGAAGACATTCTCGTCCCAGAGAGAAGACTTTTAGATAAAACGGTTTCTTATTTAGTGAGATTAGGGCTCATTAGTGTCGATGGAAATGGTTACAAAAATACGGATGAATACTACAAATACAAAGAAATATTAGAAACAGTTAAAGAAAACAAACTTAAAAGAGAAAGCTCTATATTTTCAAACGAAATTGCTAAGGTAGTTGATCGCACGCAAAACAATGTTGATGTAGGCAAAATAGAGAGAAACGGAAAACGAATTTTAGTTGGGAAATATATAAACGATGAGTATGAAGAAATAAAAACCACCTACGATGACATAAGGTCTGTATGTGGTATTAGCGATACAAAACTAAAAACAATTAAAAATTTATCAACCATGCTGCTTGTGTCTGGTGCTAATTTGAAAGAAACAACAAGCATTATTGAAAGTTGGAATGCAAGAGCAAATAAAATGCCGACTGAAAGACTGAAAGAAATAATAGATAAAGCGCATGATACGGTAAAAGAAAACAATCTATGGGACAAAACAACGCTTATTTCCACAAAAGAATGGAAAGAAACCTTTGAATCTCTGGGTTTTACAGAAGAAGAAACTCCAAAGTGGATGTTTCGAGGAGAGAACTGGGAAAATTTTAACAAAGCAGGTTTAGGGTTAGTTTCAAGTGTTAATAAAATGTGGCAAGGAGTGTGGAATGCTCTTCGCAAGCAAGAGAAAAAAACAGAAATGGATGTAATCTACGCATCTAAAAAACAAACAAAAGATATGTCTAAAGCAGCAAAAAAAGAACAAAACAAAAAACAAAAATCTAGTGGAATGTTCCACGAAGAAGAAATGGAGTGATTATTATTACAAGAGCTAAAAAAATCAAGCTGTTTGTTGTTTTTTCAATAATAATAACAAGTGCTATACTTCTCCCATGGCTAATTAAGTTCTCTTATTTTATTATTAGAGATTTTTCTACAGCACCAGAAATGTGGTTTAATTTTGGGATTGTAGAAAGCTGGAAAAGCTTACTGGTAGATGTTAGATTTAGAAATATTTTTTTGGTGTTGCAAATTTCTATCACAGTTTTGTCTTTGTTACTTCTTTGGGACACAAAAGGAATCAAAAAAAAAAATAAACTAATGGCTGACATTGGAAGCGTCGATTCAGTTGGAGCAGGTCAGCATGGAACTAGCAGATGGATGAGCGAAAAAGAAAAAGATAAATTTTCGTTTGTCTGGAAGGGAGGTGAGTTAACAGAAGATGATAGTGGTTTGGTTTTAGGAATGAAAAAAAAAAGAGATCAAGAAAAGATTTGGCTAGGAAGTGGTGATACTCATTCGCTAATAGTTGGAGCTACTAGGTCGGGAAAAAGCAGGAGATTAATACTTCCCACTATTTACGCTTTAGCTTCATCTGAGGAAAGCATGGTAATAGGAGATCCAAAAGGTGAACTATATATCTCTGCAAAGGAATATTTGCGTAAAGAAAAGTACAAAGTTGTTTCTCTTAATTTGCGAGAACCAGCCAAGGGCAATCAGTGGAATTTACTAGATTTGTTATATGAATATAAAGTGAAAGGAGAGAAAGATAAAGTAATTGAAATGGCATGGGATATAGCACATACAATAGTCAACCAAACACCTTCTGTTTCATCAGAGCCTATATGGAAAAACGGAGCTGAGTCGGTTATTGCTTCTCTAATTTTATTAAACGTATTTGATGCTAAAAACAAAGACGAAATCAGTATGGCTAGTGTATATAAAACGCTAGCGACACTAGGGCAGCCGTTAGCAGATGAAACTATCCCGCTTCTTGACTATATTTCATTACTTTCACCTGATCACCCAGCAAAACTTGCTTTTGCAGCAGCAGGAATAGCCCCATATAAAACAAGGGCTTCTTTTTTTACAACGGTTTTGACTGATTTACGGATTTTTTCAGACAGCAACATTGTAAATATGACTTCAAATCAAGATCATAACCTAAAAAACATTGGAATAGAAAAAACAGCTGTTTTTCTTATCGTTCCCGATGAAAAAAGCACAAGAAATGTACTTGCAACTCTTTATATAGATCAGCTCTACCAGCAACTAGTGGAGCTAGCAAACACAGAAGGAGGGAGAATTTTAAAGCGAGTTAATTTTATATTGGATGAGTTCGGTAATTTACCAGCTATCCCTAATTTCTCAAATAAGCTCACCGTTGCAGGGGGGAGAGGAATTAGATTTACGCTCGCAGTGCAAGACATAGCACAAATTGAAAGATTATACCAAAAGACAACTAAAACTATTTTAGGGAATTGTCATACTTGGGTATATCTAATTACTTCTGATTTAGAGACTGCAAAATTAATTTCTGAGAAGACCGGCAAATACACAGTTGAAACAGAAAGCGAAAGCAGAAACGTGCAAGAGAGAGGGCATAGCTCTGGCATAAGTATGGGAATGACAGGTCGTGCTCTTTTAATGGCAGATGAAATACTAAGATTTCCAGAAGGTAAGTCTTTGGTTCTTCGGGCGAGAGAGTTCCCTGCTGTGTATGAAATGCCAGATTTGTCTTCTTATCATTTTAATTTTTTGCTTGGATTTAGTTTGGATCGAGTGAAAAACAAAGAAATAATTAAGAAAAGATGGGAAAAGGAGGTTAAAAGGAAAAAAGAAAAACTATATACATGGATGCCTGATTTATCTGAAGTTCTTGAGTTAAAAGTGAAAACAGAAGAAGAAACAGAAGAAATCGAAATGGAAGAAAAAATAAAAGTGGTGAAATCTGAAACTGAAGAAGTTGAAGATTTCTTATAATCAAGGAGGAGTTTTTTGTGAATGTTGTATTGTTAGTTGGAAATCTAACTAGAGATGTGGAGCTGCGCTTTATTACTCAAAAGAACGAAGCAAATTCTGTTAAAGCAGTTGCCACTTTTGGAATTGCTGTTAACACGTATTATGGTGGCGAGCAGAACGCAAATTTTTTTAACATTGTGGTATGGGGCAAACAAGGAGAAAATTGTGCTAATTACTTAGCTAAAGGTTCATCGGTTTGCGTACAGGGAGAGCTTAGATCTTCTTCTTATATTAAGGACGATGAAAAGCGTTACAAAACAGAAGTTGTAGCAGAAAAGGTAAAGTTTTTAGGTGTTAAAAATAAAGAAACATCGGAAGAAATTTCTGATTTTCTAGAATAGGAGGTGTAATAGAAATGCCAGACATTATTAGTGGTACTGTTAGTTTATTTCAAGCCATCACAACGTGGCTGCTTATTTTAATTCCTATTTGCGCTGGTGCGACTCTTACTTATTTTGCTCTTCAAAAGAGCATGTGCGACGATCAAAGTATAATAGCTGATAAAAACAAAAAAATGAAAAATGTATTAATATCAGCTATTATCGGTATGGGGTCTGTGGGAATTGTTACCCTAATTCTAAGCTTCTATTAAAAAACTATCAAACTATTGCAATCTTGAGATGGATATAWGAWWGYAGNTAGTWTGAWNNGATGGTGAAAATATGTTTGACATTGGTACTTTATTAAGAAATGGGATTACAACTTTATTGGTTGGTCTCTTAGAAGACGTTATTACCTTCTTTGCGACAATACTGGCGAATATTATGGGAACATCAATTATGGTGTTTWATATGCCCTTGGTTATAAACGGCATTTTTTATACGCAAGTTTTGGCAATCACTATGCTGTCAGCCAAAGTTCTGCATGAAATTTTTCAAACATATATTTTGTATCAATCAGGAGACCCGGATGCTGATCCAACAGGTTTGCTAATTAGAACAGGACAATCAATTGCTATAATAGCAACAATGCCCTGGATTATTGAGGAATTAATATTTAAGTTCGGAACTAAGGTGGCTACGGATGTTGCAAATTTATCAACTGGAACTCCTGGAGCTTTAGATTCTATTTTACTGTCTGCTTTAGTACAAACTGGAGTTGTAATTCCTATTGCCATTCTTATTGTTGCTTTTATTTTAATATGTACATTAGTTATTGCCTTTCAGTCGACCATCAGGGGGGCAAATTTGGCTTTGATGACTGTTTTGGGATCTATAATAGCATTAAATTTAACTTCGAGTAATAGAGGATTGTGGAGCGCGTGGCTTAGAGAAGTGATTATAATTTGTACCGCTCATGCGATACAGATTTTTATGTTTCAAGGCGTCCTTGCACTTATGACAACAGGTTTTCTTTCTAGCTATGGATTTCTTTTAGTCGGAGGTTGGATGTGGGCAACAGTTAAAAGCCCTAAATTTGTTCGTCAAATTGCTTATAGTACTGGCGTAGGCGGTGCCGTTGGTGGTGGAATGAGACAAGCAGGAAGCAGCTTCATGATGAGAAAAATGATGATGAAAAAATAAAAGAATTAGATGGAGGTTTTTTTGTGGCTGTTAATTTTGTTTTGACGTGGACAACATGGCTCTTATTGTTAATACCAGCAGGAGCAATAGTAATGATTGCTTATTTTTCTTTAATGAAAATGGTTTCAACTGATGAGCAAACAATATTAATGTTTTCAAAAAAAACAAATAGTGTCTTAAAAGGTCTTGTTATTTCAGTAACTTTGGTGGGCTTAATAGCAGTAATTAGAGCCTTTTMTTAGAACAGGAGGTTGGGTGTTTTGAAATATTTAATACCTGCAAATGTAGCATCACGTTTTCAATTTTTTGCTGGTTTTGGATTTAAAGAGCTTATATATGTTTTAATCGTCATTAGTATTTTCGGTGGTTTTTCTTTGCTATTGGGTTTTATAACAGAGCAAGAGTTTGTTGATTATGATCATTTGTCTTTGCAAGAACAAATGAAGATAGAAGAGCAAAGTCTTTTAGTTAATGACGAGGGCTCAACATATTTTATAAAGAAAAGTGTTCCTATGATAGCGCGCGTAATAATTGTTGTTTTTCCAGCAGCGCTAGCGTTTTTTATTGTCAGAAAAGATCCGAATACTTCGCAAAGTTTCATTGATGTTTTAGTGATGTTTTTTAAATTCAGCAAAAGTCAAAAAAAACTTTTATATGTTAAAAATATTGGAGGTTGATCAAATGTTTTCTAAAAAACAAAAAAAAAATAAAAAAAATGAAGAACAAGAACAAAAGAAAAAAACAGCTCAACAGTGGATGCCTCTTGCTGATATAGAAAATGAATTTATGTTTTTAAAAAATGGGGACATTGTTTGTGTATTACAAATTCAACCCATATCTCTTGAGTTATTGTCACAGCGAGAAAAAAACAATATTATAGCTGCTTTTTCAGAAGAGCTTAATGGTTTAGATAACTCAATACAGTTTTTTTGTATTGGGCGTTCTGTTGATTTGGATTCTTATTTGTCATTTTTAAATAACAAATCACAATATGAAAGTGATTTTATAAGAAAACAAATACTTAGAAAGTTCATAAGTAATGCTCTTGAAATATCAAAGAGCGGAGAAACAACGGAAAGACGGTTTTATTCATTAATAAAATCGAAAGACGAAGAAGAAATTAAAACAAAAATATATGAATTGCAAAGTCAATTTGTGCGTGCTGGACTAGTAACACGTGTTTTAAAAAATGATGAGCTTTTAGAGCTTGTATCTTTATTTACAAGTTCTGAAATGGTTTCTTTTGAAGAAAACAGAATAGACAAGAGCCTTGCTCCTGTCTATATGGGAGGTGCATAAGTTGAAAGTTAATGAAAACATACTTGATATAGTAACACCACTGGCTATTAATTTTCATAAATCTTATGTTGATTTTGGAGAAAGCGTTGTTAGAACGTTAATTATAACCAAATACACAAACGCAGTTAGTGCGGCGTGGCTTTCAAGAATTTCTAATTTAGAGGGTGTTGTTTGCTCTATTCACGCAKATCCCACGGATTCTCTTTCTCTTTTGGAGAATATAAATAAAAGCATGGGAGAAATTGGGGGAAAGATTGCTACAGGTGGAGAYGCGCTTTCTATTCAAAGAGCTGAAAAGCAATACGAGGATGCGGAGATGTTACTTAAAAAAATAGATCAAGAGCAAGAAAATGTTTTTTATGTGAATGTGACTATTATGATTGTTGCAAAGGATGTAGAAGAACTAGAAAAAAGAACAAAAAGGGTACAGTCGGTAGTGGCTGGCTCTAAGATGAAAGCAAGAGTTGCTATGTTTTCGCAAGAAGAGTCTCTTTTGTCTATATCTCCTTTTGCGCAAAATACAAAAAGAGTAAAAGAAATTGGAGATAGAAACATGCCAGTATCAACTCTAGCAGCTGCTTTCCCATTTAATTCGTCAGGAATTAATGACTTGAGTGGTTTTGTATTAGGAAAGGAAAATACTGGTGGAATAATTCTTCTGGACATATGGAAGCGTGGGGAGGACAGAACTAACTCAAACTGGACCATTTTAGGATTGCCAGGAGTTGGCAAGTCAGCAACCATTAAACATATCCTTCTGAATGAGYGGAGTCAAGGGACAAAGATAATAATAATAGATCCAGAAAGAGAGTTTCAAGACCTATGCGCAAATGTGCAAGGACAGTGGGTTAATTGTGGAGGCGGAAAAGGCGGAAAAATTAATCCTCTCCAAGTTAAAGATGTTCCAAAAGATGATGATGATGATGATGGAGATGAAGATTCTTTGTTCTGCGACAAAGGTAATGGTATAGGTTCGCTAGCACTTCACTTTCAAACGCTAAGATCTTTTTTTAAGCTATATTTAAAGAGTTTAGATGACATTGATATGTCAATGATTGAAGAAAGTTTAGAAGAGCTTTATAAAAAACATGGCATCGTTTGGTCAACTGACACAGCTAATATAAAAAGAGAACAATATCCTGTTCTTAAGGATTTATATGAACTTTTTGTTAATTATTCGTTGGATAAAAGTTTAGGCGAAAAAAAAAGAGAAAGATATGACAAGTTATCTTTGCTTCTTAGAAGCGCTGCTGTTGGAGCAGATGCTTCCTTATGGAATGGAGCAACAACTGTTACTGCTAACTCTGATTTTATTGTTCTTGATACACACAACCTACAAGAAGCAGATGACTCAATTAGACGAACACAGTATTTTAATGTGCTTACTTGGGCGTGGGAACAATTGTCAAAAAACAGAGAAGAAAGAGTCTTATTAGTAGTAGACGAAGCATATTTGCTAGTTGATCCAGATGTGCCAAGATCTTTGCAATTTCTGCGAAATGTTTCAAAACGCATTAGGAAGTACATGGGTGGCTT
The DNA here is from genome assembly GCA_002733545.1 of Alkaliphilus sp. GTDB lineage: Bacteria > Bacillota > Clostridia > Peptostreptococcales > NVVX01. Next base: position 235,535 of record NVVX01000001.1, read on the forward strand.
GCTTGTTATAACTCATTCGGTTGTGGATTTTTTAGATCCTTCCGTTAGGCGATATGGACAAGCGCTTTTGGATAATCCGTGTTTCAAGTTTTTTATGGGTACGGATGGAAAAAATTTAGAAGAGTTAAGTAAATTAATGAATCTCACTGATGCTGAAGAAGATATGCTTGCTAAAAAAAGACGTGGGCATGGTCTTCTAATAGCAGGTTCAAAAAGACTTCATGTTGTTGTTTCAATAAGTGATTTTGAGTTTGAGCTGTTTGGAAAAGGTGGTGGGAATTAGTGGCTTTAAAACTTGCTTGGTTAGCTAAGAAAATCGCATTAAGCTTTGTAAGTGGGGACAACATCTTAAGTGTTGTTCTTTTCATTTCTTTTCTTGTGGGGGCTGTTTTTTTCTTGTTTGTTGTTGTTCCTATTGTTTTACTTGCCAGCGTTCCTTCTTTTCTGCTAGGCGGCGATGGAATAGATCAAACAACACTAGATACTCAGCAGGCTACTATGGAAATATACGAAAACGCTCCTAATAAAATAGATAGTGAAATTGTCAGCTGGATTAAAAGCGAGAGAACAAGATTAAATCATGTTGATACTTTTAGCGTTACAAATAATTTTAGTTTGGACTGGAGATATTTAGCCGCAATAGATGCGGTTCTTTTAAGCCAAGATTTTAGTAACGTGTCTGAAGGAGATGTTATTAAAACAGCTAGAAAATTTTTAATCAAAAACAGCAGAGTAAAAGAAAGAGAAGAAGAAAGAATTATTACTAAAGATGTTGAGTGCTCTTCTTGTCAGGGAACTGGGTTAGATTTTTTAGGTGCTAATTGTTCTAGTTGTCAAGGAACTGGAATTATACAAGAAAAAGAGATTGAGATTGTTACAACGCATCATGCTTTTGTCTCTATAAGTTCAAAATCTTTTTCAGATATTGTTCAGGAAGTTTTTAGTGAAGAAGAGGACAAGTTATTAGCAAAAAATATATTAGAGGTGTTGAAAAATCAAGAAAGCGAGGAAAGTCCATGAGTCAAAATTTAGAAACACAAATTACTAAAACTAAAGATGATGTTTTAAATAAAGTTAAAGATAGATATAGTTACTCTAAAAAACCCGAAAAGCTCTATAAGAATGAAATAATTCAAACGGTGGGGTATTATGAAAATAGAGAAAAAACTCCACAAGCATTAAGATTGACACATGGTCTAGAAATTGAAAAAGGCGTTTTTAATTTTTTATTAGCTAAGGGTTCTCGTTCTGCTGATAATTTTAAAGAAGTAGAAAATAAGTATGCCGAAATTAAACTTAAAACAATGCAAACAGTGGCTGAAAATGTCAAAAGCAGATTCTCACTAGATTCACCAGAAATTAATTTTGTTAGCAGTGGGACTTGCGCAGCCATAGTTGAGCTTGAGGAAAGTAGTGGGCTAAAATTTGCTTCTATAAATCAAATTAAAGAGAAATACAAAAAGCTTGAAAAAATCAAAATAAGAAATAGTGGACAAGAAAGAGAATATGGACTTCTTAGATTTGTTGTGGCAGATCTAAAAGATGCAAGCATGAGTCAACTAAAAGAAACTGCAAAAAAGAGTCCACAAAAGAAAGTTAAAAAAATAGAAATGGAGAGATGATTATGTTAAATAATTTAAGTTTAGATGGGTTTGAATTATTGAAAAGTTATTATGAAAAATATGACAGTTTGTTTTTGTCGAAAGACAGACTAATTAGTGCTGTTAAAAAAGCACAAAAAAATACAATAGAAAAAGAATTGGTAGATGTTGGAGAAGAAGTAATTTTGTTTCTAGAAAAAATAGACACATCTTCTTTTAAACAATTAAGGAATTAAAAGAAGATATTAAGTTCGAGTTAGAATAGTGTTGAAAAATCAAGTGTTTTGTGGTATAATTAAGACAGTGAAATATTAGTTTTGGAGGTGTTTATGTGAAAAAAATTAGTGAAGAAGACATTCAAAAAGCTGTTGACAATGCGAGAGCTTCTTTAGAAATTGATGGTATGTTTATCGACGATGAAACAGTTGAAATGATGAAAAAAAAATCAAGAGGAGAAATTACACACGAACAATATATTGAATATTCACTTAAGAAAGCTAAAAAGGCGAAAAAAAATCAAATGTGTTGAAAACATTATCAAAAGCTCCTACGTTAAAAGTAGGGGCTTTTTACGAGCGGGGGTTTTCTATGTTTAGTTACGATAAAGCTTATTGCTATCCAAAAACAAATGTGCTTGTTAATAAGTTTGGAATTAAAAATTTTGACGAATTAAGTAAGACTGAAGAAATAATTACAATTGAAAAAATTAGGGAATTACAGATTTCTCCAGTTAAAGGCAGTTTTGATATAGAACATCTAAAAACCATACACAAATATATTTTTCAAGATATATACGAATGGGCCGGAAAATTAAGAACAGTAGACATTGCAAAAGGAAATACTCTATTTGCACTAGAAAGACATTTAGAATCTACAGCGGATTATATTTTCACAGCACTAAAAAAAGAAAACAATTTACTAGACATTAAAGTAACAGTTGATCAATATACAGATAGATTGGCGTTTTACTCGGGTGAAATTAACATGCTACATCCGTTTCGTGAGGGAAACGGTAGGTCTCTTCGTGAATTTCTACGTTGCCTTGCCAACGAAGCTGGATATGAACTTAATTGGAGTGGTTTTGATAGAAAAGCAGTCTATAATGCTTTTGTGAAGTCTACGCTAGATCATAAACCGTTGAAAGAAGAGTTTAAAAAACAATTTTTAGAAAACGAAAGAAAATGGTATGTCAATAGATATCCTCATGCTTGTTTCTTATCTTCTGGCACACTTGAAAAATGCATTAGCATTAACAGAGCGATGGGAAAAAAACAAAACTTAGGACAAATCAAAAACTTGGGGGATATACCCATTCACAAAGACGTCTTGTGGGACATTGTGAATGATTTCAAAGAAGCCGCTCTTAAATATCAAAGAGTAAATTGCAAAAAAATAATTAAAAAAATAGATTTAGAGTTATAGAAAGGTGGGAGAGTATTGAATTTTGCATATATGAGCAATAGATATAAAGAAAATGTTCAGGAATTAGAGAGTTTGAATTTTTCTGTTGTTATTAAGGACACTCTCGATTTTAGAGAAATTACTGAAAGCTATAAATTAAAAATAGAAAAATTAATAATTGATTTAGGAGCAGTTGAAGATGATGTTGTTTTTTTAAATTCAATAAAAAAATTAAGAATGACACAGGAACAAGCACAAATAATCGTTCTGGCTACTGATAGAAAAGAAGAGAAAGATATTCTTCTAGCAAAGTTGGTCCGCCTTGGAATATATGATATTGTGTTGCCAACAAAAAAAGAAGCTAATGGTGTAGCGAAATACATCATTAACATTAATTCTATCACTACTATGAAGAACACATATCTAAATGCATCTAGGTATGATTTTGATTTTGAAACTAGAAAAGAAATAAAAACAATAACTAAAGTTGAAAAAGATTATACGGTGGAAAGTTTATTCAAGGAAGTTATTACAGTGTGGTCTCTTTCGCAGGGGTCTTCTACAGTTGCTTCTCATTTGGCGTATGCGCTAGCCAGCAGATCTAATTGCAAGGTCTGCTTAGTAGATTTTAAT
>NVVX01000057.1 GCA_002733545.1 Alkaliphilus sp.
TGCAGTATCATTATTTGAAAGATTTAATGCACAAGAAAACAGTGATAAATGCCTAGGAGATATAGAAAGAATTAGGATTAACGATATAGAAGCCGCAGAAATAATAAAAAAAGCAGCATCTGTTAGAAGTTTGAATGAAATTCAGAATTTTGAAAAAGAAAAGAGAAACAAGTTAATTAAGGAATTTAAGATTAAAGGATTATCAATAAGACAAATTGAAAGATTAACAGGAATTAGCTTTGGTGTAATAAGAAAAATAAAATAATCTTAAAATAATACATTACGATTTAAGAAAAAGGAACTTAAAATGACAACAGCAAAAAAAGCAGCGAAATCAGTAACAGTAATAATGATATTCACACTAGGAAGTAAATTTCTTGGCTTTTTAAGAGAAGTCATGATAGCCAAACAAGTTCGGMRCAGGAGCAGAAACAGATGCATTCTTTGTTGCAYTTACTGTTTCTGCACTTGTGTTAGGGATTATAGCTACAGGAATAAATACCACCCTAATACCTATACTTGCAGAAATTGAAGAGAAAAAAGGTAAAAAAGAAAAGAATGAATGCCTTAATAATATTCTAAATGTTATAGTAATAATTTTGCCAATAACAGCTGTAATAGGCATGATATTTGCGCCTTCGTTAGTACGCAYACTTGCTAAAGGATTTAGTGGAGCACAATTTGAACTAGCAGTTGAACTAACGCGAATTGCATTAATAATGACAGCATTTATAGGAGCATATACTACACTTATAGCATTCTTACATAACAATGAAAAATTTACTATCCCAGCAGCTATAGGTTTTCCTATGAATGCAATATATTTGTTTTTCTTATTCTTATTGGCAAATAGATTTGGGATAAGAGGATTAATGGTTGCGGCTGTGATTGCAGGTATTTTAGTTTTGTCAGTACCGATAGTTCGTATATTATTTGAAAGAGGAGCTTTCGATGAGGTAGCAACGCAGATGACAGTGCGCCACGAAGACGTGTCCAAGTAGCGTAAGCTACTTGAAGACAGCTATGCTGTATAGATGATGGTGGTAGGTCCACCGAAATCGCCATACAGGTGGAGGTTTCAAACCACCTTAAGGTGCTGTAGACAAAAGCTATGGTATTGAGCGTTAAGGAAAAGGCAGTTATAACTGTCAGGTGTGTGTTAAAGAGATGAATGAATATGTGAACCACTTACGAAAATGTCGAAAGCGTAAAGATTCCATCAAAACCAGGGGGTGGTCGTTAACCTGGGATAAACTTAGAGGAAACCTGTTTACTGTTTAAGTGGTGGACGGCATAAAGGTGGCATGAATTTAACATAGGCGTCTGTACGGAACGTGGGAACCCACGGACTTATGTTAAGGGAGCATTTCAAGCGGAAGAACCGCAAGAAAAGAGTACCGATGCAGTCATGGGGGCAGATTGGGTTGTAGTAGTGAAGAAGTTTCTGTAATGGAAATGGAGCGAAGGACCCGAATTATCCTGTTTCAAGAATGAGTTAACTTTGAAAGGAGGAGGAGCTTATGAAAGAAACAAAGCCGTTTAATATCTCTAAAAGAGTTGTAATGACAGCTTATGAGAAAGTTAAAGCAAACAAGGGAACATACGGAGTTGATGAGCAGTCTATAGATGATTTTGAAAAGAAATTAAAGAATAATCTTTATAAAATCTGGAATAGGATGTCATCAGGAAGTTACTTCTCCAAACCTGTAAAAGCTGTAGCAATTCCAAAGAAGAATGGTGGAACTAGAATACTGGGTATTCCCACTGTGCAAGATAGGATTGCACAGATGGTAGCAAAGTTATATTTTGAACCACAAGTAGAGCCTAAGAGTCTATCTTCTCAGTACCAGAAAGTAAGATTGTTTTAATGAACCGCCGAGTATGGAAGCGTACGCTCTGGTGGTGTGAGAGGACGGTAATTAAATTAATTAATTACCTCCTACTCGATTTTAAAGGAGGTTCTTCTTTATGAAGTATGAAGAAACAAGGATACAAAATAATCAAGAAACAGCGAAAACTCTATTTTTCCCCCATTTCTTCTATCTATGCTATGATTCTTTTCGGCAAATCATTGACAGTCTGAATTGTCTTGGGATGGAAGGATACATGGTGCACATGCATTGCAAGTCATTTGATGAGAGTAAGCAATTTCCGACAGAACGTCTTAAAAAAGACAAATGCCCCTTCAAACAACTTCCATTTTTCAGCATTGGTCAGAAAGGAACAGGATTATTTGTAAAATCCATGCGGTTCTTCGAGTTCCTTATCAACTATTACCGGATCAAGCGCTATTTGCAAGATGAGCGGCCAGATTCAGTTGTAGTGGCGTCGGATCTAGGAGGTATGTATATTCGTTTTATTCTTGATACATGTGAACGTATGCATATTCCTGTTCTGATTATTGTTCCTGTCGATTTTGGCTCTGTACGCAGCGGTGATAATGCTAATACAGAGACAAGAGTTCCGAAGTTGGCTCAATTTATTCTTCATTTTTTGGGGATGGAGCGATTGATTCTATTTGAAGGTCGAGTAATTGGAAGCTATTCCAAAAGTGGGAAAGTGCTAGTAGCGAGCAAGGCTATGCAAAACCAGTTAGTGAAGGACGGTATTTGCCGAGAGCGCGTACTTGTGACGGGTATTCCACGTCACGATCGTCTTTATGAGTTACTCAAGGAACCTATCGGTGCGATTAAATCCGAGATTTGTTGTGAGTTGGGTTTGGATACAAGTTGCAAAATCGTTGTATACTTCACACAATTAGTTCAGCATCTTTATGGTGCAGATTATATGGACAGTATTAACAAGCTGCTAGTCAACGCCTTCCAGGATTTACCTGCTGAATGTCGGATTGTAGTCAAGCTACATCCTCGTGAAGATGCGACTTATTTTAAGATTTTTGATAGCGATCGGTATCAAGTTGTTCGTGATATTGATGTAGATCGATTGTTGCGGGCAGCTGATTTGGTAATAAGCCATTTTTCCTCAACACTATCTGATGCTGCCTTGCTTGGAACGCCACTACTGAACATCAATATTCTTAATGACCAGCATCGGTCGATCTTTGCCTCAAGTCAGGATTTGCTGCAAATTAAATCCGAAACTGAATTTGCTAAGATTCACGATATATTATATGACATAAAGTTCCGAGATAGAGCAAAAGCTTTATTAAAAAGCTGGGCTAAGGATAACGTTGCGGTAGTCGATGGCCGCAGTTCAGAGAGGATTGCTCGCATTATTAAGCAGAGCATCATACATAAAGATGGTTAATATACGACGTTGTTGGTGATTCGGTTAAGTTGATCCTAAATCAATGAAATTGTACGTATAAAAGAATTCTAAAAGCCTGTAAAATAAAATTCATCTGTGAGCCACACTAGAGGTTTAAAATAGAGTTCGGAAACGAACGACTTATAACTTCAACTGGGTTAGCGTTAGTGGGAATTTTGCTGGATAAAACAAAATACAAAGAGTGATTGAAAGTGATTTTCGAATAATTTTAGCGAAATTATTATATAACGGTTATAATATTGGTAATCATTGGTGAAATATTGTTTTTTATATGTGGAAGTTTTTAAGCATATATATCTCACTGATTCAGGTTAGTTTCTTTATTAAACGAGCATATATTCGATTTATGAATACGCCTAACACCACCACACAGGGGATAATTGGTTTAATGAGCGAAAAATTTCCACATAATTCAAATCCAATTCGGAGCTAGAAAGGACGAGGGATTAATGAAGAATATACGTTATAAAAAAAATGGCATTACATTATGGTGCATTTATCTCACGGTTTTTATTCTTCCACTAGACTTTACAATCGCTGGTGGCGTGACAACAGTTAGACTTATGGGTTCTGCGGCTATAGTGAGTTGGTTGTTCCATATCTTAGCAACTCGAAAGGTAATTATTCGTTTTAACAGAGTTATTCTGTGTGCGGTCCTTTTTATTACTTGGGGAGTAGCATCAGTGTTATGGTCACGAGCTACATCTTTCCAACATTTTACAGTTTGGGAGCTTATTACTCTCTATTTATTTTTTATAGGTATCTATTTGGTGATAATTAATTCGATTACTACAATAGTAGTTTTCCGGAGATTTGCACTAAGCTTTCTCTTGGGAGGCGTACTTGCAGCGACCATTGCAATTTTTCGAAGTTTTCAGGGGAGTGCTTTTTTACTACAGCGCGCTGTTGCACTTTCTGATCAGAATGCGAATTTCTTTGGTGCAAATATGGCAGTTGGATTTATAGTTTCTTTATATTTCTTCTTGACCACTAAGAGACTTTCACTTCGATTAATGATTGTTGCAGCAAGCTCTTTGCTTTTGCTTGCTCTCATGCTTTCAGGTAGCAGGATGGCTTGGTTAAGTATAGCCGCTGCTCTAGCAATTTCAGCAATGATTGCAAAGCCAGTTTCGTGGAGGCGGATGATACCTAGTGTTATCCTAACAGCTTTATTGTGTGTAGTGGGTTTTTATGTTATTAGCTTCACGAAGTTTATTCCGACAGATATGATACACAATGTTAGGCAGCGCGCCACATTTGAGTATGCAATTGAAAACCAAATGGGGTTACGGATGGGCATATGGCAAGTAGGGTGGGAAATGGCCAAGCACAACCCTTTTTTTGGAGTTGGGTTACGAAACTTCCCCGTAGCTATTGAGCAGTATCGGTCTCTACTTCGAGAGGATTTGATTATTTGGTCGCCATGGCCCCATAGCATCTATCTTAGTGTTTTGGGGGAATTGGGAATTGTAGGATTGCTCCTCTTACTTTTAATCCTCGGTTTTTCTTTTTGGTATGCATTAAGATGCCAGGATACTGTTCATCGCTTTCTTGCGCTAGCCATAGTGATATTTTTAAGTGTTGCAGGCTTAGTAGCAGAACTTCAAATTTTTGCCTGGTTTTGGCTAATGTTAGCGCTAAGCTATGTGACTGTCGTCACACATAAGTAAAGAAAAAATTCGAAACGATCAGTTGAGGTTAACATTGATCAAGAAAACATGTTCTTTGATCTTTCATGCAATCTAGCACAGGATGGCTGTCGCGAGTCTTGCACCGTCTTCATTGATGAACCGAACGGGGCGGCAAAGGAATCTAGGTGGAGGATCAAGGGGACGGCAGAGTAATGTCATAAAGCTAAGCTTCCATAATTCGAGATTGAGCAGAAAGGTTAAACAAAAAACGAAATATGACATATTGCAATTTAAGAAAGAAAAAGAGGTTATTGGGCGTTACAGTTCAGATGTAATCATTTAAAAACTAGCAATATTTTATTATAGGAATTAGTAGAAATACGCCTAATATCCATTTTGAAAACTGTAAAAAACTTTCAATAACAACAAGTCAAAATCCGTAAAAAACACAAGGGGACGGTTCTTTTGTGTTGACTTACCTTCGGTGTTGTGACAAAGTAAAACAGAGGTGTTTATTGTGCCAAGAAGAGCAAGAGAGAAAAGTAGTACAGGAATATATCATGTAATGTTAAGAGGAATAAACAAACAAATAATATTTGAGGACAATGAAGACTATGAGAAATTTCTTCAAATAATTAAAGGGTATAGAGAAGAGTGTGGATATGAAATCTATACTTTTTGTCTTATGAGCAATCACATACATTTATTAATAAAAGAAGGAAAAGAAGATCTAGGAATGGTTTTTAGAAGAATAGGAGCAAAATACGTATACTGGTATAATTAGAAATACAACAGAACTGGTCATTTGTTTCAAGATAGATATAAAAGCGAGGTAGTTGAGAATGACAGATATTTTTTAATAGTATTGAGATATATACATCAGAATCCCGTTAAAGCAGGGATAGAGAAAGATACGGAGAATTGTCCATGGAGTAGTTATCAGGAGTATGTAGGAAGAGAAGGGATTTGCAACACAAAGTTTGGACTCGGTCTATTTTCTAGTGATGTGAAAAATGCATTGTCATTGTTTAAAAAATTCAGTGTACAAGAAAAAAGTGATAAATGCTTAGGGAACAACGAAAGACCGAGAATTAATGATAGCGAAGCAAGCGAAATTGTAAAAAAAATAGCATGCGTTAGAAGTTTGAGTGAAATTCAAAACTTTGAAAAAGGAAAGAGAAATAAGATGATTAAGATATTTAAGGATAAAGGATTATCAATAAGGCAAATAGAAAGGTTAACAGGAGTTAGCTTTGCTGTAGTAAGGAAAATAAATTAATCTTAAATATATTCATTGTGATTTAAGAAAAAGGAACTCAAAATGACAACAATAAAAAAAGCAGCAAAATCAGCAACAATAATAATGATATTTACACTAGCAAGTAAATTTCTTGGTTTTTTTAGAGAAATGTTAATAGCAAATAAGTTTGGCGCAGGGGCTGAAACAGATGCTTTTTTTATAGCTATGACCGTTCTAGCACTTGTAGTTGGGATAATAGCAACAGGTATTAATACTACATTAATCCCTGTTTTAGCAGAGATAGAAACGAAGGAAGGCAAGGATAGAAAGAACAAGTATGTTAGTAATATCCTAAATGTGTTAGTAATTGGGCTCTTTGTAGTATCAATTTTAGGAATCATATTCGCTCCGTTATTAGTTCGCCTATTAGCCAAAGGGTTTAGTGGAGCACAATTTGGGCTTGCAGTCGAACTTACTCGAATAGCATTGCTTATGTCGGTTTTTATGGGGGCATTTAATATATTTGTGGCATTTCTACATAGCAATAATGAGTTTGCTTTACCAGCTGCAATCGGATTTCCTTTTAATGCAGTCTATTTATTTTTCCTGTTTTTTCTTGCACTTAGGTTTGGAATTAGAGGATTAATGATTGCGGCAGTATTTGCGGTAATTGCAAAATTGCTGTTTATACTACCTTCAGTCTATAAAAATGGATTTAGGTATAGATTTAGAATAAACTTTAAAGACCCATATTTAAAGAAGAACTTTCTGCTGGTTGGACCAATAATTGCAGGCGTTATGGTGCATCAAGTAAATATTATCATTGATCGAACGCTAGCTTCGACACTTGTTGCGGGAAGTATATCAGCACTAAATTTTGGACTTAGACTAAATGGACTAATTTTAGGGGTTTTTGTTGTATCAATCACTACAGTTGTTTTCCCAATGTTATCTAAAAGCGCAAGCGAGAATGATATAGATTCGGTTAGAAATGTCACAAAGTACGGGATAAACTTAATTCTATTAATTACAATTCCTGTTATCGCAGGTATTCTTGTATTATCAACACCAATAGTACAAATACTCTTTGAAAGAGGCGCTTTTGATGCGACTGCAACGCAGATGACGTCAACTGCTTTAATATATTATTCGTTAGGACTAGTGGGCATTGGAACTTCTACACTACTACAAAGAGTCTATTTCTCTATGCAAGACACTAAAACACCAATGTACGTAGGGATAGTATCAGTAGTGATTAACATTGTACTGAATTTGATCTTAATAAACTACTTAGCACATGGGGGACTAGCATTAGCTACTAGTATTGCTTTAAGTGTTTCAGCAATACTATTGATTTTGGGATTAAAGAAAAAAATGGGGAATATAGGTGGTAAAAGCATTTTAGACTGTTTTATAAAAGCAAGTATTTCATCAGCGATTATGGGTGTAGTTGTATTTTTTATGTACAACTTTATGATTACACGTTTTGTAGGAACAACTATACTTAACGCATTTTCACTTGCGAGTAGTGTAGCTGTGGGAGCATTAGTATATTTCATTCTTTGCCATCTTCTAAATATTAAAGAAGTAAGGATGATAACGAATAAAGGGATTGAAATTGTTAGGAAGAGGTTTTAGTAGTTCATTCAAGGTAACCAAAACAATTATTTGCAATTAAATACTTAACGTATTAGAACCAAATAGAAAAGCGGAGGTGGCAAATGCTATGAACATATTAGTAACTGGCGGTGCCGGATATATAGGCTCACATACTTGTGTTGCTTTACTAGAAGCGGGACATACAGTAATTATTGCTGATAATCTTTGCAACAGTAAGGCTGAGACTATAGATAAAATTAAAGAAATAGTTAATCAAACTAGCAATGAGAATATCGATAATCAAATTACTTTTTACAAGATTGATGTGACGAATGAAGAAGCTATGGGTGCCATTTTTACAAATCATAAAATCGATGGAGTAATTCATTTTGCAGGATTAAAAGCAGTAGGGGAATCTGTAGAAAAACCTTTGGAATATTACTATAACAATATTGTTAGTACTATGTTTCTTGCTAAAGCATGCGGAAAATATGGCGTAAAGAAATTCGTCTTTAGTTCGTCAGCAACGGTATATGGAGACAATACAGTACCATTTGTAGAGACTATGAAACTTTTACCTACAACAAATCCTTATGGCGAAACAAAGGCTATGAGTGAGAGGATTCTTACTGATGTGGTTAAAGCTAATCCAGACTTGTCTGTAGCACTTCTTAGATATTTCAATCCAGTTGGAGCACATACAAGTGGATTAATTGGTGAAGCGCCTAATGGTGTGCCTAACAACTTGATGCCTTATGTCACGCAGGTGGCAAAAGGAAAGCTGAAGCAATTACGAGTTTTTGGAAATGACTATCCAACTGAGGATGGTACAGGTGTTAGAGACTATATTCACGTGGTAGACCTAGCTGATGGACATGTTGTAGCACTTGACAAATTAGAATCAGGATTACATATATACAACCTTGGCACAGGTAAAGGAACTAGTGTATTGCAATTAGTAAAAGCTTTTGAAGAGGCTAATGGCATTGAAGTGCCTTATGAAATTGTAGACCGTAGATCAGGGGACATTGCATCATGCTATGCGGATGCTAGTAAGGCTAATGATGAATTAGGTTGGATAGCTAAAAGAGGGATAGTAGAGATGTGCCGGGATGCTTGGAGGTTTGAGAAGAATTACAAAGAGTAATATTTTTGTAAAAGAAAAGATGTAACACTATGTACAAAGATATTGTACTAGATAAAGCTGGACAAAGGGAGTTAGCCTAATTTCCCTGTAAAACTCCATAAAAACGCTGAAATATGCTCGTTTTGTAATTCAAAGTGTTGAAATAAGTGGATTCATTTTGTAAAATCTCAATGTAGTGCCTAAATAAAATCTATGAATAGTGAAAATTCTTTTAAATGTACCGCACTTATGATAAAGTATTTATGGATAGCTGAACTTGTGTTATTGAAAGTAATATACGGAACACACAAAAATCATTGTAGCTTGTAGTGACCAAAAAAAATTAAGAAATATGGCTTTCCAAGGCATCTATAGATTTTAGAGTGAAGTTAGGTTAGACACCTTAAAAGAGTTAGTTGGAATTACTGAAAACGAATCTTTTAGGAAAGATCTGTTTGCTAAAACCGTTGAAAAGGGAATTATTTATAATAATCATCAGGTAACTTTTAAATTTAAATGCGGTATTGAGCGTGAAATGCAAGCACAAAGAACCAATAAATGGTAAGGGGCGGGTGTTTTATGAGCAAAGATAATGAGTTGGTAGGACAAAAATTTGGGATGTTAACTGTTCTTGAATTATGTAATACATATAAAGGCATCATGTGTAAATGTCTATGCGACTGTGGAAATGAAAAAACTGTGTCGTCAAAATTCTTGCGGTATGGCAAAGTTAAAAGCTGCGGTTGCTTAAGCTCCAAAAGCAAGTTAAAGGATATAACAGGGCAAAGAGGTGGAAAGCTCATTGCAATAAAATATACAGGAAAAATTAAAAATCATTCCGCAGTTTGGGAGTGCAAATGTGATTGTGGGAATATCTGTGAAGTGAAAACCAGTGCATTTTTAAGCGGTGCAATAAGGAGCTGTGGTTGTTTGCGTTCTGAATCCCGTATCAAAGATATTACGGGACAACGTTTCGGCAAACTAACAGCGACAAAACGTACAGGTCAAAAGAAAAACAATTCGCAGGTTTGGGAGTGTAAATGTGACTGCGGAAATATCTGCGAGGTGTCGTCAGGAGCTCTTAAAAGCGGAAAAACAAATAGCTGTGGATGCCTGTTAAACGAATCAAGAAGTAAAGCAATCAAAAAAGCACTTGAGACCCGTAAGGATCATTATATTGACGGAACTGATGTGTATCAGTTATCTCAAGAACCACGTAGTAATAATACAAGTGGTGTTGTTGGTGTATGTTATGATACTACTACAAAATCATGGAAAGCAAAAATACAATTTAAAAAGAAAAAATATTATTTAGGTTCATCAGCTGATATCAATGTGGCAGTTAAACTGAGAAAAGATGCAGAAAAGCATTTACACGGTGAGTTTTTGGATTGGTATTACAAACAAAAGGAACTTGCCAAAACAGACAAGTCCTGACAATTCATAGTTCGCCCAAAAACGAGCTGACATGTCCAGTTGGAATTTTAAAATCATACCCTCTGGTATTCATAGATTGCATTTTAATGGAAAGTAGATTTTTATCGCTATATAGGTATTTTGAGGATGGGAAAAAATCACATTCCGTTTGAAAATTTCATTGACATCATCATTATCATCTAGTAATAATTCAGCAGCAAACATGTTGGTTTCCGTACTATACCCTATAAGATAGGTAATTTATAAAAAACTATCATATAAACAGGGTATTTCATGTAGAATAAAGCAAGTAATAATAATAATAACGGAGGATTTTATGAGCAAAAAACTATTTAGCTAACCTAACTTCCCTGTAAAATCCCTAAAAACCAGCGATTTTACTATTTTTTCAATCTGAAACACTTGGAAATACTCAAATGTATTTCTAAAACTCAATTGTAGTGCCCTAAATAATAGATATTTACATTTT